>JANOJR010000356.1:0-2638 GCA_031418855.1 Rubrivivax sp.
TCAGGCACATCAAGCCGGCGCACATGGCCCAGCCAAACCGCACCGTCGCGCGTGGCACGCAGCACGGCGTGGCCGCGCCGGGCCAGCAGTTCGCCGGGCTGGCCGCGCGGCGCCAGCGGTTCGGCGTGGGCGTCGAATAACTGACAAGTGACGCGGAAGAGTTGGTCGCGCAAACCCGGCGCACCGTCCCCCGCGTGGATCTTGCGCAAGACGCTCGCCGTGTCGTCGTGCTGCCAGTCAATGGTGCGGTCTTCCTGGCGCATGACGGCTCGCCAGCGCCCGCGCGGGTCGGCCGGTGGCGGTGGCGGCGGCGTGGCGCCATGCTGGCTGACGTGGCGCACCGCGCGCAGCACGGCGTGCACGGCGGCGTCGCAGACTTCGCGCCGGTACAGGCTGGACTTGCGGGCCTCGCGCATGGCAAACGGCTCGCTGGCCCAGACGGGGCCGGCGTCCATCTCGGCGCTGGCTTGCAGCACCGTGACACCCCAGTCTTGCTGGCCCTCGGCGATGGCCCAGTCCAGCGCCGAGGGCCCGCGGTCGCCCACCACACCAGGGTGCACCACGAAGCAGATCAGCTGCTGCCACACGGCTGCGGGAATGGCGCGCTGCAGGTAGGGCGCGATCAACAAGTCGGGCGCAAAGAGCTCGACGGCCTCGATCGTCACCGCGTCGCTGATGTCGTACTCGAGTGCGAGCTCATGCCCTTCTTCGCGCAGCGCCAGCCATAGCCGCTGCGCCAAGCTGTTGAAGCTGCGCGTGAGGAAAAGGATGCGCATCAACAGATGCGCGGAAGCTGCTCGCCGGTGAGCCAGTCGACGATGCGCCGCCCGCCAAGCGTCGTGCGCATCTGCACGAAACGCTGCGCATCGTCGATGACCTCGCCGATGATCGCCGCGTCGCGCCCCAGCGGGTGCGCGCGCATCACCGCCAGCAGCTGCGGCGCCCGCGCGGCCGGCACGATGGCCACGAGCTTGCCTTCGTTGGCCACGTACAGCGGGTCCAGGCCGAGGAATTCACAGGCGGCCGCCACCTGCGGCAGCAGGGGCACGCTGGCTTCGTCGATCAACATGCCCACGCCCGACTGCACCGCGATTTCGTTGAGCGTGGTGGCCAGGCCGCCGCGTGTGGGGTCGCGCAGCACGTGCACGTCGGGCACGGCCGCGAGCATCGCCGCCACCAGGCCGTGCAGCGCCGCGGTGTCCGAGCGCAGCTCGCTGCCAAAGCCCAGCGATTCGCGCTGCGACATCACCGCCATGCCGTGGTCGCCGAGCGTGCCGCTAACAAGTATCTTGTCGCCACAGCGTGCCTGCTCGCCCGAGATCGTGATGCCCGGCGGCACCACGCCCACGCCGGTGGTGGTGATGAAGACGCCGTCACCCTTGCCGGCCTCCACGACCTTGGTGTCGCCGGTGACGATGGGCACACCGGCCTCGCGCGAGGCGCGCGCCATCGAGACGACGATGCGCTTCAAGTCGGCCAGCGGCAAACCCTCTTCAAGGATGAAACCTGCGGCCAGGTACAGCGGCGTGGCGCCGAGCATGGCCACGTCGTTGATCGTGCCGTGCACCGAGAGGCAACCGATGTCACCGCCGGGGAAGAAGAGCGGCGTGATGACGTGGCAGTCGGTGGCCATGACGATGCGCCCCGCGGGCTGGGGCAGCAGCGCGCCGTCGTTGCGCTGGTTCAGCCAGGCGTTGTCGAAGGCGGCGGCGAAGAGCTGTTCGACCAGTTGCGCCATGGCGCGCCCACCCGCGCCGTGCGCAAGCTCCACATGGCCATGCTTGATGTCGAGCGGGCGCACGTAGCCGCGCTTGACCGTTTTTGCGTCGCTATTCATGCTGCCGCCGCCACCACCGCGATGTCGCGAAAGCGCCCGTAGCTGTAATACGCCGCGCAGGCACCTTCGCTGGAAACCATGCACGAGCCGATGGGCGTCTCTGGCGTGCACACCGTGCCAAAGACCTTGCAGTCGCGCGGCTGCTTCACGCCGCGCAGGATGGCACCACACTCACAAGCTTTGTTGTCCGCCACCACCTGCGTCACCAAGTCAAAGCGGCGCTCGGCGTCGAAGCTTGCGAACGAGGCACGCAGACGCAGCGCGCTGTACGGCACCTGGCCCAGGCCGCGCCACTCAAAGCTGCGGCGCAGCTCGAAGACCTCGCTCACCAACGCCTGCGCTTTGACGTTGCCTTCGCGCGTGACGGCACGCGTGAACTCGTTTTCCACCTCGGCGCGGCCCTCGTTCAACTGACGTATCAACATCAGGATCGCCTGCATCACGTCTAGCGGCTCGAAGCCGGCGATGACCACGGGCTTGCCGTATTCCTCGGCGAAAAATTCATAGGGCCGGCTGCCGATGATCGTGGAGACGTGCGCCGGGCCGATGAAGCCGTCGAGCCTGAGCGTGCCGAGCTCGCGTACCTCGGGCGAGTCCAGGATGTGGGTGATGGCCGCAGGTGTGAGCACATGGTTGCAGACGACGCTGAAGTTCTTCAGACCCAGCCGCGCGGCTTCCAGGATCACCAGCGCAGTGGGCGGCGTGGTGGTCTCGAACCCGATGGCGAAGAACACCACCTCGCGCGTGGGCTGCTCTTGCGCGAGCTTGAGCGCGTCGGCCGGTGAATAGACCATGCGCACG
>JANOJR010000357.1:0-11026 GCA_031418855.1 Rubrivivax sp.
AGCGGCGTGGGAGAAAGAGCTGACCGAGTGGACCCACGAGCGCGACGCCTACAGCCTAGACGTCATCGAAGAAGCCAAGAAAGAGGGCGCTGAAACTGGAAAGTCGTGGCTACACCCACGCCAAGTACTTCGCGAGTTAGAGAAAG
The DNA here is from genome assembly GCA_031418855.1 of Rubrivivax sp. GTDB lineage: Bacteria > Pseudomonadota > Gammaproteobacteria > Burkholderiales > Burkholderiaceae_C > Rubrivivax. Next base: position 147 of record JANOJR010000357.1, read on the forward strand.
CCATGCCACCGCGTGTGATGGTCAGCACCGACATCGGAAACATCAATGCCATCGCCAACAGCTACCTGCGTTTTGAGGAGCCGCGCAGCTTCTTCGCACCCATGAGTTTTGGCAACTGCGGCTACGCCTTGCCAACGATGATCGGCGCCAAGGTCGCCGCGCCCGACCGCCCGGCCGTGGCCTACGCGGGTGACGGTGCCTGGGGCATGAGCATGAGCGAGATCATGACTTGCGTGCGCCACGACATCCCCGTCACGGCGGTGGTCTTCCACAACCGCCAGTGGGGCGCCGAGAAGAAGAACCAGGTCGACTTCTACAACCGCCGCTTCGTGGCCGGTGAGCTCGACAACCAAAGTTTCGCCGGCATCGCCATCGCCATGGGCGCCGAAGGCATCGTCGTCGACAAGCTCGAAGACGTGGGTCCGGCCTTGAAGCGGGCCATCGATATGCAGATGAACCAGAGCAAGACCTGTGTCATCGAGATCATGTGCACGCGTGAGCTTGGTGATCCTTTCCGGCGTGACGCGCTGGCGAAACCTGTTCGATTTCTGGATAAGTACAAGGACTACGTTTGAGGTGGTGTTGGATTTGTTCGCTGCTTTGTGTTGGCGACCTCACCGCTGCTGGCCAGGACAGCGAGTGACCGGCTCCGCTCATGTCCTCCGGCCGGGGGTACCCGGCCTCCCCCTTTACTTCGCTGCGCCGGTCACCCGCCGTCCCGGCCAGCCGCTTGGCCTGTGGCGTTCGCGGATTCGCCATGCTCGGACGCCAGTGGTGGTGGTGCGAGCGGCGGGCAGGGGCGCTGTGTGGAGTGAAGTAAAGGAGGAGGGTCGGGTACTCCCGGCCCGGGGGACATGAACGGAACACAGCGCCCCTGGCCGCTGATCGCCGCGCAGGTGCAAGCGGGCAACATTTTTGCCTTTGCATGCTGACCGATTGCACATGCAACTACAGATCGGCCACATGAACCTGATGACCCTCAACGCCGGCTCCTCATCGATCAAGTTCGCGCTGTTCGATGAAGCGGGCGACTTCACCAAGCCGCAGCAGTCGGGGCAGGTCGAAGGCCTGGGCGGCGAAGGGCTGACGCATGAAGCCGCCCTGCAGCAAGTCTTGACGCGCATCGGTAGTGCACAGGTCAAAGCGGTTGGCCACCGCATCGTGCACGGTGGCGCGGAATTTGACGGCCCGGCTTTGATTGACGATGCGGTGTTCGATCGCATCAGTGAATTGCAAGCGTTGGCGCCACTGCACCAACCGCACAACCTGGCCGGTGTGCGTGCCGCGCGCGCGGCCTTCCCCGGTGTGCCGCAGGTAGCGTGTTTCGACACCGCGTTTCACCGCAGCCAGCCCGCGCTGAACCAACGCTTTGCGCTGCCGCAGGCGCTGCATGACTTGGGCGTGCAGCGCTACGGCTTTCATGGCCTGTCGTATGAGTCAATCCTGGCGCAGCTGCACTCACTTGACCCGGCTGCAGCGATGGGCCGTGTGGTGGTGGCGCACCTGGGCAACGGTGCCTCGCTGTGCGCCATGGCGCAGGGCCGCTCGGTGGCCACGACGATGAGCTTCTCGCCGCTGGACGGCCTGCCGATGGGAACACGCTGCGGCCGCATTGACGCGGCAGTCGTGCTGCACTTGCTGCGCCAGGGCCGCACGGCCGAGCAGGTGTCGCGGCTGTTGCATCAGGAGTCAGGGCTGCTTGGGCTTTCTGGCGTCTCCAGCGACATGCGCGACCTGCTGGCGTCTAACGAGCCAAATGCGCGCATGGCTGTGGACTACTTCGTGGAGCACTTGCTGCGTGAACTCGCCGGCATGGCCGCCGCACTGCGCGGCATCGACACGCTGGTCTTCACGGGTGGCATCGGCGAGCACGCGGCATTGGTGCGCGAACATGTGCTGCAAGGTGCCGCCTGGCTGGGCATGAAGCTTGACGCCGCCGCGAACGAGCAGGGTGCCAGCGTCATCAGCCAGCGCGACAGCGCTGTGACGGTGCGCGTCATGCGCACCAACGAAGAGGCGGTGATCGCAGGCCATACTGCGGCGGTCGCCCTGGCCCGAAAGTCTTCATGCTGAACTGGCTGTCCAAAGACCCCCTGCACGACCCCTTGGCGCCGCCCGCCCCGGGCGCCACCACCGAAGTCAAATGCACCACCTGCTACATGTGTGCGTGCCGCTGTGGCATCCGCGTGCACTTGCGCGACGGCGAAGTGCGCTACATCGACGGCAACCCCGAGCACCCAATCAACAAGGGTGTTATTTGCGCCAAGGGCAGCGCCGGAATCATGAAGCAGGTGTCGCCTGCGCGGCTGACCATGCCGCTGCTGCGCAAGGCCGGCAGTGCGCGCGGCGCGGGTGAGTTCGAACCGATCTCTTGGGAGAAGACCTTCGAGATCCTGACCGAGCGTTTGCAGACCATTCGCAGCACCGACCCCAAGCAGTTCGCGCTCTTCACCGGGCGCGACCAGATGCAGGCGCTGACGGGCCTCTTTGCACGCCAGTTCGGCACGCCCAACTACGCCGCGCACGGCGGCTTTTGTTCGGTGAACATGGCCGCCGGCATGATTTACACCATCGGTGGTTCGTTCTGGGAATTCGGCGGGCCCGACCTCGACCACGCGCGGCTCTTTGTGATGATCGGCACAGCCGAAGACCACCACAGCAACCCGATGAAGATTGCGCTGAGTAAGTTCAAGCGCGACGGCGGCCGCTTCATCTCCATCAACCCGGTGCGCACGGGCTATTCGGCCATCGCCGACGAGTGGATTCCCATTCGGCCGGGCACCGACGGCGCGCTCTTCATGGCGCTGATGCACGAGCTGATCGCGCACGACCTCATCGACAAGCCTTTCCTGAAACGCTTCACCAACGCGCCGCAACTGGTGGTGCAAGACGGCGGCGAGCGTGAGGGCCTCTTTGCCTTCGACCCCGATCCGACCAAAGGCCCGCCCGGCGATGGCCGCAACCCGCACAACAAGCTGGTGTGGGATGTCAGCTCGTCTCGCGTGTTAGCTGCTTACCCCGAGGGCATTGCCGACGGCTGCGACCCGGCGCTTGAAGGCCGCTATCAGCTCGCCGATGGCACGCCGGTGGTGCCGAGCTTTCAGCTGCTGCGTGAGCGCGTGGCGCCGTGCACACCCGAGTGGGCGTCGGCGATCACCGGCATCCCCGCCGAGCGCATCAAGAAGCTCGCACGTGAGCTCGGCCACGCCGCTTTTCAGCAAGCCTTTGAGCTGCCGATTGCCTGGACCGACGCCTGGGGCAAAACGCACCCGACGACGACGGCGCGGCCGGTGGCCTTTCACGCCATGCGTGGCCTGGCGGCACACAGCAACGGCTTTCAAACGGTGCGCGCGCTCGCGGTGATGATGAGCTTGCTCGGCACCATCGACCGCCCGGGCGGCTTTCGCCACAAGGCGCCGTACCCGCGCCACATCGTGCCCAACTACCGCGCCTTCAACGACGAGGCGATGATCAAGCCGAACACGCCGCTGAACGCCGCGCCTCTAGGCTTCCCGGCCCACCCCGATGAGCTGGCGGTGACGAAGGATGGCAAGCCCATCCGCATCGACCATGCCTTCTCGTGGGAGCACCCGCTCTCGGCCCACGGGCTGATGCACAACGTCATCACCAACGCGGTGAAGGGTGACCCGTACCGCATCGACACGCTGCTGATCTTCATGGCCAACATGGCCTGGAACAGCACCATGAACACCATGGCCGTGCGTGAGATGCTGAATCGCAAACATGCCGACGGTGACTACGCGATTCCGTTTCTCGTCGTCTGTGATGCCTTCCAGAGCGAGATGGTGGCCTTTGCCGACCTGGTGCTGCCCGATACGACTTATCTCGAACGCCACGACGTGATGAGCATGCTCGACCGCCCGATCAGCGAATTCGACGGCCCGGTCGATTCGGTGCGTGTGCCGGTCGTGCCACCTCTTGGCCAGTGCAAGCCCTTCCAGGAAGTGTTGATCGAACTCGCCGGCCGCCTGAAATTCCCCGCCTTCACTAACGATCAAGGTGAGCGCAAGTTCAAGGACTACCCCGATTTCGTCGTCAACTTCCAGCCCGCACCCGGCATCGGCTTCCTGATGGGCTGGCGTGGCAAGGACGGTGACCAGCATCTGCGCGGTGAACCCAACCCCAAGCAGTGGGAGATGTACGCCAAGAACAACTGCGTCTTCCAGTTTCATCTGCCCAAAGACCAGCAGTACATGCGCAACTGGAACCAGGGCTATCTGGACTTCGCCAAAGCCAAAGGCTGGCGCCAAAAGAGCGACCCGGTGCAGCTGGCGCTGTACTCCGACACGCTGCAATCCTTTCGCCTGGCCGCGCAGGGCAAGAGCGGTTGCCGCCAGCCACCCGAACGCTTGCGCGAGCGCATCAACACCTACTTCGACCCACTGCCGTTTTGGTATGCACCGCTCGAAGAAGCTTGCACCGACAAGGCCGAATACCCGCTGGCGGCCATCACCCAGCGGCCGATGGCGATGTACCACTCGTGGGATTCGCAAAACGCCTGGCTGCGGCAGATCCACAGCCACAACTACCTCTTTGTCAGCCCCGTGACGGCACGTACGGCGGGCGTTAGCGACGGCGGCTGGGCCTGGGTCGAAAGCCGCTGGGGCAAGGTGCGCTGCATGCTGCGCTATAGCGAAGCGGTCGAGCCCGGCACGGTATGGACGTGGAACGCTATCGGCAAGGCCAGCGGTGCCTGGCACCTGGAGCCGGGGGCGGATGAGTCGCGCAAAGGGTTCTTGCTGAACCACTTGATCAGCGAGGAGCTGCCAATGGGGCAGGGCACGATCAGCAACAGCGACCCCATCACCGGCCAAGCCGGTTGGTACGACGTGCGCGTGCGCATTCGGCCGGCCGAGCCGGGTGAGCCCGAAGTGAGCTTCCCGCAAGTTGCGGCGGTACCACCGGTACATGGCGTGTTGGGTGGCGTGACGTCGGTGCTGACGTATTTCGCCGGAAGGAAGAAGCCATGAGCGCCGCACCCGAGACCCTGGCTAAGCAGCTCGCCCTGGTCATCGACCTCAACGTCTGCGTCGGCTGCCACGCCTGCGTGACGAGCTGCAAGCAGTGGAATTCGTCGGGCAGCGCCGGTCCGCTGGCGGACCTCAACGCCTACGGCGCCGACCCCACGGGTACCTTCTTCAACCGCGTGCAAACGTATGAAGCCGGAGAGTTCCCGAACACCGAGACCGTGCACTTCCCCAAGAGTTGCCTGCACTGCGAAGACCCGCCCTGCGTGCCGGTGTGCCCCACGGGGGCCAGCTACAAGCGCAAAGAAGACGGCATCGTGCTGGTCGACTATGACAAGTGCATCGGCTGCAAGTACTGCGCCTGGGCCTGCCCTTACGGCGCGCGCGAGATCGACGAAGTGCGCCAGGTCATGACCAAGTGCACCCTGTGCGTGGACCGCATCTACGACCAGGCCTTGCCCAAAGAGGAGCGCAAACCTGCCTGCGTGATGGCCTGCCCGACCGGGGCGCGCTTGTTCGGCGACGTGAACGACCCGGCCTCCGAGGTCAGCCAAGCCATCCGTGAGCGCGGTGGTTATCCACTGATGCCCGAGTGGGACACCAAGCCGGCGAACCAGTACCTGCCGCGTCGCGTCACGCCTTCGACGGACGGTGGCGCATGAACCCAGCCTGGTCGGTCATCGTCTTCACCACCGTGGCGGGTGCCGCGCAAGGCCTGGTGGTGGCGCTGGCGCTGGCGCGGCTCACAGACATCCCGATGGCACAGGCGTTCCAGAGCCGCAGCCTGCTGCTGGCGCTGGTGATGCTGCTCTTCGGCCTGGGAGCGTCCACCCTGCATCTGGGCCGGCCCGAACGTGCCTGGCGCGCGGTGCTGATGTGGCGCACCTCGTGGCTCTCGCGTGAAGTCATCGTGCTGCCGGCCTTCATCGCTGCGGTGGCGGTGACGTGGTGGTTCGTGGAGCGCGTAGCCGGCGAGTGGTTGGCCCTCGTCATCGTGCTGGCGCTGCTGCTGTGGTGGTGCACGGCCATGATCTACGCCTGCCTGCGCTTCATTCAGGAATGGGCGCACCCGCTCACGCACGCCGGCTTCATCTTCATCGGCATGTCCTCGGGCCTGGTGCTGACCTGCGCACTGGCCGCCTTTGCGGATGAAGCCGCGCTACTGGAAGCCGCCGCGCCCTGGGCCTTGCGCTTTACCGTGGCGGCGCTGGCGGTGCGCCTCTTGGCACTGCGTCGCAACGCGCGGCTCAAGCATAAGAGCACGCTGCAATCGGCCACCGGCATCAAGGCGCGGGTGCTTAAGCAGACCTCGATGGGCATGTCGGCCGGTGCCTTCAACACCCGTGAGTTCTTTCACCGAGCTGGTAGCGCGGCCCTGGGCCAGATCCGGCTAACGTTCATCGCACTCGGGTTTGTTTTGCCTGTGGCGCTGATGCTGTGGGCGCTCAACGCCGACAGCGTGGCGCTGTGGCTGGCCGCCTGCGCCGTGCAGTGGCCGGGGCTGGCGGCCGAGCGCTGGTTCTTCTTTGCGCAGGCGCGGCATCCGCAGAATTTGTACTACCAAGTGGTGTCGTAGCGCCCGCGGGCGCCAACGCTGTTGATCACGCTGCGGCCTGCATGGCGTGGCGAAAGATCGCGCCCGGTGTCGCCATCCACACCCCACCGGCGTCCCGCGCGGCGGCCACGCGCGCAAGCGCCCGGCGCAGGTGGCGCAGCCGATAGGGCTGGCCCACGATGTAGGGGTGCAACGCAATGCCCATCACCAACGCGGGGGCCTGCGGGTCTTGCGTTTGCAGCAGCATCTCGTCGAGCTGGTCGATGATCATCTGCGCGAAGTCTTTGCCATCAAGGTGGCGGCCCATGATCATCGGAATGTCATTGAGCTCTTGCGGGTAGGGCACGGCCCACAGTGGCTGACCACTGCGCGTGCGCATAGGCAGCGGCTGCTCGTCGTGGCACCAGTTCAGGGTGTAGCTGTAGCCGGTCTCGGTCAGCAGGTCGGGCGTGAGCAGGCTCTCGGAAATCCACGGCGACAACCAGCCCTGTGGCGTCTGGCCGCTGTGCGCTTGGATCAGCTCGCGGCATTGCAGCAGCAGCTCGCGCTCGCTCGCTTCGTCGAGCCCGCCTTGGCGCTCGGCATTGCTGTGGCCGTGGCCCACCAGCTCGTGGCCACGCGCCACGCAGGCGGCCACGAGCTCGGGGCAATGCTCAAAGAGGGCCGTGTTGATCAAGGCCGCAGCGGGCAGGCCCAGGCTGTCGAAGAGTTCGAGGCAGCGCCATGCGCCCACACGGTTGCCGTACTCACGCCAGCTGTAGTTCAAGACATCGGGCTGCGAGCTGCTCGGCCCTAAATTCGCGCCCAGCCCTTGGCCAAACGCGAAGTGTTCGATGTTGAAGCCAAGGTACACCGCCAGGCCCGCGCCGCCGGGCCAGCGGTAGGGCTCGCGCTGGGTGATGGCCTGGTAGTCGAAGCGGCCGTGCGTGGGCAGCGCGCCGATGTAGGTGGCCGGCATCAGGCCGTCACAGTGTGGCCAAACCCGCGCGCACCAACATCCATTCGGCGCTGTCGTTCCACACGTCCATCTCGGTGATCAGGCCCGCGCGCACGACATAGCGGTCAACGTAGCGGTTGCCTTCAAACGCGCTGCCATCGGGCCATTCTCCGTACAGCGTGCCCAGGCTGTAGACGACGGTGTCGGCGCCAGTGCCTGCGCTGCCGATCACCACTTCAGTGCGTTCGATGCGCTTTTTCACCCATTTGTAGCGCGATGCGTTGAACTTGGTGCACTCGGTGGGGTCGCTCATGGCGCGCCCACCGGTGAAGCGGATGCGCATGCCCGCTGCGGTGTAGCGCCGCGCGGCCACGGGGTCGGGAATCATGATCAGGCGCAGGAATTCGTCGACCACCTGCGCGGCGGTGATGGGCGTTGTCGGGCTTGTGGCGTGCGGTGCGGCGTGCCTCATGCGCGTGCTCTGGTCCTTGGGGCTGGCTCAGCCGATGACCTCGACGTTAGCGCTTCGCGCCACGGCGCGCCACGATTCGATTTGCGTGCGCACCAGCCTCGCAAAGTCGTCGCCGATGACGTTCGGGCTTCGCGGCAGCGTTTGCAAGTCTTCCAGCCGCGCCATCACGTCTGGGCGGGCCAGCACGTCGGGAATCAGGGCCGTCAAGCGCTGCACGATGGGTGCGGGCAGGCCCTTGGGGGCGGACAGGCCCAGCCACTGCGAGCCCGTCAGGCTGGAGAAGCCTTGCTCGGCAAAGGTAGGGATGTTGGGCAGCGCCGCCAGGCGCCGCGGCGTGGACACCGCCAGCGCGCGCAGCGAGCCTGCCTTGAGCGCGGCCACGTTGGTGGTGATGGGGTCGAACACGCTCTCGATCTGGCCACCCAGCAGGTCTTGCATGGCCGGTGCGCTGCCTTGGTAAGGCACGTGGTCGTGCTGGGGCGCGCGGCCTTCGATCTTCAGCAGTTCGCCGTAGAGATGGTTGGCCGAGCCGATGCCCGAAGTGCCGTAGCGCACCGGCTTGGTCCGCGCGGCGGTGACGTACTGCTCCAGGCTCTGGAAGGGCGACTGCGCGCGCACGGCCAGCACCATGGGCGCTTCGACCAGCATGCCCATATGGCTGAAGTCGTTCAAGGCATCAAAAGGCATCGTGCGCCGCGTGGCCGTTGCATACACGTGCACGGCCGCGTGGCTGACCAAGAGCGTGTAGCCGTCGGCCGCTTGCTTGGCCACGTAGTCGGTGCCGATCAGGCCACCCGCGCCGGGGCGGTTTTCCACCACCACCGATTGCCCGAGCGCCTGCGTCAGGTGCGGCGCCATCAGGCGCGACACCACATCGACCAGGCCGCCCGGCGGGAACTGTGCAATCAAGCGGATCGGCCCGCGCGTGGGCCAGCCGCTGGATTGCGCGCCAACGAAGGCGGGGGCCGCGAGCAGGGATGCGCCTGCGGTCAACAGTTGGCGTCTTTTCATGGTGAGTCTCCGTGGCCAGCGCGCTGGGCAAGTGTGGCGCGTGGCTTGCTGGTGGTTCGGGTGCGATGCCCGAGCAAAGCTAGCAAGACGGATGCCAACGCTCAGCCATTTGGCGTGCGCGCGTACATGCAGGTGTGCCGCAGCGTGCCATCAGGCGCACGGCGCTCGTTGCGCAAGGTGCCTTCAAGCACGTAGCCGCAGCGCTGTGCGATGCGCCGCGAGGCGGCGTTGTCTTCGTCGGTGATGAGCTCGACGCGGGCGGCGTGCAGTTGTGCCAACGCCATCTCGGTCAGCGCCTGCACGCCTTCGCTGATGTAGCCCTGGCCCGCAAAGCGCGTGCGCACCCAGTAGCCGACTTCGAACTTCGGCGTGCCCCACACCGGGCGGTGCAGGCCGACCACGCCGACCATCACGTCGGTGTCGCCCGCGGCCTTGTCGAACAACAAATACGGCATGTCCTTGCGCGCCAGAAAGTTAGCCTGGGCGTTGCGGCACCAGATCTCTGACGACGCGGGCGTGGGGTCGCTGGCCACCCAGGGCAGCGAGGCCAGAAACAGGCGCAGCTGGGGCAGGGACTCCGTCACCGCCGCGCAGACCCTGTCGCCGTCACCGGCCTGCGGCGGGCGCAGTCGCAGCCGCGAGGTTTCCAGCGCACTGGGCAGCTCGATGAGGATAGGGTCGGTGTGCATCGCGCGGCTGCCTTCTCTCGAACGCGCTACCTGAAGACCACCGTCTTGTGCCCATTCACCAGCACGCGGCGCTGCGCATGCCAGGTCACGGCGCGCGCGAGCACGGCGCTTTCGACATCGCGGCCCATCGCAGTCAGCTCCTGTGGGTCGTTAGAGTGGTCCACGCGCGCGATGTCTTGTTCGATGATCGGGCCTTCGTCGAGCTCGGCGGTGACGTAATGCGCCGTGGCGCCGATGATCTTCACGCCGCGCTCATGCGCCTGAAAGTACGGCCGCGCGCCTTTGAAGCTGGGCAGGAAAGAGTGGTGGATGTTGATGGCGCGGCCTTCGAGTGCGCGGCACAAGTCATCACTCAGCACCTGCATGTAGCGCGCCAGTACCACCAGCTCGGCGCGTTCGGCCGCCACGATCTCCAGCAGCTTGGCCTCGGCTTGCGCCTTGGTCGACGCCGTCACCGGGATGTGGTGGAAGGGAATGTCGTAGCTGGCCGCGAGCTGGTAGTAGTCGCGATGGTTGGAGACGATGGCGCGGATGTCCAGCGGCAATAACTGCGAACGGTAGCGGAAGAGCAGATCGTTCAAACAGTGGCCGAGCTTGCTGACCATGATCACCGTGGGCATGCGCGCCTGCGCCTCGGTGAGCTGCCACTTCATACCCATGCTGCGTGCCAGCTCGGCCAGCGGCGCTGACAGCGTGGCCACCGTCGCACCCGGTGCCGCAAAGCGCACGCGCATGAAGAACAGGCCCGTGTCCTGATCGTTGAACTGCGCGGCTTCGCTGATGTTGCCGCCTTGCGCGGCAAGCACGCCGGTGACGGCATGCACGATGCCGGCGCGGTCAGGGCAGGACAGGGTGAGGATGAAAGCGTCGGTCAATCGGGGCTCCGCCTGGCTGCGCCAGGAAAAATGGGTTGGCGGATTCTGCGGCACGGTGGGCACCTCGCCAGCGTGGTGGGCGGGCGCGGCGCAGCCGACGCGGCGTCGCCGTCTAGGTGGCGGTGGCGGCGTTGCGATGGGGCCGTCTGGACTTGGACGCCATGGGCCCGAGCCGCTGGCTCAGTTCCCGCGCGGGCACCGGGCGCCCCAGCAGATAGCCCTGAACCTCGTCGCAGCCGATGTCACGCAGGAAGCGCAGCTGCGCCTTGGTCTCCACGCCCTCGGCGACCACCTCCTTGCCCAAGCGGTGCGCCATGGCGACCACGGCCCCGGTGATGGCGACGTCGTCGCGG
>JANOJR010000358.1:0-2264 GCA_031418855.1 Rubrivivax sp.
GTCGTCGGTGGCTTCCATGTTGGCCAGGATCGAGTTGGTGTAGTTGCTCACCGCCTTGGCCTGCGTCATGGTGATGTTGACGTGGTGGCGCGTGTAGCTGCTGGTCTTGACGCGGATGCCGCGCTTCATGCCGTCTTCACCCAGGTAAGCGCCCCAGGGCCAGGCGGCGACCATCAGGTGGATGGTGTTGCCGCGGGGGCTGACACCGAGTTTGGCGTCGCCGATCCAGGTCAGTGGGCGCAGGTAGCCGCTCTCGAGCTTGTTTTCGCGCACCACGGCGCACTGCGCGTCCATCACCTGTTGCGGCGTGAAGGGGATCTTCATGCGCAGGATCTTGGCGCTGTTGAAGAGGCGCTCGGTGTGCTCTTTCAAGCGAAAGATCGCCGTCGTGCCCTGCGCAGTTTTGTAGGCGCGCACGCCTTCGAAAGCGCCGCAGCCGTAGTGCAGGGTGTGGCTCAGCACGTGGATCTTGGCGTCGCGCCACTCGACCATCTGGCCGTCCATCCAGATCTTGCCGTCACGGTCGGACATCGACATGGGAGTCTCACTTCAAGCTAAGGGGAGGCGCGAATTCTACGAGGCGGCTTGGTCGGCTTCGGGTGATGCTGCGCGCTCCAGCGTCCAGCGCGTGAGCTTGCCGTCGACGAGCTCGACGCTCACCGCGTCACCGCTGTCGTCGGCCCAGCGAAAGCGTTCGGGGTCTCGGCCTGGTGCATTTCCAAGCGGCGTGCCAAGGCTGTGCGTGAGCTTGATGAGGTGCATCAGCCGCATGCCGACGTGCAGCTTGCTGTGCAGCATGACGGCGCTTTTCACGTTGCCAATGGGCCGGCCCGCGGCCGTGCGCATGGTGCGCAGCGCGCGGCTGAATTGCAGCAGCAGCCAGAACACCACCACGCTCAAGGCCATCACCACGCCGGGCCAGCCGTAGGCCACATAGCCCGTCACGACGGCGGCCAAGGCCAGGCCCCAGGACATCAACGCTGACATGGCGCCGCCTTCAATTCAAGCCGGGGCATCGTCGAGAATAATTCGTATGGATCGTTTGCAAACATGGGTCATCAACCTCGACAGGGCGCCTGAGCGGCTGGGCCGCATCACAGCGCAGATGGCTCGTTTGGGCTTGGATTTCGAGCGGCTGGCGGCCGTGGACGCGCGGGCTTTGAGCGCGGCGCAAGAAGCGCGGCTGGACCGATCAGCCTATCGCCGCAAACACGGCATGGAGCCGCTGCTGGGTGAGCTCGGATGTTACCTGTCGCATGTCGAGGTGATGCGCCGCATGCTGGCGTCTAACGCCGAGTTCGGCCTCGTGCTCGAAGACGATGTGCTGCTCACCGAGCGCTTGCCCGCCGCGCTGCGCGGCCTCATTGCGCACGCCGATCGTTGGGACATGGTCAAACTTTCCGCCGTGCATTCGGGCACGCCGCAAAAGGTGCTTGAAGTGGCACCCGGCCAGCATCTCGCGGTGATGCTCTCGCGCTGCACCGGCTCGAGCGCCTACCTCATCAACCGCCGCGCGGCGCAGGCTTACGTCGACGGCCTGTTGCCCATGAGCCTGCCCTACGACCATGTCTTCGACCAGGGCTGGACCTTTGGCTTGAAGGTGCGCTTGCTCACGCCCACACCTTGTGTGCATGACGAGGAGGTGGCCTCGACGATCGACGCGCCGAGCCAGGCGCCGTCGCGCAAGTTCGGCTGGCGGCAGAGGCTGCCGACCTACGGCTGGCGCTTGCGCAATGAATGGCGGCGTGTGATGTACGGGTTCAAGTCACTACGGTTTGAGCGTTAGGAGCTCAAAGCCCGCGCACCGTATCGATGGCCTGTTCGATGCGCTCGACCGCATGCACCGTCAAGCCTTCAATGGGCTTCTTGGGTGCGTTCGCCTTGGGCACGACCGCGACCGAAAACCCCAGTTTGGCGGCCTCTTTCAAACGCTCCTGCCCACGCGGCGCCGGGCGCACTTCACCTGCCAGGCCGACCTCGCCGAAGGCGAAGAAGCCACGCGGCAGTGGCTTGCCACGCAGGCTGCTTTGGATCGCCAGCATCACCGCCAGGTCGGCCGCCGGCTCGCCGATGCGCACGCCGCCGACCGCATTGACGAACACGTCCTGGTCCATGCACGAGACGCCGGCATGCCGGTGCAACACCGCCAGCAGCATGGCCAGGCGGTCGCGGTCCAGGCCCACCGACAAGCGCCGTGGGCTTGGGCCGCCGCTGTCGACCAGCGCTTGCAGCTCAACGAGCAGTGGCCGCGTGCCTTCCAGCGT
>JANOJR010000359.1:0-4750 GCA_031418855.1 Rubrivivax sp.
GAAGGTCGTGCCCGAGGCCGACGCCAAGCTGCAAGCCGGCACGGTGTCGATCGGCGAGGTGGTGGTGCGCGGCGACCAGGTCATCACCCAGGTCTTCAACCTGCGCTATGAAAACGCCAACAACCTGGTGGCCGTGCTGCGGCCCCTGATCACCGCCAACAACACCATCAACGCCAGCCCCAGCACCAACACGCTGGTCATCACCGACTACGCCGAGAACCTGCTGCGCTTGGGCAAGATCATCGCCGCGCTGGACAGCCCGGCGGCCACCGACATCGAGGTCGTGCCGCTGCAGCACGCCGTCGCGAGCGACATCGTGACCCTGGTGCAGCGCCTGGCCGATGGCGGTGGCCAGGTCATGCTGCCCGGCGTGCCCGGTGGTGGTGGCGGCACCACCGTGCTGGCCGACCCGCGCAGCAACTCGCTCATCGTGCGCGCGCCCAATGCGGCAAGGCTGGCCGTCCTGCGCGCCACCATCAGCAAGCTCGACCGCCCTAGTGCGGGCATCGGCCCCGGTGGCGGCATGTGGGTGGTGCACTTGAAGAACGCCGACGCGGTGCGACTGGCCACCGTCGTGCGCGCCGCCTTTGCCGCCGTCGGCTCGGGCAGCGGCAGCAGCAGCGCTGGCGGGAGCCCGACGCCGCAAAACCCGCTGCAGATAGCGCAGGGCAACATCGCCGGCAACACGAGCGGGGCGAGTGCGGCCGCCACGGCACCTGTGAGCGGCGCGGCGCAGCCGTCCACCGGCGGCTTCATCCAGGCCGACCCGGCCACCAACTCGCTCATCATCACCGCGCCCGAGCCCTTGTATCGACAAGTGCGGGCGATGATCGAGCAGCTCGATACGCGGCGCGCGCAGGTCTACATCGAGTCGATGATCGTCGAGGTGAGTGGTGAAAACGCGGCCGATTTCGGTTTCCAGTGGCAAGGCATTGCCGGCAACAAGGGCGACAAGAACCTCATTGCCGCAGGCACCAACTTCGGCGCCAGCGGCAACATCATCAGCCTGCAAACCGGTGCAGCCACGGGCTCCATCAACCTCGGCGAAGGTCTCAACATCGGCCTCATTCGCAACTTCGGGGGCACCTATGCGCTGGCCTCGATTGCGCGGCTCTTGCAGAGCCAGACCAGCACCAACATCATCAGCACACCCAACCTCATCACGGTCGACAACGAAGAGGCCAAGATCGTCGTCGGCTCCAACGTGCCTTTCATCACGGGGCAGTTCACGCAGACGGGTGGCAGCACCAGCAACCCGTTCCAGACCATCGAGCGCAAGGACGTCGGCATCACGCTGCGCATCAAGCCGCAGGTGGGCGAAGGCGGCACGATACGCATGCAGATTTACCAGGAGTCGTCGAGCGTGGCCGACAAGGTGGCACCCGGCACCACCAACGCCGGCCCGTCGACCAACAAGCGGCTGATCGAGACCAACGTCATCGTCGACGACGGCGGCATCATCGTGCTGGGCGGCCTGATCGAAGACCGCTTCACCGACAACCGCTCGAAGGTGCCTTTGCTGGGCGACCTGCCCGGCATCGGCGCGCTCTTTCGCAGCGAGAACCGCACCAAGACGCGCACGAATTTGATGGTCTTCCTGCGCCCGGTGGTGCTGCGCGACGGTGTGGCCACCGACAAGCTGACACTCGACCGCTACGACATCATCCGCAGCCAGCAGCGCGACGCCCAGCCCGAGCCCAGCGTGGTGGTGCCGCTGGCCGACTCGCCCGTGCTGCCGCCCATGCGCGCGCCCACCGAGAAAAAAGCGCCCTGAGCGCGCCACGCGCCATGGCCATGCGTCACCCCCTGCCCTACGCCTTCGCCAAGGCCCACACGCTGCTGCTGGAAGACGACGGCGGGCAGCTCGTGCTGTGGGCGGGTGAGACGAGTGCCGCGACGGCGCTGTCCGAGGTCACCCGCATCTTCGACGTTAGCCGGTTCGAGCATGAAGCCGCCGCCACGCTCGCGCAACGCATCGCCGTGGCCTACGCTGGCGGCGAGTCCAGCGCGGCGGCCGTGATCGGCGAAGTGGAAAGCGGCGTCGACCTCTCGCGCATGATGCAAGAGCTGCCGGCGGTGGAAGACCTGCTCGAAGCGGCGAACGACGCGCCCATCATCCGCATGCTCAACGCGCTGCTGACGCAAGCCGCCAAAGACGGCGCCAGCGACATCCATATCGAGCCCTACGAGCGCTCCAGCGCTGTGCGCTTTCGTGTCGACGGCACGCTGCGTGAGGTGGTGCAACCCAACAAGGCGCTGCACGCTGCGTTGATCTCGCGTCTGAAGATCATGGCCGAGCTCGACATCGCCGAGAAGCGCTTGCCGCAAGACGGGCGCATCAGCCTGCGCATCGGCGGGCGTGCCATCGACGTGCGTGTGAGCACCCTGCCCTCGTCGCATGGCGAACGCGCGGTGCTGCGCCTCTTGGACAAGACCGAATCGAAGTTCACGCTGGAAGGCCTGGGCATGAGCGGCGACGTGCTCGCCGCCTACAACCGCCTGGTGCAGCAGCCGCATGGCATCGTGCTCGTGACCGGACCCACCGGTTCGGGCAAGACCACCACGCTGTACGCGTCGCTGGGCCGCATGGACACGGGTGCGATGAACGTGCTGACCGTTGAAGACCCGGTGGAGTACGAACTCGCCGGCATCGGCCAGACGCAGGTCAACGCCAAGATCGACCTCACCTTCGCCAAGGCGCTGCGCTCCATCCTGCGCCAGGACCCCGACGTCATCATGATCGGCGAGATCCGCGACTACGAAACCGCGTCGATCGCGATCCAGGCCTCGCTCACCGGCCACCTGGTGCTGGCCACCGTGCACACGAACGACGCCGTGAGCAGCGTCACGCGCTTGATCGACATGGGCGTCGAGCCCTTCCTGCTGTCGTCCAGCCTCTTGGGCACGCTGGCCCAGCGCCTGGTGCGCAAGCTGTGCGTGCATTGCAAGCGCCTTGGCGATGACGGCAGCTGGCATCCTGTGGGCTGCGAGCACTGCGGCCACACCGGCTACAAAGGCCGCACAGGCGTCTACGAGCTGATGAGTGCCTCGCCCCAGGTGCAGGCGCTGATCCACAACCGCGCGGCCGAGCAAGAGCTTGCGGCCGCAGCCACGCTGGCCGGGCTGCGCTCGATGCGTGACGATGGCGAGCGGCTGGTGCGCGAAGGTGTGACCTCGCTGGAAGAGGTGGTGCGCGTGACGCGTGACTGACGGGGCGACTGAGCAACGGCCTGGCGGCCATTGCAAGTGCTCTACTTCGGCACTTTTCACTTCGACACTTTTCACGGTGATAGGCTGCGCAGCAATGTGTACAAGCCTTTACCTCCGGGCGCCGCGTTGGCGCACTGCATGTACACACCTGAAGGAGCTTTCGCATGCCCACATCGCTGCCCACCTACACCGGTGACGTCACTGCCCTGGTCCAACCCACCAACAATGCCGTCACCAACGCCTTGATCGGCGGCTCGAAATGGGGCACCGGCCCAGCGGGGACCGGCGCCACGCTCACCTTTTCGTTCCCCGCCAGCGTGGCGGCCTTCGACGTGCAAGCCAACGTCGCCGGCAACTACAACGCCCAGGAGCCCTTTCAGGCCGGCTTTGCGAAATACCTAGAGGGTTTTGCCGTGATGCCAGCCGATGCGCAGCAGGCCACGCGTGCCGTGTTGGCTGCATGGGCTGCGGTGACCAACCTCACGTTTACCGAAGTGCCGGCCAACACGGTCGAGGCCGGCGCCCTGCGCTTTGCCTACACCTCGCCCCCCGGCATCGGCGCCACCACGTACGGCTCGTCGTGGTTTCCGCAGGATCTTGCCGGCGCGGGCGACACCTGGATGAATGCCAGGCTGTTGTTCCCCGAAGGGTGGGCCAAGGGCACGCAGAACTTCCTCACCATGCTGCACGAGGCCGGCCATGCGATTGGTCTTAAGCACCCCCACGACACGGGCCTTAGCGGCGTCATCGAGGGCTGGCCGGTGAATCCGGCCGTGCTGCCAAAGACTGGCACCGACACGCTGGACGCCTACTCGACGCAGAACATGGTGATGGCCTACAACGACATCCCCGGCAGAGGCTCGCCGCTGCAGGCCGATTTCGCGCCGACGACGCCGATGCAGGTCGACATCGCCGCCATCCAGTACCTCTACGGCGCCAACATGGCGCACAACGCCGGCGACACGGTCTACACCTTCAGCTCGGGCGCGCGCTACAACGAAACCCTGTGGGACGGCGGCGGCCGCGACACCATCCGCGTGGACGGCAACGCCGCAGCAGCGATCAACCTCACGCCGGGAAGCTGGAGTCAGCTGGGCCTGCCGCTCACCTTCTCCAACCGCAAGGACGACCTCAGCATCGATGCGCCCTTGCCCGCCCTCAACGACCCGTTCACGGTCTACATCTACGACACCGTGACCATCGAAAACGCCATCGGAGGGGGTGGCAACGACATCGTCGTGGGCAACGCCGTGGCCAACCGCTTGCAAGGTGGCGGCGGCAACGACGGCATGGACGGCGGCGCTGGCATCGACAGCGCAGTCTTTGGCGGCGCGCGAGCGGCCTACACCGTGACCAAAGGCAGTGAGCGCTGGACGGTGGCCGGCGGCGACGACGGCACCGACACCCTGCTCAATATCGAGCGTCTGGTGTTCGCCGACAAAGGCCTGGCGCTGGACACCGCCGTCGACGGCCGCGCCGGGCAGACTGCGCAGATCCTTCGCGCGCTCTTCGGCCCTTCGTCGCTGGACAACGGTACCTT
>JANOJR010000360.1:0-5464 GCA_031418855.1 Rubrivivax sp.
TGCTGTACCGCGGCTACCCCATCGAACAGCTGGCCACGCAGTGCGACTTTTTGGAGACCTGCTACCTACTGCTCAAGGGCGAGTTGCCCAACCCGACGCAGAAGAGCGACTTCGTCAACCTGGTGTCCAAGCACACCATGGTCAACGACCAGATGCAGTTTTTCTTGCGCGGTTTCCGCCGTGATGCGCATCCGATGGCGGTGATGACGGGGCTGGTGGGCGCGTTGTCGGCCTTCTATCACGACAGCACCGACATCCATAACCCGCAGCACCGCGAGATCTCGGCGATTCGCTTGATCGCCAAGATGCCCACGCTGGTGGCCATGGCCTACAAGTACGGCATCGGCCAGCCCTTTGTATACCCGAAGAACAGCTTGTCGTACTCGGCCAACTTCATGCGCATGATGTTCGCCAACCCGTGTGAAGAGTACGTTGGCAACGACGTCATCGTGCGCGCCATCGACCGCATCTTCATCCTGCACGCCGACCACGAGCAAAACGCTTCGACCTCGACCGTGCGCTTGTGTGGCAGCTCGGGCACCAACCCGTTTGCGGCCATCGCCGCCGGGGTGGCGTGTCTGTGGGGCCCGGCACATGGCGGCGCCAACGAGGCGGCGCTGAACATGCTTGAAGAGATCCAGCGTAACGGCGGCGTGGAGAAGATTGGCGAGTTCATCAAGCAGGTCAAAGATAAGAACTCCGGCGTCAAGCTGATGGGCTTTGGCCACCGCGTCTACAAGAACTACGACCCCCGCGCCAAGCTCATGCGTGAGACCTGCCATGAGGTGCTGGGTGCCTTGGGCCTGCACAACGACCCGCTGTTCAAGCTGGCCATGGCATTGGAGAAGATTGCGCTGGAAGACGAGTACTTCGTAGCGCGAAAGCTGTACCCCAATGTGGACTTCTACAGCGGCATCGTGCAGCGCGCCATCGGCATCCCGGTGAGCCTGTTCACAGCGATCTTTGCGCTGGCGCGCACGGTGGGCTGGATCGCGCAGTTGAACGAAATGATCAGCGACCCCGAGTACAAGATCGGCCGCCCGCGTCAGCTCTTCGTGGGGGCGCAGCATCGTGATGTGATGCCGATAGCGCAGAGGTGATTCGCTCCCCCTGCAAGGGGGTGGGAGCAAATCAAAGTCGCACCGAGCGGTACGTCGCTTCCCGTTCCCGCCGCGTCAACACCAACTGCCACAGCTGCCCCTGGCGCGAGCGGAAGAAGCCCGCGCAGCTGAGCAGGTAGTAGCGCCACAGGCGATAGAAACGCTCGTTGTAGTGGGCGCGTAAGTCAGGCCATGCGTCGTCAAAGCGCTGCCACCAGGCCATCAACGTGCGGTCGTAGTCGGCGCCGAAGTTGTGCCAGTCCTCGATCAGGAAGCGGCCCTCCAGCGCCTGCGCTAACTCTTGAGATGAGGGCAGCTTGCCGTTGGGGAAAACGTAGCGGTCGATCCACGGGTCGGTGGCGGCGCTGGTCACGTGGTTGCCGATGCTGTGCAGCAAGAACACGCCCTCGGGGTCGAGCAGGCGGCGCATGTGGTCGAAGTAGGTGGCGTAGTTCTTCTGCCCGACATGCTCGAACATGCCCACCGAGACGATGCGGTCGAACTGACCTTGCACCTCGCGGTAGTCCTGCAAGTAAAGCGACACCGGCAGGCCGCGCACACGCTGCTGTGCCAGGGTCAGCTGCTGCTTCGATACGGTGATGCCCACGACGCTGACGCCGTGTTTTTCCGCCGCCCAGCGCGCCAGCCCGCCCCAGCCGCAACCCACATCCAGCAAGCGCATGCCGGCTTGCAAATCGAGCTTGCGGCAGATCATCTCCAGCTTGTCGGCCTGCGCTTGCTCTATGTCCTGCGCGAATTCCCAGTAGCCGCAGGAGTAGATCAGACGCGAATCGAGCATGCGCTCGAAGAGGTCGTTGCCGGCGTCGTAGTGATGCTGCCCGACCGTGAAGGCGCGGCCCTGCGATTGCAGGTTCAGCACACGGTGGCGCAGCACCTGGGCCGCCCAGCGCCAGCGTGTCAGGCCCGTGGCCAGTCGGTCCACGTCCACACGCATCAGCCGCGTGAAGAGTTCGTCCAGCGCCGCGCAGTCCCAGTCGCCGTCCATGTACGACTCACCCAGTCCCAGCGTGCCCTGGCGCATGGCGCGCTGGTACATGCGTGGGTCGTGCACATGGAGGTCCCAGGGCTCGGGCCCGCCCACGCGCACCTGCGCCACGTCAAGCAAGTGCTGGATCGGCGCGGGCGGCGCGTGCGCATTGCTCGGCGCGTCGGGCAGCCCGAGCGTCGGCCGTGTTGGCGGCAGGGTGGGGGCGACACGGCGCCGCTGGTGGGGTTGCAGGTTCATCTTCGTGGCGTGTCGATTGAGGGCCACAGGCGATGGGCGAAGGATTCACCAAACAGCAGGCCCTTGTAAAGCCCCTGCAGTGCGATGCGATGATCCGCGTCAATGCGCCGTACCCGGCGCGCGTCGCCGAGGTTCCTGCCGTGTCACTGAGCAACATCCCCACCCCCGCCGCCTTGCTCGACGAGCAACGCCTCACCCGCAACATTGCGGCGATGCAAGCGCGCATGAATGCCCTGGGCGCGCGCCTGCGCCCGCATGTAAAGACGGCCAAGTGCATTGAGGTGGCTCTGCGCCAGCGTGCGGCGGGTGCGCGCGGCATCACTGCCTCGACATTAAAAGAAGCCGAGCAGTTCTTCGCTGCGGGCTTTGACGACATCCTCTACGCTGTGTGCATTGCGCCGGGCAAGCTGGCGCAAGTGCAGGCCTTGCGCGCGCGGGGCTGCCGGCTGACGGTGGTGGTGGACTCCATCGATGCGGCAACTGCCGTCGCCGACGCCAGCCACGGCTCGCCGATGGACGTGATGATCGAGATTGACACCGACGGCCACCGCGCGGGCGTCAAGCCCGACGCCCCCTTGCTCGTCACCATCGGCCGCGCGCTGCACCACGGCGGCGCGCGTCTGGTGGGCGTGATGACGCATGCTGGCGCGTCGTATGAGGAAAACACGCCTGAAGGCTTGCAACGCATCGCCGAGCAGGAACGCAGCCGCTGCGTGCGCGCCGCCACCCTGCTGCGCGCGGCGGGCCTGCCTTGTGCCGAAGTCAGCGTGGGCTCCACGCCGACCGCGCTCTCCGCCACGACGCTCGAAGGTGTCACCGAAGTGCGCGCCGGGGTCTATGTTTTTCACGATCTGGTGATGTGCAACATCGGCGTAGCCGGCCACGACGACATTGCCCTGTCGGTGCTGGCCAGCGTCATCGGCCATCAGCTTGAAAAGGGCTGGGTGCTGGTGGACGCAGGCTGGATGGCCATGAGCCGCGACCGCGGCACACAAGCGCAGGCGGTGGACTACGGCTACGGCGCCGTGTGTGATGCTGACGGTGCGCTGTTAAGCGACTGGCGCATGGGCGGCGCCAACCAAGAGCACGGCATCATTTCGCGCCACGACGGCGTGGTTGAGGCTGATCTGGCCAGCCGCTTCCCCATCGGTTCGCTGCTACGTGTGCTGCCCAACCACGCCTGCGCCACTGCCGCTCAGTTTGCGTGTTATGACGTCATCACCGCCGACGGCAGCCAAGCGCGCTGGCCGCGCTTTAACGGCTGGTAGATGTGGAAGCTGGCGTGGGCGCAGAAGCGGGCGCAACAGCGGCAGCCAGCCCGCTGCTGAAGTGCGCGCTCATCAGCCGCCGCGCGGCTTTCGCGTCGCGCTGGTTGATGCATTGCATCAGCGCGCGGTGCTCGGCCAGCGAGTCGGCCAGACGGCCACGTGTCAGCAGCGAGTGATGGCGGTTGAGCTTCATCACCTTGCGCAAGTCGGCCACGATCTGCGCGCGCCAGCGGTTGCCGGCGATGCTGAGCAAGCGCAGGTGGAAGAGCTCATTGGTGGCGAAGAAGGCGGCGCGCTGGCGCACCTGTTTTTCCAGGCGCTCGTGCAGCGCGGTGAGTTCGGCGCGCTCTGCGTCGCTGGCCTTGCTGGCAACCTCGGCCGCGGCATCGCTTTCCAGCAGCGCGAGCAGGTGGTAAACCTGCGCCACGTCGTCCGCCGACATCTCGGTGACGTAGGCGCCGCGCCTGGGCTTCATCGTCACCAGGCCTTCCACGGCCAGCACTTTGAGTGCTTCGCGCATGGGTGTGCGGCTGATGCCGAAGTCGGCCGCGAGCTTGAGCTCGTCGATCCAGTGGCCGGGCTCCAAGGCGCGCGCGAAAATTTGCTGGCGCAGCCGCTCGGCCACTTGTTCGTACAGCGGGCGCGCCGACAAGGGCGCGGCCGGGGCCTTGGCGCGATAGGTGTCGGGTGGTGCAGGAACAGGGCGACGAGCCAAGGTGTCAGTTTCGCGTGGGTTTTGAATTCATAATTATACCGGTGCAAAGCGGGCACGGCAGGAGCAACGCAATGAACGACGACGATGATTTCGCCAAGAGCACGCTGGCGCAGTGGCAGGCCGCCGCCGCAAGGTCTGCGCCGCAGGGTGATGTGCACTCACTCAACTGGGTCACGCCCGAAGGCATCAGCGTCAAGCCGCTGTATACGGCGGCCGACATCGCCGGCTTGGCGCATGCCGACACGCTGCCAGGCTTCGAGCCGTTCATCCGCGGCCCGCAGGCGACGATGTACGCCGTGCGCCCCTGGACCATCCGCCAGTACGCGGGCTTTTCCACCGCCGAAGACAGCAATGCGTTCTATCGCCAGGCGCTGGCCGCAGGCGGGCAGGGCGTGAGCGTCGCGTTCGATCTGGCCACGCATCGCGGCTACGACAGCGACCACCCGCGGGTGACGGGTGACGTCGGCAAGGCCGGTGTGGCCATCGACTCGGTGGAGGACATGAAGATCCTCTTCGACGGCATTCCGCTGGACCGTGTGAGTGTCTCGATGACGATGAACGGCGCCGTGTTGCCGGTGCTGGCGGGCTACATCGTCGCGGCCGAAGAGCAGGGCGTCGCGGCGGCGGCCTTGAGCGGCACGATCCAGAACGACATCCTCAAAGAATTCATGGTGCGCAACACCTACATCTACCCGCCCGAGCCGTCGATGCGCATCGTGGCCGACATCATTGAATTCACGGCGCAGAAGTGCCCCAAGTTCAACTCGATCTCGATCTCGGGCTACCACATGCAGGAGGCAGGTGCCAACCAGGCGCTGGAGCTCGCGTTCACGCTGGCCGACGGCCGCGAGTACGTGCAGACGGCGATTGCCAAGGGCCTGGACGTCGATGACTTCGCGCCGCGCCTGTCGTTCTTCTGGGCGATCGGCATGAACTTCTATCTTGAGATCGCCAAGATGCGCGCCGCGCGGCTCTTGTGGACACGCATCATGAAAGGCTTCGGCGCGAAGAGCGCCAAGAGCCTGATGCTGCGCACACATTGCCAGACCTCGGGCTGGAGCCTGACCGAGCAAGACCCTTACAACAACATCGTGCGCACCACGGTGGAGGCCATGGCCGCAGTCTTTGGCGGCAC
>JANOJR010000361.1:0-3468 GCA_031418855.1 Rubrivivax sp.
TCTCAGAGGGTGTAAACGAAATCAATAGTCGATGCGTTACCTGCTGACCGAGGCAATGCAGAGCGGGGTGACGTATGGCGACGAAGAAGCCGATTGAGCCAGTGGGGCGCCCGGGACGTCGCCCTTCGTTGAACGCCGATCACACGGCGATTCTTCGGGTGATCACGCACGAGCAGCCGCGCTCTTCGCTGGATGAGGTCACGCGAGAGCTGCATCGCCGAACGGGCTTGAAGGTCAATCCGGTGACGGTGCGCAAGGCGCTGTGCGAGGCCGGCATCGACAGGCTCAAGCCCTTGCGTCGCGCGGGTGAACGTGCAGCGGTTCAAGGGGCTACGCCCGCCCGCTACGGGTACACCTCGGCGCATCGTCGCAAGGATGGCGCCAGCGGCATGAACACCGACCTGACCGACGCGGAGTGGGCTCTGGTGGCCGACTTGTTCGAGCGCAACGGCCTGCGAGGCGCGCCGCCCCGCTTTGAGCGCCGCCACATGGTCAACGCCTGCTGCTACGCGCTGCGCACGGGCTGCGCGTGGCGGCTGCTGCCCAAGACGTTCCCGCCCTGGCAGGCCACCTACATGTCCTTCAAGCGGTGGGCTGCGGCCGGCGTGTTCGAGGCCATGCATGACCGTCTGCGCCAACAGTGGCGTGACCGCATGGGCAGAGCCCCGGAGCCCACCGCCGCCGTCATCGACGCGCAGAGCACGCGAAGCACTGCGCAGGGCGGCAACACTGGCTTTGATGCGGGCAAGAAAGTCAAGGGACGCAAGCGCCATCTGGTGGTCGATACCTTGGGCTTGCTGCTGGCCGTCACGATCACCGCAGCAAGCGTCCAGGATCGCGACGCGGCCACAGAGGTCGTGGCACAAGCTTGCGCCAAAGTCCCCGGCCTGAAGAAGCTCTACGCCGACGGCGCCTATGGTGGCAAATGCGCCCAGGCCATCGAGCACACGCACGGCATCAGCGTCGAGGTCGTGCGTCACCCCGGCAACCGCAGTACAGGCACCTGGCAAGACGCGCAACAACCCCTGTGGCCCGAGGTCGTCGCCAAGGGTTTCGTCGTGCAAGCAAAGCGTTGGGTTGTCGAGCGTACTCATGCCTGGAACGAGCGCGCACGCCGCCTCATGGCACACCATGATCGATCAACTTGGGCCCCGCTCGCATGGGTCTGGCTGGCCGAAGCGCGTATCCTCGCAACCAGATTGGCAACGTGAATCATTTCGTTTACACCCTCTCAGATGCCTTCTTGGTCCATCAGCCGGCGCACGTGCTCGGTGGTGATGGTTTCGGCACGCGCCGGCAGCAACGCAAAACGCGAGCCCGGTTGAGCCATGGCCAACGGTGTCGCCTGCTTGGCCTGGATGCCCAGCCGCAACAAGCGCGAAACAGCCTCGCCGATGGAGACGCGGTCGCGCTGCGCGTGCGCGCGCACATGGGCAAAAACGTCGTCGTCGATGGACAGGGTGGTGCGCATGGCGCCACTCTAGCATCAACGCATCAAATTGGCATCAATGCACGGGGCAATACACGGAGCTGCCTGGTCCTGCCGGCGGCGTGCATGCCGACTTGGCGCCAGCCGATGGCCAGCACCGACTCGGCTCGGTCGCGGACCACACCCAGCCACGGCCAGGGCGCAGCCCCCAACGCGGCGTCAAGCCAGAAGGATTCCTGAGATGTCACACACCCGCACACTGAGCCCTCCCAACCCTGCAACAGCCGCAGCCGACCTGGCCGGCGCCGGCCAGCATGCACAAGCGGTGCACGCCGCCACCACCGCGCTGGCCGCGCCCGGTCTGGCCGCTGCGCAACGGCACGCCCTGCTGGACCAGCGCATCCACAGCCTGGTGGCGCTGTGCGAGCTGCCGCGCGCGCTGACTGACGCACAGGCGCAGCTGGCGCTTTCCGAGCGCTCGCGCTCGCAGGCCCAGCGTGCCCACGCCTTGTGCAACCTGGCGCTGGTGCAGACGCGCCAGGAGTACGGCGCCCAGGCCTTGCAGACGGCTGAGAGCGCCCTGCAGGCCGCCCATTCGGCACCCGCAGCCCAGCGCCCGGCGCTGGTGGCGCTGGCCCTGCTGCGCCAAGCCTCGGCGGCGCTGAGCACCGACCCCGCGCTGGCCGCGCGCAGCGCCAAGGATGCCGCGCAGCGCTTCGAAACCCTGGGCGATGCGGCGCACCAGGGCCAGGCCCTACGCGTGCTGGCCGCCGTGAAGCTGGAGGAAGCCGACACCCCCGAGCACCGCGCGCTGGCCGAGCAGGCCGTGGCGCTGGCGCGGCAGGCGGGCGACGCCGGCGACCTGGCGCGCGCCATCATCACGCGCGACCAGAGCGACGACGACCTGGCCGTGCGCGTGCGCGGCCTGCAGGAAGCGCACCGCATGGCGCGTGAGGCGGGCGATCTGTCGCTGCAGGCCACGGCCGAACACAACCAGTGCCTGACCTATGCCGGGCTGGGCCTGATGCGGCGTGCGCGCCGGCTCATCCTGCACTCCATCGCGCTGCGTGAGCCCGGTTTGACGGATGCCGCACGCCTCAACGTCTGGGGCATCGCCGGCTCGTTGGCGCGTGCCTGCGGCGACCACGAAGCCGCGCGCACTGCCACCGAACGCGCGCTACGCGCTCACGCCAACGAGCCGAACCCGCGCAACGCGATCCTGGCCCCCGTGTTTGAGGCCGCCAACCACCGGCGTGACCATCCACGCCGCGCGCTGACGCTGCGTCGCCGTCTGGCCCGACAAGCGCTCGGCTGGATGTTGCCCTATGCGCTGCGTGAACTGTCGAAGGACGAATTGGCCGCTGGCAACACCGCCGCGGCGCTGCGCGCCACCACGAAGTCCACGCAGTTGCAGCAGCAACGGCGCGGCCGTCTCGGGGGCGGCACCACGTCCGACGCCGCCGTCTGGTGGGCGCACCATCGCGCGCTGCTGGCCAACACCCAAGCGCAGGCGGCCCAGGAGGCTCTTGCCACCGCCTACGGCCTGCTGGTGCAGGGCGTGCGCCCGCTCAGCGACGAAGGCCTGCGCCGCAGCTACCTGCAGCAGACACTCAGCGAACACCCCGAGCTGCTGCACGCCTGGGTGGTGGCCGCGCGCGCCGCCGGGCTGCCGCCGGAGCGCTTCACCGCCCACCTGCAAGGCGCCGTCAGCCTGCAGGAAAGCGTGCAGCGCCTGGTCGACACCGGCCTCCGCCTGAACGAGCCCGAGACGTCCGCCGCGCTGCTCGAATTCGTCATCGAAGAAGTCACCGAATTGCTGGGCGCGCGGCGCGTACTGCTGGTGCTGGAAGCGCCGGCCGGCGGCGGCGCACCCGCCACCATCGCCGACGCGCAAGTGACCGAGGGCGAATCGGCCACCGATCTGCTGGCCGCCATCACGCCCTGGCTCGATGAAGCGCGCCGCACCCGCACGCTCAGCCTGCGCCACGGCCCTGCACTCGAGACAGGTGCCGACGCCATCGACCAGCGCAGTTGCCTGG
>JANOJR010000362.1:0-6290 GCA_031418855.1 Rubrivivax sp.
GGCCATGCCGTAGTGGATGAAGGTGTCCATGTGCCGGGCCTCTTTGGCCGGCATCACGTCTTCGACCTTGAAGTCTTTGACTTCGCCGGCGATCTGGCAGGCCAGGCCCGAGGCGTCAAAGCGCGTGATGCGCCCTATGCCCGAGCGGCCGGCAACGATGTTGGCCCAGCCCGTTTCCACCGCGTTGCCGACCGGGCTGATGAGCCCCAGGCCGGTGACGACGACCCTGCGTCTGGACATCCTGCGCTCAGCCCTTGGGGTGCTTGACGGCGTAGTCGATGGCCAGCTGCACGGTGGTGATCTTCTCGGCCTCTTCGTCCGGGATCTCGATGCCGAACTCGTCTTCGAGGGCCATCACCAGCTCCACGGTGTCCAGCGAATCGGCACCCAGATCGGCCACGAAAGCCTTCTCGTTGCTGACTTCGGCCTCAGGCACGCCAAGTTGTTCGGCGATGATTTTTTTGACTCGCGCTTCGATTTCGCTGCTCATGACTCCTCCAGGAGTGGGTACTAGAAAACAGGGCCGGATTCTACCGGCGGGGTTGGGGCCGACATGGACGGTACCGCAAGGCACCACCCGGCCCAGAAAAGCCAACTCAATTCATGACCATGCCGCCATTGACATGCAGCTCGGTGCCGGTGATGTAGCTAGCAAAGGGCGACGCAAGAAATGTCACCGCATGGGCCACTTCTTCGGCCGCGCCCAGGCGGCCCAGCGGAATCTGCAGCAAGAGCGCGGTGCGCTGCGCCTCGGGCAGCGCTTCGGTCATGTCGGTGGCGATGAAACCAGGTGCCACGCAGTTGACGGTGATGTTGCGGCTGCCAAGTTCACGCGCCAGGGCGCGGGTCATGCCCGCCACGCCGGCCTTGGCCGCCGCGTAGTTGGCCTGGCCGGCGTTGCCGCTGGCGCCCACCACCGAGGTGATGTTGATGATGCGGCCGAAGCGCTGCTTCATCATCGGACGCATCACCGCGCGCGACAGGCGAAACACCGCCTTGAGGTTGGTGTCGAGCACGGCGTCCCAGTCGTCGTCTTTCATGCGCATGGCCAGCTGGTCGCGCGTGATGCCGGCGTTGTTGACCAGCACCTGCAAGCCACCATGCTGTTTGAGGATGGCGTCTACCGCAGCGTCAATCGCAGCAGCATCGTTGACTTGCAGCACGATGCCGCTGCATGACGGGAACGCGGCCAGCGCTTGGTTGATCTGCTCGGCGCCGGCAGCGGTGGTCGCCGTGCCCACGACGCGATGGCCAGCCGCTGCCAACGCCAGGGCGATGGCTCGGCCGATGCCGCGTGAGGCGCCGGTGACCAGCGCCACGGGTGCGGGGGCCGCGGTCTCGCTCATGCCAACAAAGCTTTCGCGTCGCTCAGGGTCGCGGCGTCGAGCACGGTGGTGGTGACGATGGCCGCATCGATACGCTTGACCAGCCCCGCCAGCACCTTGCCCGGACCGCACTCGAAGATATGGTTGACGCCGCGCGCCTTCAAGGCGCCCACCACTTCAACCCAGCGCACGGGCCCGAAGGCCTGGCGGTAGAGCGCGTCGCGAATGGCGTCGGCGTCATTCACCACCGCGACATCGATGTTGTTCACGACTGGGATGCGCGGCGTGGCGATGGTCACTGTGGCCAGACGCTCCTTGAGCCGTTCGGCTGCGGGCTTCATCAGCGCCGAGTGAAAAGGCGCGGACACAGAGAGCAGCAGCGCGCGTTTCGCGCCCATGCCTTTAAGCAGCTCGCAGGCGCGGTCGACACCGGTTTTGCTGCCGGCGATGACCGTTTGTTTGGGGTCGTTGAAGTTCGCCGGTGCCACGATCTCACCGCTTTGCATTGCGGCCTTGGCTCAGCCTTCGAACACCGCCGCAGCCTCCAGACCGAGGATCGCCGCCATGGCACCCGTGCCCACCGGCACGGCGTCTTGCATGGCCTGCGCGCGAAAGCGTACCAGCGGCACGGCGTCGTTCAAGCTTAAGGCCTCAGCGGCCACCAAGGCGCTGTACTCGCCCAGCGAATGGCCCGCCAACGCCACCGGCGTCGCGCCGCCTTCGGCCAGCCAGGCGCGCCAGCAAGCGATGGCTGCCGTGAGCATCACGGGCTGCGTATGGGTGGTGAGATCCAACGCTTCCTTCGGGCCTTCGTGAATCAGCCGGGCGATGTCTTCGCCGAGCGCCGATGAGGCTTCGGCCAACGTTTGTGCCACCGCCGGGTGGTCGCCCCAAGCGTCGAGCATGCCCACGGACTGCGAGCCTTGGCCGGGGAAGACGAATGCGAATGGAGTCATGAATTGGCGGCGTGCGTTCAGTAGTCCAGCAGCACGGCGCCCCAGGTGAAGCCGCCGCCCACACCTTCAAGCATCAGCGTGTCGCCGCGCTTGACGCGGCCGTCGCGTACGGCCACGTCCAGCGCCAACGGGATCGACGCGGCCGAGGTGTTGCCATGCTCGTGCACCGTGGCGATGAGCTTGTCAGCCGGCAGCTTCAACTTGCGTGCGGTGCCCAGCATGATGCGGATGTTGGCCTGGTGCGGGATCAGCCAGTCGATGTCGGCTTCCACCCGCCCGGCTTTGGCCAGCACGGCACGCGCGACGCTGTCGAGCACATTCACGGCGAGCTTGAAGACCGCCGGGCCATCCATCGTCAAGAGCGGGCTGCCGGTGACCTGCCC
Source organism: Rubrivivax sp. (assembly GCA_031418855.1). Classification (GTDB taxonomy): domain Bacteria; phylum Pseudomonadota; class Gammaproteobacteria; order Burkholderiales; family Burkholderiaceae_C; genus Rubrivivax. The sequence goes on from JANOJR010000362.1 coordinate 2,665, forward strand.
GCCTGAGACCGACCCCGGCACGCACAGGATGCCGACATGGCGGCCGTCAGCATGCAACTCACTGGCCAGGATGCCCGGGTTGTCGCTGGCTTCAAGCACCACGGCCCCCGCGCCATCACCGAATAACACGCAAGTGGTGCGGTCATTGAAGTCGAGGATGCGCGAGAAGACCTCGGCGCCGATGACCAGCGCACAGCGCGCGCTGCCAGTGCGGATCATGGCGTCGGCGACCGTCAGTGCATACACAAAACCCGAGCACACGGCTTGTACGTCAAAAGCCGCGCAGCCATGGATGCCGAGCTTTTCCTGCACCAGGCAAGCAGCCGAGGGGAACACCATGTCGGGCGTGGAGGTGGCCACGATGATGAGGTCGACCTCCTCGGCACGCCGGCTCGCAGCTTCGAGCGCTTGGCGCGCGGCGGGCACGGCGAGGTCGCTGCACGTCACACCTTCCGCGGCGAAGTGGCGCGCGCGAATGCCGGTGCGCTCAACGATCCACTCGTCACTGGTGTCGATGTTGCGCTTGGCCAGCAGCTCGACCATGTCCTGGTTCGACAAGCGCTGCGGCGGCAGATTGCCACCGGTACCGGCGATGCGTGAAAAGCCGCTCATGCCGCCTCCTGCGCTTCGCTCGGCGCAGCTGCGGGTGTCGATGGCACCGCCAGCGCCGCAGCGCCCAAGACCTGGGCGGCGGCGCTGATGCGCTCCTGCACGCGCGCGAGCAAGTGGTTGCGTGCGGCGTCGTAAGCGCGCGCCAAGGCTTGCTCGAACGCGAACGCGTCAGCGCCACCGTGGCTCTTGAAGACCAGGCCTTTGAGCCCGAGCAAGGCCGCGCCGTTGTAGCGACGCGGGTCGACGCGCATCTTGAAGCGATTGAGCACCGGCATGGCCACCAGCGCGGCCGCCTTGGTCAGCCAATTGCGCGAGAACTCCTCGCGGATGAACTCGCCCAGCATCGTCGCCAGGCCTTCCGAAGTCTTCAGTAGCACGTTGCCGACAAAGCCGTCGCAGACCACGATGTCGGTGGTGCCTTTGAAGATGTCGCTGCCTTCAACGTTGCCGTGGAATCGCAGTTGCCCCGCGCTGTGCGCGGCGCGCATCAACTCGGCCGCGCGCTTGATCAGCTCGCTGCCTTTGATGGCTTCTTCACCGACATTGAGCAAGCCCACGGTCGGCTCTTCGCGGCCTTCGACGGCCGCCACCAAGGCGCTGCCCATCACGGCGAATTGCAGCAGGTGTTCGGGCGTGCAATCGACGTTGGCGCCGAGGTCGAGCACGGTGGTGAAACCGTCGCGGCGGTTGGGCATCACGGTGGCGATGGCCGGGCGGTCGATGCCGTCCATGGTCTTGAGCACGTAGCGCGACACGGCCATCAGGGCGCCGGTGTTGCCGGCGGAGACGCAGGCTTGCACTGCGGCAGGGCCACCTTCTGTGTCTGGCTTGAGCTGACTGATGGCCACGCGCATCGACGAGTCGCGTTTGCGCCGCAACGCCACTTCAACCGAGTCGTCCATGGTCACGATGTCGGTGGCGACCAGCGTCTCGCAGCGTGGCCAGCCCACCGTAGCGGCCAGCGCATCGGCAGTGCCGACGAGTACCAATTCAGCGTCGGGATGTTTGTCGAGAAACGCGCGGCAGGCGGGCAGCGTCACCGCCACGCCGTGGTCGCCGCCCATCACGTCGACGGACAAGCGCACGCGCTTTAGTGCGGAGGTGGCAGGGGGCGTGGGCACGGTCAAAAACCGCTGTCGGCTCAGCGCGACAGCGTCTCAGTCTTCACAACGGCTTGTGAGCGACGTCGCAGCAAAAGCCGTGGCTGCCAAAACGCTGCCACAGCGTGCGCGTGCCGATCAGGCGTCGGCCTTGGTCTTGAAGACCTTGCGCCCGCGGTAGAAACCGGTCGGGCTGATGTGGTGGCGCAGGTGCACTTCACCGGTGGTGGGCTCGACGGCAGTGCCGGGCGCGGCCACGGCATTGTGCGAGCGATGCATGCCGCGCTTGGACGGCGACTTCTTGTTCTGCTGAACAGCCATGTCAATCTCCTGGGATGGGCGGCACACGGTGTGTGAACGGCCTGGTGACACAACGGCAAACCACGCTGGCCACCGCGCCCGCAACTTCGACGGGAAGCGAAACTAGGGCGCACGCCCGGTTCGCAAAGCCGCGCAGTATAGCAGCGGCCCCTAGGCTTCAGCTTTGCCCCCGGGTGCGCGGCGCAAGGCCTCAAGTGCGGCGAAAGGATTGGGGCGCTTGGGCTCGGGCAGCTCGGCGCCTTGGGCGTCGACCGACATGGGCTGCGCGCACACCTCATGGCGCGGCACCAAGGGCAACGCCAAGATCAATTCGTCTTCCACCAGTTCGGCCAGGTCCAGGCGCGCGGGCAGCACCAGCACGTCGTCTTCCATCTCTTCGTCCAGCCGCGCGGCCTCAGCTTCGTCGCTGACGAACAGGAAGCTGCGCTGCGCCGACAGCCCTTCGTGCATGGGTAGCAGGCAACGCTGGCATTGCAGCCGCACCTGGGCATGGGCCTGCAGGTGCAGCCAGAGCTGCGCGCGCGCGCCGGCGATGTTGCGAAGCTCAGCGCGAGCCGACCATGCCACTGCGGGCAAACGCTCGTCGACGAGCGCGGGCTCGCAGCTCTGGCCCAAGCGCGCAAGACTCTCCAGTGCGAGCTCGCCATGTAGCTCGCCAGCGTCGCGGGCGAGGCTGTATAGGTCCAGGCGATGGGGGTCCGGGGGCTTGTCTTTCACGAGCTCAGTGTAGCGGCGCGATGGGACAATTCCCTCGATGAGCAAGCCCAGCGCACCGGCATTGATCCTGGCCTCGACCTCGCGCTACCGGCGCGAGTTGCTGGCGCGCTTGCGCTGGCCCTTCGAAGTGGTGTCACCCGAGGTCGACGAGACCGCGCACGTTGGTGAGGCGCCAGCAGCACTGGCGCAACGATTGGCGCTGCACAAGGCACGCGCGGTGGCGGCTCGCCACCCGCACGCGGTGGTCATCGGCTCAGACCAGGTGGCTGACTTGCACGGTGCCTCGCTCGGCAAACCCGGGGACCACCCGCGCGCCGTGGCCCAGCTACGCCAGCAAAGCGGCCAGCGCGTGGTCTTCCATACGGCGGTGGCCGTGGTGCTCGCGGCCACGGGTTTTGAGCGCTGCGAGCTGGCCTCGGTGACCGTGCAGTTCCGCGACTTGAGCGACACCGACATCGAAACCTACCTGCGCCTAGAAGAGCCCTACGACTGCGCCGGCAGCGCCAAGTGCGAAACGCTGGGCATCACACTGTTGGAATCGATCGATAGCGATGACCCGACCGCGTTGATCGGCCTGCCGCTCATCCGCACCGCGCGCCTGCTGCGTGAGGCGGGCATTGACCCTCTACATCAAGGTGACGCGTGAGCGGCAGCCTCGTGCTCGTGCCCAATGCGCTGGACTTCGGCGCAGAAGAGGTGCCGCTGCGCGACGTGCTGGGTGACGCGGCCATCCGCAGCGCCGCCGCAATCACGCATTGGGTGGTCGAAGACGCCCGCAGCGCGCGCGCCTTCCTCAAGCGTGTGGCGGTACTTTCGACGTTAGCTGTGCCGCTGCAAAGCCTGGACATCCGCGAGCTTCCAAAGCCGCGCAAAGGC
>JANOJR010000363.1:0-12811 GCA_031418855.1 Rubrivivax sp.
TTGGTTTGTTTGGTGATGTCCTTCACCGTCATCAGGCCACGCAGCTCGAAGGCGTCGTTCACAACGAGCACGCGCTCGAGCTTGTGGCGGTGCATCAAGGCCTTGCCTTCGTCGAGCGTCGCACCTTCGTGCACCCACACCAGGCGCTCGCGCGGCGTCATGATCTCGCGCACGGGGGCGTCCAGCCGCGTCTCGAAGCGCAGGTCGCGGTTCGTCACGATGCCCACCACGACAGCACCTTGGAGCACTGGGAAGCCCGACACACCGTGCTGGCGCGACAAGGCCATGACCTCGCGCACGGTCACATCCGCCGTGATGGTGATGGGGTCGCGCAGCACGCCCGACTCATAGCGCTTGACGCGCGCCACTTCAAAAGCCTGCTGCTTGGGCGTGAGGTTCTTGTGCACCACGCCGATGCCACCTTCTTGTGCGATGGCGATGGCCAAGCGCGCTTCGGTCACGGTGTCCATGGCGGCGGACACCAAAGGCAGGTTGAGCGAGATGCGGCGGGAGAGCTGAGTGCGAAGGCTGGTGTCGCGGGGTAACACCTGTGAGAACGCGGGCACCAACAACACGTCGTCGAAGGTGAGCGCTTTGCCGAGTAGGCGCATAAAAAGGGCTCCTGGCGCAAAAGCAAATTATACGGACGGCCCCCTGCGTAGGCGCCTTTGCCGGGCTTTTTCCCGGCCCCACCGCGCACTACACTGCGCGCCATGCGCTCGACCAGCCTCCCTTTCACGCTGTTGACACACCGCACCGCAGCGGCCCTTTGCACCCTGTTGCTGCTGTGCGCCGCGCACATCCCGGGGCACGCGCAGTGGATGTGGCGAGACGCCAACGGCCGGGTCACCCTCAGCGACATGCCACCGCCGCGTGGCGTGGCCGACAAAGACATCTTGCAGCGCCCGGAGCTCAAGTCGCGCACCTTGACTTCAGCCGCGCCAGCAGCCTCGGGTGCATCAGCCCCTTCAGCGCCGGTGGCCAAGCCTGTCGACAAAGACCTCGAAGCTCGCAAGCGTGCGGCCGACGACGAGAGATTGGGCAAGGCGCGCGCCGAAGAAGAAAAGCTTGCCGCGCAGCGCACTGAGAACTGCAAGCGTGCGCGCGCGCATCTGGTGGCGCTGGAAAGCGGCCAGCGTATTGCGCGCTTTTCGGAGAAGGGCGAGCGCGAAATCCTGGACGACGCCGGCCGCGCTGCGGAAACACGGCGCGCGCGCGAGGTCATCGCCAGCGAGTGCAAGTAGCGCGGCCCGTCTGCGTGCGCTTCAGCGCGCAGGGCTGTTATCGCGATGTCGCTTGTAGCGCAAGCGCCGCGCTTCTTTGGGGTCGACGGTGAGCGGCCGATAGATCTCGACGCGGTCCCGGTCACGCAGCAGCGAGCCAATCTCGCGCGCCTTGCACCACACGCCCACGCGCAGGCCCTCCAGGCTGAGCTGATGGCGCGCCAGCAGGCCACTTTCGCGCAGGGCGTCGGCGACCGTGGCGCCCGTTGCTAACGTCAATGTAACGCGCTCAGCCGCACCAGGCGCGGGGCAGTAGATCACCTCGACGGTCAGGCCTGCGGTGGTGGCCACGACGGCTTCAACGCGGCCCATAAACCTGCTCGGCGCGCTTCACAAACGAATCAACAAAGGTATCGGCGATGCGATCAAACACGGGGCTCACCACCGTTTCCAGCGCCGGGCTGGCGAAGGCGTAGCGCAGGTCGAATTCAATCTTGCACGCGGCCACGTCGCTGCCTGGGCGCCCAAGCTCGCGAAAGAGCCAAGAGCCGTCAAGCAAGGAGAACGGGCCGTCGACCAGCTGCACCGTCACCGACTCATGCGGCACATGCAAGTTGCGTGTGGTGAAGGCGTGGCGCACGCCCTTGAAGGCCAGGCCCAGGCGGGCCGTCACGCCTTCGTCATCGCGCGCCAACACGTCGGCCTTGTCGCACCAGGGCAGGAACTCCGGGTAGGCCTCGATGGCCGTGACCAGCTGGTACATCTCCTGCGGCGAGTACCACAGCAGCACCGACTTGCGGACGTGCTTCATAGGCTGTTCATAGAATGCCGCGATTGTAGATACGCACCCCATGGCCAAACCCCCGACCACCGACTCACGCATTGCCGAGAACCGCCGCGCACGATACGAGTACAGCATCGAAGAACAGTTCGAGGCCGGCATGGTGCTCGAAGGCTGGGAGGTCAAAGCCATCCGTGCCGGCCAGGTGCAGTTGACCGACGGCTACGTGATGATCAAGGGCGGCGAGCTCTTCCTCATCGGCTGCCGCATCAACCCGCTGCGCGAGGCCTCGACCCACATCCACCCCGAGGCCGACCGCACGAAAAAGCTGCTGATGAAGAAAGACCAGATTCGACGGCTCGTGGGCAAGGTCGAACAAAAGGGCTTCACCCTGGTGCCGCTGAACCTGCACTTCAAAGGCGGCATCGTCAAAGCCGAGATCGCGCTGGCCAAGGGCAAGGCTGAGCATGACAAGAGGAATACCGAGAAGCAGCGGGATTGGGACAGGGAGAAGGGGCGGCTGATGCGGCACAAGGTGTCAGGCCCCGCGAAGAGCTGACCGGCTCCGGACCCCGGCCTTCCGAACTAAAGCCCGCGTCACAGGGGCCGCGCTTCGGCCGCGACACGTTGGCGCAACGCGGCGGACAGGCCGTCGGCGTCCACCACGTCGACCCGGAACGGCAGGTCACTGGCCTCGAAGCGCTCGCGCAGTGCGGCCCGCTCGACCCAGGCCAGCCGCGACGGGCTCTCGAACAGTAAGTCCAGGTCAGAGAAGGGCCGCGCGCGGCCGGTGGACCGGGAGCCGAACACCAGCACCCGCGCGCCGGGCAGCACGGCATTGATGATGTCGCGCACCTGTTGCCGGTGCTCGGCCAACAAGGCCGGCACGGTGGCGTCGTGAGTGCGCTCAGCCGCCAAGGCTGGCTTCCAGCGCAGCCAACAGGCGGGCCGCGTCGGTGACGAAACCACCGGCGTCGGTCGCCACGGCCTGCGCCTTGGCCTCATCGTAGGCATGCGACGTGGCATTGCGCAATTCGCGCCAAACGCGCCAGGCTTGCGAATCGGCCAGCAAGCCGGCGTCGGCCCCGGCGCGCAGCAGGTCGTTGAACGAAAGGTCAGCCACGGCATCGGCCGCCAGCGCGCGCTCCACCAGCACGCGCCGCAGCAACCGTACCGACAGCTCGTAGGTGAACTCGAAGGGCGATCGAGGCATTCGCGCCTTGATGCGCTTGCGCCGCCCAAAGGCGACGCAAGCGCCTCAAGAGCTAAGCCGGCTCGGCTCCGCGTCCGCCGGCTTGCGCCACAGCCACCCGCTGCGGCCGAGCAAAACGTACGAGGTCGGCCTTGCCCGCCACACCCAGCTTCGCGAGCACGTTGCCCACATAGGTGCGGATGGTCGACCCCAGCACGCCCAGGCGGCTGGCAACCTCGCCTGCCGTGCCGCCCTGCGCCAGCAGCGCGCCCACGCTTGCCTCGGCCGGCGTCAGGCCGAAGACCGCGGCCAGCGCGTGCGGGTCGAGCACGCGCACGCGTGCTGGGCCGAACAGCGTGGCCAGCACCACGGCTTGGCCGCCAGGGCCGGCAAACGTGCCGATCGAGCCAGCGGCGGTAACGCTGTGTTGACGACTTCCGTATCGCGTTCGCGGCAGTAGAACTGTCGCCGAATGACGTGCCTGCGCCTACGCCCTTGCCCCTGACAAGCTTGGCCATCCTCGGCGTGTACTGCGCGGCCCGGTGCCGGCCGGCAGTGTCCGTCACGCCCGCGGCGACTTGAACGGGTTCAAAACCTCGACCTCAAAGTGCGCAAAGTCGGCCACGTTGCGCGTCACCACCGTCAGCTTGTGTACTGCGGCGGTGGCGGCCATCATGGCGTCTTCATAGAGCGTGTCGGAGCGGCGGTGCATGAGGCGCGCCCACATACGATAGGTTGCGCCGTCCATCGGCAAGACGTTGTAGGTGTGGGCCACCAGGTCAAGCCAGGCTTCGAGACTCGCCGCCTTGTCGGTGTCTTGCTCGCGCGTGATCTCGATGCCGGCTTGAATCTCGCCCAGCGTGACCGCCGACAAAAACAATTGCACGTCGTCGACGGACTGCAGCCAGGCCAGCACCGCGCCATGTGGCCGAGGCCTGCGCAGTTCGGAGACGACGTTGGTGTCGAGAAGGTACATCGCTGTTAGCGCATCGCCGCCACGCTGCGGCGTCTGGCGGCGCCGCGTGGCGGCAGCACGATGTCAGCACGCGCATCGTCTTGCAGCAGCAAGGCTTTCAACGAAGGCCGCGAGCCGGCTTGCAGCCGGCGCCACTCGTCGACGTGCACGAGCACTGCCGCTTCAGCACCGCGTTTGGTCACCAGTTGCGGGCCGTCCGAGAGGCAGGCTTCGAGGAATTCGCTGAACCGCGCTTTGGCGTCCTGCACAGGCCATGATTGCATGGCGGGCTCCTGAGCTGACTAGATGGCTGACCAGTCTAGCATGGGCGTGTCTGCCCCTGGTCACTGGGTGTTTGCCCCCACACTGACCACCTGACTCAGGCATTTGAGGGATGACACGCCCTGAATGGCCATCTACGATCCGCCCGATTGGGGGCTGGATCGGAAAGACCCACATCACAGGCTTCGCTGGCGGGAGGTCAGGCATGAAATTCAGACATTGGCAGGCGATGGTCTGCACCATCGTCGGTGCACTCGGATTGGCGGGCTGTGGCGGGGGCGGCGCGCCGGCAGCTGGCACCACTGCCGGCAGCACGACGCCGCTCTCCGCTGGCCAAGTGGCCAGTCCCAGCGCGGCGCCGAAGGTCACACATTACGCGGCGTCTCGGTTTGCGGAGCAGGCGACGTTTGGGCCGACGCCGGCGTTGGTGGCTGAGTTGCGCGCCAAGGGCTTCGAGGCCTGGATCGACGAGCAGTTTGCGATGGCGCTCGCGTCGATGAATCTCGCTCCGGCCGAGGAGATCTACAAGTACGCGTTTCAGGTGCAGATTCCGCAGGCGATCAACTACTACTACGACAACGAGTTCATGCGCTTGGCGCTCGTCGCGCCGGACCAGTTGCGTTGGCGCATGCAGTGGTCGTTGTCGCAGTTCATCGTGGCCGCCCGGACGATGTCCGAGATTCCCGGCCAGGTTGTGTGGGCCAACCTGCTCTATAGCCACGCTTTCGGCAACTATGGCCCTGTGCTGCGTGCGGTCTCGCTCGACCCGTACATGGGCTTCTACCTGAACAACATTCAGAACCGCCCGAAAAGCGCCGAGTGCCCTCAGTGCGTGCCAAACGAGAACTACGCGCGCGAACTGATGCAGCTCTTCTCGATCGGCGTGTTCAAGCTCGAGACCGATGGCGCGCCACAGCGCGATTCGCGCGGCAAGCTTATCGAGACATACACGCAGACTGACGTCGAAGAGCTCGCGCGCGCGCTGACTGGCTGGACCTCCGACCCGAACCCACCAAACCGCCCGCAGCGTAACTACGCAAACTGGAGCAAGCCCATGGTCCCCAGCACCTGGCCGCCCGAGCGCGATTCGGGGCGCAAGGTCGTGATGGGCAAAGTCTTTGCTGCCGGGCAAACACAGCACAAGGACCTCGACGACATCGTCGCGATGCTCATGGCGCATCCGAATATCGCGCCATTCGTCGCCTTGCGCATGATTCAGAACCTCGTGAAGAGCGACCCGAGCCCAGCTTACGTCGGCCGGGTCGCGGCAAAGTTCAGGAACAACGGCGCGGGCGGCGCCGGCGACATGAAAGCGGTGATCAAAGCGGTGTTGCTCGATACGGAAGCGCGCCGAGGCGACAACCCGGTGAACGCCCGCCCCGAAGACGGCAAGTTCCGGGAGCCCTGGCTGCACCGAACGGCGCTGTTCCGCGGCATGGGCTGCCAGCGCAACCCGGAGTTGGAACCGGAGAGGAACTATTTCACGGTGTCGACCCAGGAACCGAACCGGGCGGACAGCGTGTTCGGTTTCTACGCGCCGACCGACCGCGCACCCGGCAGCAACCTTCTCGCCCCCGAGCAGCGCCTACTCGATGCGCGCGAGATGACCGCGCGCCTGAACCAGAGCAACAGCCTGCGCTGGAACCATTCCGCGAGAGTCAATGACGCGCAACCGCTGCGCGGCGCGAGCTGCGACCTGAATCTCTTCGTCGATGCCTATACCCGCAGTGCCAAAGACTTTCTGGACTTGCTCAGCGAACGTTACTTCCGTGGCGCGATGCCGCCCACGCTGCGCAACAACATGGAGCAGATGATCAAGGCGCCGAACTGGAACCCCAGCGACATGAGCGAGGGCGCAACACGCATGCTCGACTTCGCACTGGCCACGCCCTACTACGGAGTCATCAAGTGAGAACGACGCGCCGCGACGCTCTTGGTGCGCTGGCGGGCCTCAGTTCGCTCGGCGTGGGCGGGCTGTTCAGCCACTTGTCGGACAGGGCGCATGCGGTCGGCGAGGAGTACCGCGCACTCGTGGTGCTGTTCCTCACCGGCGGCAACGATGGCAACAACCTTATCGTGCCCACCGACGCGATGTACAACGACTACCAGGCCGCGCGCCAGAACCTGGCGTTGCCCAAGGCGAGCCTGATCAACCTGGCAGGCACTGCGGCGGGCCACAGCTTCGGGCTGCACGCGGCGCTGGCTCCGATGGTGCCGCTCTACGAGCAGCAGCGCCTGGCCTTCATCGCCAACGCCGGCCCGCTGGTCGTGCCTAGCACCGCGCTGCAAGCCAAGAACAACGAAGTCGACCTGCCGCCTTTCCTGCTCTCCCACAGCGACCAGATAGCGATTCAGCAGGGCTGGACGGTGCAAGACGACAACAGCGGCTGGGCCGGTCGCGGCCTCGAGCTGCTGCCTTCCGCGCTGCGTCACCCGATCAACGCGGTGACGATGACCAGCGCCCGCACGCTGGTGCGTGGCAAGCGCTCGAGTGTTTCGTTCATGGCCCGCGACGGTTCACGCTACTGGGGTGCCGCCGACCTGGCCAACCCCAAGACATTGGCTGCACAGCAGATCAACCGCATGGCGCAGTGGCAGTTTTCCAACCACTACGAGGCGGAATATGCACGCACATTCGGCGGCGCGGTGGACGACTCGACGCGCTTCACGCAAGCGCTGCTGCAAGCCAGGGACCCGAATGCGGACTTCGGCAGCGGCACGCTCGGCGACAACCTGCGCGCCTTGGCCAAGGTGCTGCCAGTGTTCAAGGCACAGGGTTACCGCCGGCAGGTTTTCCTCGTCAGCTGGGGCAACTTCGACACGCACGTGAACCAGCGGGGCGCAGACGCGAACACGCAAGACGCCCAGTTCGGCGTGATGTCCAAGGCCGTCGCCGCATTCGATGAGTCGAACAGAGCTGCGGGGCTGGACATGAACGTAGTCACACTGATGCTGAGCGACTTCGGTCGCACCGTGCGCCCGGGCTCCGGTGGTGGCAGTGAACACGCCTGGGGCAACCACTGGTTTGCGCTCGGCGGGCCCGTGCAAGGCGGCACGATGCATGGCATCTTCCCAAGTCCGGTGCTCGGTGGCGTCGACGACGGCGACCGAAACAAGAACGGGCGCCACGTGCCGACTACGAGCACCGATCAAGTCGGTGCGACGGTGATGCAGTGGATGGGGCTGGACCGATCCTCCTTTCACGACGTGTTCCCGAACCTCGCGAACTTCAGCAACAAGACGATTCCGCTGCTGAGGGTGTGAGATGGCGGACATTCGACTGACCAACGGCAACGACGAGTACACACAGCCCGAGGCCGACAAAAACGTCAACAACACGATCTATGGCCAAGACGGCAACGACACGATCCGGGTGTACTCGGGCACGGTAAGTGGTGGCCGCGGCAACGACCGTATCGAACGCATCGTCGATCCGGCCAGTCCGAATCGCAGCGTGGGCGCCGCGTACTGGGACTCACCCATAGGCGTCGTCGCCAATCTGGCTGAAGGCTGGGCAGACGATGGTTTCGGTGGACGCGACACACTGATCGGCGTCAATTCGATCACCGGCAACGGTGGAAATGACCGGGTCGTAGGAAACGCCGAGGGCAATACCTTTGTCGCAAACAACGGGCACGATGTATTCGATGGCGCCGGAGGTATCGACAACGCGCATTGCTGGTTCACCGCAGTCGGCGAGACCGGCGGACGTGTCGCGCGACTCGATGAGTTGGTCATCCGAGTTTCGCCAGATGGCCGCTTCGCGAAGGTCACCACCAAAGTCGGCACCGCGTTCAGCCTGACGCTGACCGATGTCGAATTGCTCGGCGTGACGGGTACGGATGGCGTTCGCACCAGCGTCACTTTGGCGGACTTCATCACCCCCCAGTCTCTAGCCGAAGACACCATCGCCGCCGGCGGCTCGATGCGCTGGAACGCCGCGCAAGCACTCGGCACCACCACCACCCTGAGCTTCAGCTTCGTCACCCAGAGCACCCAACCCGGCTTTCGCGCCTTCACGGCCAGCGAACAGCAAGCCGTTCGCGACATCCTGGCCAACACCGCGTCGATCGCCGGCCTCAACTTCACCGAATTCACCGAGAGCGCCAGCGCGGTGGGTCAACTGCGCTTCGGCGTTAGCCAGCAGACTGCAAGCAAAGGCCGAGCCGCATTGCCCGGCACCGAAGGCGACGCCGCCGGCGATGTCTGGATGGATGTCGAGTCGATGGTCAACATTGCGGTCGGCAGCGAAGGCTACACCGCGCTGCTGCATGAGATCGGCCACGCGCTGGGCCTGCGCCACCCGCGTAACACCGACCCTGGCGAGTCCTGGCCCATGCAATTGCGGCCTCAGGACGACCGCACCAGCCTGTCGGTGATGTCCAGCCAGAGTTCGGCCGACGGCCTCTATCGCGCCGACTGGGGCCTGCTCGATGTCATCGCCTTGCGCTACCTCTACGGCGCGCGCACAGCCAACACCGGCAACACCACCTACGTGTTGGGCGAACGCGAGAGTGCCGCACAGGTCACGCTGATCGACGACGGCGGCAGCGACACCATCGACGCCTCGGCGCTGGCAAGCGGCGTGAGCCTCGATCTGATCCCTGGCCACCTGGGCAGCGCCGGCTTGACGAGTGCCGGCTTTGCGGGCGTCGAGAACCTTGGCATCGCCGTGGGCACGCTGATCGAACACGCCGTCGGCTCGTCTCATGACGACGTGCTGCTGGGCAACGATCTCGACAACCGCTTGACAGGCGGCCTGGGCAACGACTGGGTCGACGGTGGCGCCGGCGTGGACACGGCTGTCTACGCCGGCCGGCGCGCGGACTACGAACTCAGCAACAGCTTTGGCAAGCTCTACGTCGAAGCGCGCGATCGTGTCTCGGGCTACGACACGCTCACGGCCATCGAGCGCTTGCAGTTCAGCGACCAAACGGTAACGCTGGCGGCCACACCGCTGGCCGGCGACATCCTGGCCACAGGCGACGAAGACAGCACCATCAGCGCCAGCCTGCCCGACCCCAGCGACGTGGCACGCAGCGCCGTGACCTACGCGCTGGTGGGTAACGCCGCCAACGGCACGGCGCAGGTGGCAGCGACGGGCACCTTCACCTATACGCCAGCGCTCAACTTCTGGGGCGCCGACAGCTTCACCTTCCGCGTGACGGCAGGTGCCAGCAGCAACGAGTACAAGGTCTACTTGAATCTGCTGCCCGTCAACGATGCGGGCCCGGTGGCGCGCAACGCCAACTACCTCGCGGCCAGCAACGCCTCGCTTAAAAGCGAGCTGCCCAGCGCCAGCGATATCGACAACGACCCCATAGCCTACTCGCTGGTGGCCGACGGCAAGAACGGCAACGCCGTGGTGCAGAGCAACGGCAGCTTCAACTACCTGCCGCAAGCCAGCTTCGTGGGCGGCGACAGCTTCACCTGGAACGTCAGCGACGGCGCCGGTGGCAACAACCGCTACACCGCCACCGTCACCGTGCAGGCCGTGGCCGCCTCGCGCGAAGGCAGCGCGGCGGCCGACACCATAGTCGGGCTGGCCGACGCCGAGGGTCTGTTCGGCCTGGCCGGCAACGACCGCATCAGTGGCCGTGGCGGCAACGATGTGATCGACGGCGGCAGCGGCATCGACACAGCCATCTACCTCAGCAACCGCACGCTCTACAACCTCATCAAAGCCGACTTCGGCTGGACGGTGGTGGACAACAGCAACACCGAAGGCCGCGACAGCCTGGCCAACGTCGAGCGCTTGCAGTTCGCCAACGCCAACCTGGCACTCGACCTCGACGGCAACGCCGGCAGCGTGGCGCAGATCATCCGCGCGCTCTTCGGCAAGAGCTTTCTCACCAACAAAGACTTTGTCGGCATTGGGCTCAAGCTCTTTGATGGCGGCATGTCGTATGCCGAGGTGGTGAACCTGGCCATCGGCACCGATCTCTTCGCGCAGTTGGCGGGTGGCCGCTCGAACACTGCGTTTGTCGACTTTGTCTACCGCAACGTGGTCGGTGTCGCGCCGTCTGCGGGCGAGTTGGCGGAGTACGCAGGCGCACTCAACGCGGGCGTTTTCTCGCAAGGCTCCTTGGGGCTGCTGGCGGCGCAGTTTGTGCTGAACGCGCAAAGCGTGGAGCTGGTGGGGCTGGCGGCGACGGGGATCGAGTTCACTCCGCAGGTGTGACAGCCAGCGACGGCGATGCCACGTCGCAGCTTCTGGTCAGCGCACCAACGCGGCCAATGCCTGCTCCAGATCCGCGCGCAAATCCGCCACCGCCTCCAACCCCATCGAAAAGCGCACCAGGCTGCCGGCGTAAGGCGCCACGTCGCGCATCGCGGCCAGGTCGTAGGGCACGACCAGACTGACCGGGCCGGCCCAGGAATAGCCGATCTTGAACAGACGCAGCGCGTCGACAAAGGCGTCGACTTCGGCGCCGCTGTAGCGCGCGTCGAGCATGATCGAGAAGAGGCCTGCGGCGGCGGTGCAATGGCTTTTCCAGTGCTCATGGCCGGGGCTGCCGGGCAGGGCCGGATGCAGCACACGCGCCACTTCTGGCCGCGTGGCCAGCCAGGCGGCCAGCTCGCGCGCGGCGGCGTCACCAGCGTGATAGCGCAGCGCGATGGACGACAGGCCGCGCAGCACAAACTCGGCGTCGTTGGCGCTCACGCCCAGGCCCAGGTGCATGTGCGTGGCCTTGATGCGTTCGTGCAGCGCGGCGTCGCGCGTGGTCACCGAGCCCATCAACACGTCACCCCCGCCCGAGGGGTATTTGGTCAGTGCCTGCATCACGATGTCGGCGCCGAGCGCAAAGCCGTTGAAGGCCAGGCCGGCGCCCCAGGTGTTGTCGATGGCAGTGATCACGCCTTTGGCTTTGGCCGCAGCGATGAGGCCGCGCAGGTCGGGGAATTCCATCGTCACCGAGCCCGGCGCTTCGAGCCAGATGAGCTTGGTGCGCGGGCCGATCATCGCCGCCAGTGCGTCGGCATCCATCGGGTCGTAGTGGCGGTGCGTGATGCCGCAACGCGCGAGCTCCTGGCGCGCCAGCTCGCGGCTGGGGCCGTAGACGTTGGCCGGCAGCAGCAGCTCGTCGCCCTGCTGCAAGAGCGCGAAGTCGACATTGGCAATCGCCGCCAGGCCGCTTGGCGCGAGCGCGCAAAACGTGCCGCCTTCCAGCGTGGCGATGCGCTCTTCCAGCACATAGGTGGTGGGCGTGCCCGTAAGCCCGTAGCTGTAGCCGCGCTTGTGGCGCCAGTCGCGCGCGCGCAGGGCGGCGGTGTCTTTGAACATCACCGTCGAGGCTTTGAAAACGCCGGGCTGCGGCGCCTGCCAGCCAACGGGTGCTGTGTAGGGGTGGTGGATGAGAGCCGTCGGGATGTCGGGTGTCATGTCATCTTGGTCGTTATCAAATCGGCTGGCCGACGAGGTCGTGTCCCTGCGTGCCTTTGATGCGCACGCGCACGAACTCGCCCACCTTCAGCGTGCGTGATGCTTTTTCGGGAGGCAGCAACTTCACCGTGCCGTCAATCTCTGGCGCGTCGGCGTAGCTGCGGCCCACGCCACCTTTGCGGCCGAGTGCCGGCGCGTGGTCGACCAGCACTTGCATGGTGGCGCCGATACGCTGCTGAAGCTTGGCCGCAGAGACTTCTTCGGCCACCGCCATGAAGCGCGCGCGACGTGCTTCACGCTCTGATTGCGGCAGCATGCCGGGGATGTCGTTCGCAGTCGCACCCATCACGGGCGAATAGGCAAAGCAGCCGGCGCGGTCGATCTGCGCTTCTACCATGAAGTCCAGCAGCGTCTGGAATTCAGCCTCGGTCTCGCCGGGGAAGCCGGCGATGAAAGTCGAGCGCACAACGATCTGGGGGCAGGCCTCGCGCCAGCCCATCAAGCGCTCCAGATTGCGCTCGCCGCTGGCCGGGCGCTTCATGCGTTTGAGCACGTCGGGGTGCGCATGCTGGAAGGGCACATCGAGGTAAGGCAGCACGCGGCCGCTGGCCATCAGCGGCAGGATGTCGTCCACGCTCGGGTAGGGGTAGACGTAGTGCAACCGCACCCAGGCGCCGTAAGGCTCAGCGAGTTTGGCGAGCTCGTCGCACAGCTCGAACATGCGCGTCTTCACCGGGCGGCCGTCGAAGAAGCCGCTGCGGTACTTCACGTCCACGCCATACGCGCTGGTGTCCTGGCTGACGATGAGCAGCTCTCTCACGCCCGAGTCGAAGAGGGCGCGCGCGTCGCCCAGCACGTCGCCGATGGGCCGCGAGACAAGGTCGCCGCGCATGCTGGGGATGATGCAAAAGGTGCAGCGGTGGTTGCAGCCTTCGCTGATCTTCAGGTAGGCGTAGTGGCGCGGCGTGAGCTTGATGCCCGCGATGCCTCGGCT
>JANOJR010000364.1:0-3741 GCA_031418855.1 Rubrivivax sp.
ATCGCCCGCGTGCCGAGCGGAAAGTTGAACTCCGCCTTGGGCGACAAGTCCTGGCCGCCATGCTTGCGCGGGTCAACACCGCGGCCGCGCAAAGCCGAATTGTTGGGCAGCGCAAAGTCCAGCATCGGCGGCGAGCGCAGCCAGCGCCCGAGCGTGCGCTCGTTGCCTTCGAAGACGCCGCCGGCAAAGGGGCTCAGCAGCCCGATGCCTGCGGTGACGTTGTTGATCACGAAGACGGGTGCGGCGGCGGGCAAGCGGTCTTCAAAGACACGTAAAAAAGAGGCCGTCATGAGGCCGCCCGAGAGCATGGTGTTGTGCGCCAGGTACAGCGCGCTTTGTGGCCAGGCGCTGCCTTCGGCGCCAAAGGCCACCAGGGTGCGGTTTTGTGCGTTGGCGTTTTGGCCGATGACGTTGCCGATGATGTGGGCGATGCCGCCGTTGGGCAGGTCGATCTCGTAGGACGCGCTGCCGCCCGCGCCGTCGAAGATCAGGTTGTAGCGAATGTCATTGACCTTCGCGCGCGACTTGATGAGGTGGCCTTCAAAGCCTTCGTGAAAGCGGCTGCCGCTGACCGTGAGTTTGGCGATGCGCCCGGCGTAAAGCAGGTGCGGCAGGCTGCCCGTAACCTTGGGCGATTCGCTGAATTCGCTGTCGACGATCTCCAGTTCCGCCACGCCGTCATTGCCCGTGAGCAGGCCAATTTCGTTGTCACGAAACGCGCAGTTCTTGACCAGCAAACGACCCTTCTCGAAGCGGATGCCCGCACCGTTGCCGTCAGGTGCACGGGCGCTTTGGAATTCAAGGTTCTCGATGGTGATGTCGCCGTCACGCACCACCAGGATGGCCTTGCCTTCGGCGATACGCCCACCGGCGCGCAGCAGTGGGCGTTTGCCAATCCCTTTGATCGTTAGCTTGCGCTGCGAGATGACGCCGACTTCGCCGTGGTATTCACCTTCCAGCACGGCAATGGTGTCGCCGTCACGCGACTTGGCCAGTGCCTCGCTCAGGCTCATCGACGGTGCCTTGGGGCCCACCAGCCAGGTCTCGGCGCGCACGCTCGCCATGGCCAGTACACACAGCAGGAAGGCGGGCAAGCACAAGCGGGACAGACGAGAGGACATGGGCTGCATTCTTGCCTGAGTTGGGGCGCGTTCCTGACGGCCCGTAGTCAGATCGTGACGCGTGGCACGCACGATGCACGATGCCGGGCCAGAACCCATGCGGTGATTCCCGATGCCCAGCTCGCGCACAAGCTGCCATGCTCAGCGGCAACTCAATTCAAGCCAGTCAGGAGATATCTCAATGCGCCCACGCCCACTTCTCACCGCACTGTTGGTGCTGGCCAGTTCTGCCGCGCAAGCCCAAGACGGCAGCCAGGTCAACGTCATCTGCTCCGTGCAAGCCGAGTGGTGCAACCTGATCCAGACGGTGTTTGCACGCAGCACCGGCATCAAGGTCAACATGTCGCTCAAAGGCTCGGGCGAAGCGCTGGCCCAGCTTATCGCCGAGCGCGCGAATCCGAAGACCGACGTCTGGTTCGGCGGCACCGGCGACCCCCACCTGCAAGCCGCCGAACAAGGCTTGAGCCTGGAATACAAGTCGGCCAGCCTGCCCCAGCTGCATGCCTGGGCGCAGCAGCAGGCCACGCAAAGCAGCTTCAAGACGGTGGGCATCTACTCGGGGCCGCTGGGCTTTGGCTACAACACCGAGCTCATCGCGAAGAAGAAGTTGCCCGTGCCCAAGACCTGGGCCGACCTGCTCAACCCGGCCTTCAAAGGCGAGATCCAGGTCGCCAACCCGGCCAGCAGTGGCACGGCGTACACGATGGTCGCCACGCTGGTGCAGCTGATGGGCGAGGACAAAGCCTTCGACTACATGAAGGCGCTGCACAAGAACATCAGCCAGTACACGCGCTCGGGCACGGGGCCGATCAAGGCGGTGGCGCGCGGTGAGACGACGGTGTCGATCAGCTTCGTGCATGACGGCCCGGGCGAGGCGATGCAGGGCTTCCCGGTGGCCACCATCACACCGGCCGACGGCACGGGGGCCGAGATCGGCTCCATGAGCATCATCAAAGGCGCGCGCAACCTAGACGCCGCCAAGAAGTTCTACGAATGGGCCTTGACGCCGCAGGCGCAGCAGTTCGGCGCCGCAGCCAAGCAGTTCCAGCTGCCGTCGAACAAAGGCGCCGCACTCGACCCGCGCATCCCCGACTTCAAGAAGATCAAGTTCATCGACTACGACTACGCCAAGTACGGCGCCAGCGCCGAGCGCCGGCGCTTGATCGGCAAGTGGGAAAAGGACGTCAACTCCTTGCCACGTTGACCGCGGCGCCATGAGCGCTGTGGCACTCAACCGGGGGCAGCAGCGCGCGCAGCGCCTGCTCTTGGGGTGGCTGCTGGTGGCCTTGGTGGCCTACGCGCTGCTGCCCTGGTACTACCCGCAAAATCTGACGCTGCTGCGCGCGCTCGGCGGTGTCTTTGGCGGCAGTGAAACCGCCAGTGGCCTGGTGCAAGCGGCAACGCATGGCAAGCCCTGGCTGTGGAGCGGCTTGGTCGGCCTGGCACTCGTGGCCGTGGCCTGGCGCTTGCCACCCGGGCGCGGCCAGGGGCTTTGGCTGGTGGCCGGCGCCGGGCTGGGTTTGCTCGGTCTGCTGGCGTCGGCCTTCAGCATCGGCGCGCAAGGCTGGAGCTTCGAGTGGCTGGGTGCCGCCTTCGGCGCTTTGCCCGCCGGGCAGTTCGGCATCGGCCTCGGCGGCGCCTTGGTTTTGCTTGCGCTCTTGATGCTGCTCGGTGCTGGCGTTGCGCGCCTGGGCTACTTTCGTGGCGACTTCTTCGTTGCCGGCGCCGTGGTCTTGTGCAGCGCCTTGCTGCTGCTCTTCGTAGCCCTGCCCGTTGGCAAGAGCCTGCTCGGCGCCTTTCTCGACGAGAGCGGCAGCTTTGCCGCCGGTGCGCTGGGCGAGCGCCTCATGCACGAGCGTGTTTGGGGCCTGTCGTGCGTGGTCGGCGGTGTGCGCTGCGGTGTCGCGTGGAACACGCTCTTCCTCGCGCTGCTCACGGCCGCTGGCACCACCGTGATGGGCACCTTCATCGCGCTGATGTCCGAGCGTGGTGGCAAGCGTTTAGCCAAGCCGCTCAACATATTGGCGCTCTTGCCGATCATCACGCCGCCCTTTGTGGTGGGCCTGGGTTTGATTCTTCTCTTCGGCCGCGCGGGGCTCGCTAACCAACTATTGGAGTGGGCTTTTGGCATCCCACCGACACGCTGGTTTTATGGGCTCTTTGGCGTCTGGCTGGCGCAGATGTTTGCCTTCACGCCCATCGCGTTCATGATCATGCGCGGCGTGGTGGCCGGCATCAGCCCGAGCATGGAAGAGGCCGCGCAGACCTTGCGCGCCAGCCGCAGCAAAACCTTCTTCACGGTGACGCTTCCGCTGATGAAACCGGGGCTGGCGAATGCATTCCTTGTCGGCTTCATCGAGAGCATTGCCGACTTCGGCAACCCCATCATCGTGGGCGGGCAATATGCCGTGCTCTCGACCGACATCTTCTTCGCCATCGTCGGCGCGCAGTACGACCAGGGC
Source organism: Rubrivivax sp. (assembly GCA_031418855.1). GTDB lineage: Bacteria > Pseudomonadota > Gammaproteobacteria > Burkholderiales > Burkholderiaceae_C > Rubrivivax. The sequence goes on from JANOJR010000364.1 coordinate 3,584, forward strand.
AAGGCGGCGTCACTCGCACTCATCCTCACCGGCTTTGCGCTGGTGGTGTTTTTCATCCAGCAGCGTGTGCTGGGCAAAACCAACTTCACCACGCTCAGCGGCAAAGGCGACGCCGGCCTGGCCATGCCCTTGCCCGACAGCGTGCGGCGCTGGTGCGT
>JANOJR010000365.1:0-3357 GCA_031418855.1 Rubrivivax sp.
GCGTACGCCTAGACCCTTGCTCTGCAAGATGATGTCGAGCGCCTGGTCCCAAGGCACATCTTTCAGGCGCAGGGTCACGGTGCCCGTCACCGTGTCACTCGTGACGACGTTGAAGTTGGTGAAATCGGCGATGACTTGCAGGAGGGCGCGCACTTCGATGTTCTGGAAGTTCAGCGAGAGCTTCTCACCCTGGAAGCCTGGGCCCTGTGTCAACTTGTTCGGATCGATCTTGACCGGGCGCACTTCCAACACGAACTGGTTGTCGGTCTGGTAAGCACTGTGCTCCCAGCTGCCACGCGGCTCGATGACCATGCGCACGCGGTCGCTGCTCTGGAAGGTCGACACCGTCTGCACTGGCGTGCCAAAGTCGGTGACGTCAAGGCGGCGGCGCAAGCGGTCAGGCAAGGTGGAGCGCAGGAACTCGACCACCAGCGTCTGGCCTTGCTGGCGGATGTCGACGCCGACCTGTGTGCTGGGCAGTGCCACCACGATGCGCCCTGCGCCGTCAGAGCCACGACGGAAATCGATGTCGCGCAGACCTTGCGGCTCAGCGTTCTGCGCTGGCGCGAACTGCGCGACTTCACCACTGCTGCCGGGGCCCATGGCGTCCAGCACCAGAATCAAGGCCTTGCCCTGAATTTGCGCGCGGTAACCCGAGGCCTGTTTCAGACTAAGCACCAGTCGCGTGCGCTCGCCCGATTGGGCCACGCTCACCGAGCGCAAGTTGCCCTGGTTGATCTCGACGACGTTGCGCCCCATCGAATTGCCCACGCCGGGCAGGTCGATCGCGATGCGCGGCGGCGCTTGCGTCGAGAAGCCGGCCGGCACGGCCGTGAGCGCTTCGCTCAGCTCGATACGGACCACTTCGGTACCCGCCTGCTGGGTGCTGGTGACCGACTGGATGGTGTTTTGCGCCATCGCGCTGGCGCTCAAGGTGCCCGCGCCAAATGCCACCAGGGCCATCAAAACCGCACGCCATTTCAGCATGGTGAGAGTCTCCGCTTTCGTTCTCATCGCGCCTTCTCCTGGAGCTGCAGCGTGCTCACTCGTTCGATCCACTCGCCTGCAGCATCTTGGACAATCTCACGCAGCGCGATCTCGGTCTCGGCGATCTTGGTGATACGCCCGTAGTTTTGGCCAAGGTAGTCACCCAGCTTGACCTGGTACAAAAGGTTGTCGACTTTCAGCAGCGCATAGGGCTGGCCGCTCTTAGCGAGGCTGCCGACCATGCGAACGCCATCCAGCGGGAACGACTCCAGCGGCTCCTTGCGACGGTTCAGCTCGCCCGACAACAGCGAGTTCGGCTGCCTGGATTCCTGCTTGATGGCGACCGTCAACTTCTGGGCGCTGAAAGGCTCCACCGCCTGCATCGAGGCATAGGGCTTCGGGTCGAATTTCTTCGGCGGCTGCAGGGGCTTGACGCTGGGCTTGACCTCGCGCCTTTGCTGTTCCATCCACTGCTGAAGCTCTTCGTGGTTGGCGCCGCAGCCAACCAGCGCGGCGCAAACCGACAAGGCGATGAACGGGACGGTGCGCCGCATTACTTGGGCGCCCCTGCGGTCTTCGCTGCAGCGGCCTTGGCCGCAGCGACGCGCGCCTGTTCGGCGATCTCGACGGCGTCGAGGTAACGATAGGTGCGGGCAGTGGCTTCCATCATCAAGGCGGCACTGCCTGCGGCATCTTTGGTCGCGGACTGCGTGATGCCCAAGTTGTGCAGCGTCACGATGCGTGAGAGGTTGGAAACATCGGCCGCAAACGCGCCAATGTCGTGGTAACGCCCAGACACCTTGATAGCAATCGGCAACTCGGCGTAGTAGTCCTTGATCTCGACCTGCCCCGGCTTGAACTGTTCGAACAACAGGCCGCGGCCCAGGCCGGCTTGGCTGATGTCAGACAGCAGCGCGTCCATTTCGGCCTTGCCCGGCAGCTGCTTCTCAAGCTGCGTCACGTATTCCTGGACTTGCAGTTTTTGCTTGCGCAACTCGCCCAGGTTCACGGCCTGGCCCAGCTTGTTGCGGTAGTTCAGCTTGAGCTCGGGCTCCTTCAGGCGTTCGGCTTCAAGGCCGTCGTTGGCGTCCGACAGCGTGAGGAACCACGCCAACACGAGCACCAAAAGACCTGCGCCCAACCACGCCACGGCCTTGGGCAAGACGGGCCATTGCCCGGGCTCGTTGGCATTGAGTCCGCGAAATTGCGAGGTGGCTTTTTCGAACGCGCTGTTGACGTCGAAACTGAATGAGGATGACTTGGCGGCCATAGGGTCCTCAGGTCGCTTTCTTGGCGGCAGCGCCGCTGGCAGGCACTGCCGCAGGGTCGACGCTGACCTGGGGCCGCTTGAGCGTCACGCGCATCGAGAACTCGTACAGGCGGCGCTGTTCTCTGCCTGCGGTGGTGATGTTTGCCGCCTTGATCTCCACAAGATCAGGGCGCTCAAGCCAGGTCGAGTTGCTGACGTTGCGCAACAACTCCGAGACACGCTCGTTGGTCTGCGCCACACCCACGATTGCAACCACCTGCCCCGTCTGCTTGATCGTGTTGAGGTAGACGCCCTCAGGCGTTTGCCGCGCCAATTCGTCGAGCAAGTAGACAGGCGTGTTGCGATCGGTCTGTAGGTCTTCCACCGACTTCTGCCGCGCCTTTAAGGCTTCGATTTCGGCGCGCAAGGTGGCGATGTCCTTGACCTGCGCATCCAGGCGCGCGATCTCGGTCTTCAGGAAATCGTTGCGCGAAACCTGCGCCACCGTCATCTGCTGCAGCACCGTGAACCAGACGCCCGCGACGCCGAGCCCAACGAGAGCCGCCAGTCCCAGCCCGGCAAAAAACGCGCGCTTGCGCTGGCGACGCTTTTCTTCGCGGTGCGGTAGCAGGTTGATGAGGATCACAGCATGAACCTCCGCATGGCCAAGCCGCAGGCAGTGAGGTAGGCAGGCGCTTCACGGCGCACACGGCCCTCGCGGATGGCCGAGCCGAGTTGCATATTGTCGAAAGGGTTCACGACCATCGAGGCGAAACCCGTGAGCTCGGTGACGCGCTCTTTCAAACCGTTGAGTGTGGCGGTGCCCCCGGCCAGCATCACATAGTGCACCTTGTGGTGCGGCGTGCTGGTGAAGAAGTACTGCAGCGCACGGCCAATCTCCTGCGACAAGCTGTCGACGAAGGGCGCCAGAATAGCGCTGTCATAGTCCTCGGGTAGGTCCCCAGAAAGCTTCTTCTGCTCGGCTTCTTCAAACGAGAAACCGTACTGCCGAGAAATCAGCTGCGTCAGTTGCGAGCCACCAAAGGCTTGGTCGCGGTCATACAGCATGTCGTCGTCGCGCAGCACCTTCAGGCTGGTAGTGTCGGCGCCGATTTCGAACA
>JANOJR010000366.1:0-2750 GCA_031418855.1 Rubrivivax sp.
CAACATCGAGCGCTTGCCCATCGCTGTGGCCGGCAGCAACCGCCTTGTGCCGCTGGAGCAGATCGCCACCGTCAGCATGGGCAAAGGCCCCTCGCAGATTCAGCATGCCGACGGCAAACGCACCATCTCGGTGGCGGCCAACGTGCAGGGCCGCTCGTCGGGTGAAGTCACCGCCGACGCGTTGAAGATTGCCCGTGAAATTCCCTTCCCGCCGGGCTTCGGGCTTGAGTTGGCCGGTGCCTCGAAAGACCAGCAGGCCGTGTTCGGCGACATGATCACCGCGCTCTTCAGCGGTGTGGCGCTGATGTACCTCATCCTCGTCATTCAGTTCGGCTCGTTCACCGCGCCGCTGGCGGTGATGATCTCGCTGCCGCTATCGCTCATCGGCGTGGTGCTGGCCTTGTTGATGACGGGTGGCACCTTGAATTTGATGAGCCTCATCGGCGTCATCATGCTCGTGGGCCTGGTGGCCAAAAACGCCATCCTCTTGCTCGACGCCGCACGTGTGGAAGAAGCTCGCGGCGTGCCGCGCGAAGAGGCGCTGATGCACGCCGGGCGCAAGCGGCTGCGGCCTATTCTGATGACGACCTTCGCGCTCATCGCCGGCATGCTGCCCGTGGCAATCGGCCTGGGCGAGGGCAGCGAGTTCTACCGGCCGATGGCGGTATCGATCATCGGCGGCACCATCACCTCGACCTTCCTCACGCTGCTGGTGATCCCGAGCTTCTACGACAGCATCGAGATTTCGCGCGACGGCGCGATGGCCAAGTTCCACGCGCGCAGTGAGCGCTGGAATGCGCTGGCGGCGTTTGTGGTGACGCTGCTGGAAGGGCTACTGACGCTGCTGCTGGTGCGCTTCGTGTGGCGCGTGCTAAAGCGGCTCTTTGGCCTCGCAAGACGCCGCGCCCCTGCAGCGTTAGCACCCGGCGCGGCCGATTGAACTCCGGAGCATGCTGATGGCACCGACACTGAAGAACATCGACCATGTGCACGTCTTCGTCGCCGACCGCGTGGCCGCAGAAGCTTGGTACGCAAACATGCTGGGCTTCACGCGCATCGTGGCGCTGGAGAGCTGGGCGGCAGGTGGCGGGCCGCTGACCATTGCTGACGCCAGCGGCGCCGTTCATGTCGCACTCTTTGAAGCGGCACCGATCAAGACGCGCTCAACGGTGGCCTTCGGAGTGGACGCCGCGCAGTTCCTGGCGTGGCGTGAGCACCTGCGCCTTGTCTTGGGCAGCGCCGTGAGCTTTGAAGACCACGGCATGTCACTGTCGATGTACTTCCGCGACCCCGACGGCAACCCGTTCGAGATCACCACCTACGAGCACGAGGCCGCGCGCGGTCGCTAACACATTGACGTAGGCGGCTCAGGGCAACCCGGCGTTCTGGCTTCTGCGCCTTCTCTGCCACCCCTGCGCGCCGCTCAGCACGGGTGCGCCGCGTGCGCTGCCGGCCCCGGCTCGGCGCCCGGGACGAGCTCGCAGCTTGGTGCGTCGACCAACGCGTTGGCCACCGCTTCGAACTGCGCCACCACCTTGGGCCAGGCGATACGCAGCACCGTGGCGCGTCCAGCGCGGCCGATGTCCTGGCGCAAGCTCTGGTTGCCCACCAGTCGCAGCGTGGCGCCGATGAAGTCCTCTTCACGCTCACTCTCGGCGAGCATGCCGTCAACGCCCGACTCGATAAGCTGCCCTGCGGCCGCGCGCCGAAACGCCACCGGCGCCAGGCCGCTGGCCATGGCCTCGGTGATGACGTTACCGAAGGTCTCGGTCAGACTGGCAAAGACAAAGACGTCGGCCGACGCATAGTGCGCGGCGAGGTCTTCACCGCTGCGGTGGCCGCTGAAAATCGCCTCGGGGCAGGCGGCCTGTAGCGCGGCGCGCATGGGCCCGTCGCCCACCAGCAGCAGCCGCACGCGCGGCGGGCTTGCGCGTGCGGCCGCACGTGCAGCCGCGCGTGCTGCCTCGCTTGCTGCCTCATACGCGCGCAGCACCAGGCCCAGGTTCTTCTCAGCCGCGAGGCGGCCGACGTAGGCCAGCACCACGTCGCCTTCGGCCACGTGCTAGGTCGCGCGCAAGGCCGCGCTGCGCCGCGCGGGGTTGAAGCGCTGTGCATCCACGCCGCGCCCCACCACATGCAGCCGCTGAAAGCCTCGCAGCGCAAGGCTTGCGCCCATGGCGTCGGTGGGCACCATCGTGGCCTGCGTGTGGTTATGGAACCACCGCAGGTAGGACAGGATCGGCCGCGTCAGCCAAGGCACGCCGTAGTGTTGTCCGTAGCTGTGGAAGTTGGTGCGGAAGTCCGACGAGACCGGAATGTGCAAGCGGCGTGCCGCCTGCAAGGCCGACCAACCCAGCGGCCCTTCGGTCGCAATGTGCACCAGCTCGGGCCGCGCATGCGCCCACAGCGCCAGCAACTGGCGCTGGCTCGGCGCGCCCATGCGCAGCTGCGGGTAGCGCGGTATCGGCCAGCTGCGCGTCAGGACGTCGCCGCTGAAGGTTGAAGGTGCCGAAGCGTCGGTGCACGCGTACTCGTCGCCATGCTGGCGCGGCCGCACAAGTTGCAGCGTGTGCCCGCGCTGAAGCATGCCGTTCACGAGTTGCGCCACCGACATCGCCACGCCGTTGACCTCGGGCGGGTAGGTCTCGGTCACGACGCTGATGCGCAGCTTGTTCATGCCTGCCATGGTGGGCGGCGCGTGCGACACCACGATGACAGCGGCACGAGGGTACCTACGACACCACGGTGCA
>JANOJR010000367.1:0-1643 GCA_031418855.1 Rubrivivax sp.
CACGGCGTAGAAGTTGCCGGCCATGGGCGCGTGCCACAGCGTGCCTTGGCGCGCGAGGGCGAGTACGAGGAAGAGCGCCAGACCTATGGCTAACGCCAGAGCGACGGTGAGCCCATTGCGCTCGTAGAGCTTGCCCAAGGCTGGCGGCCAGGCGTAGTCGGCATAGGTTTTGGCGCGCACTTGGGCCATAGCACGCGGCACGTTCACCTTGAACTCATGCGGCTCGGCGTACTGGCAGGCGTGCAGGCAGGCGCCGCAGTTGTGGCACAGGTTGGCCAGGTAATGGATGTCGGCCTTGGGGAACTCAAGGCGGCGTGCCATCGCCGGGAAGACCGCGCAATAACCCTCGCAATAGCGGCAGGCATTGCAGATGTTGAGCACCCGCTCAGCTTCGGCTTCGCGCACCAGTGATTCAAGCAACTGCACGGGTTGACCTCTGTGTTTGTGCCAGCGCGGCAGCGGCGGCCGAAGCGCCCGCAATGCGCCCGAAGACCGTGCCGATGGTCATGCCCACACCCGCGGTATAGCCCTTGCCCAGCACGTTGCCGGCCATCATTTCGCCGGCGGCAAAGAGGTTGCGGCTGGGCACATCGGCAAAGCGCACGGCGGCGGTGGCGTCGACCTTCATGCCGAGATAGGTGAAGGTGATGCCGGGCTTCAAGGCATAGGCCAGGAAGGGTGGCGTATCGATGGGCCGCGCCCAGTGCGTCTTGGCTGGCGTGATGCCTACGGTGTGGCAGTCGTCGAGCACGGCGTGGTCGAAGTGGCCTGCGCGGCAGGCGGCGTTAAATTCCGCGACGGTGCGCAGCAATGCGGCGGCGTCTAGGCCGAGCGCGCGTGCCAACTCCGGTAAGTTGTTAGCGCGCGTGGGCGGATACACCGCCGGCATGAAGCGCCCCACCGCTTTGGCGTCGACGATGGAGTAAGCAATCTGCCCCGGCTGCCCCGCCACCAGGCGGCCCCAGATGGCGTAGCGCTTGGGCCAAAAGTCTTCGCCCTCGTCGTAGAAGCGCTGCGCGTCGCGGTTCACCATGATGCCCAGCGAGACCGAGTCCACGCGCGTGCTGATGCCGCCGTCAAAGAGCGGCGCGCGTGCGTCGACGGCCACGCAGTGGCTTTGCGCGGGGTCGCCCACCACGTCGGCGCCTTGCGCCATCAAGTCCTTCAGCAACACGCCCATGTTGAAGCGCGTGCCGCGAATGGCGAAGTTGTCGACGGGCCATTCGCCGCGCTCGTTGGGGCCCCAGGCTTTACGCTGCCAGGGGATGTTGGACTCAAACCCGCCACTGGCCACGACGCAGGCGCGCGCAGTGATGCGCTCTGGGCCAACCCATGCCGCGACGAAGCTGCCGCCTTCGAGTTCAAGCCTGTCGACCGGCGCTTGGTAGCGCACCTGCACGCCCAACCCTGTCGCGCTGCGGTAGTAGGCGTTCACCAGCGCCTTGCCGCCACCCATGAAAAACGCGTTGGTGCGGCTCAGGTGCAAGGTGCCGGTGAGCGAGGCCTGAAAGCGCACACCATGGCGCTGCATCCAGCTGCGACAACGCGCGGACTCGCGGATCACAAGCCGCGCCAACGCTTCGTGGGTGATGCCGCCGGTGACCTTGTGCAGGTCTTGCCAATATTCTTCTTCGGGATAGGCC
>JANOJR010000368.1:0-2162 GCA_031418855.1 Rubrivivax sp.
CGTGATGTCGCTGAACTTGCTCGACTCGCGGTTCACGCCGTCTTGCGCGGCCTGGCGCTGACTGTCCAGCAACGGCGCTTGCTCGCCGAGTTCCTGCAAGCGCGCTTCCGCCGCGAGATGCGTCTCTTGGGCGTTAGCAAAGAGGTCCTTGAGCTGGCCCAGGCGCTGCATGTCGGGCAGTGAAAGCGTCTGGCGCTCGGTGCCAAGCTTGTCGCGCCGCGAGCGCAGCTGGCGCGACTGCTCATCCACACCGCGGCTATCGGCCGCCAACACCTGGATCTGCTGCTGCACCTGCGCCACTAAGCCACGCTGCTGGTTGACGCTGGCCTGCGCCAGGCGCAGTGCTTCGTACTGCACCGGCAGCGCGTGCGTCTGCTCTTGGGCGTGCGCGGCGAGCACGGTCGACTGTTCCTGTGCGCCTTCAATCTGGGTGGCCAGTGTGGCCACTTCGTCTTGCGCTTGAGACTGGCGCTCGCCCCACAGGGCGTTTTGCGCTTGCAGCTCGACCAAGCGCGCTTGCGCACGCTGGCGCGCGTCCACCACATAGCGGATGCGCTCTTCGAGCCGGCTCACCTCGAGCGCCGCGTCGGCCAGGGCGCCTTGGCGCAAATGCATGGCGTCGCTGGCGGCGTAGTGCGCCTGGCGCACCGTTTCCAGGCCGCTTTCATGCTGGCGCAGCTCGGCCACACGGGCTTCCAGCGCGTTGACGGCTTGCGCCACGGCGGCCGTGGCACGCGCTTCTTCGCTGGCGGCATCACGGTGCTTCAAGAACCACAGCTGGTGCAGCTTGAGCGTGCCTTGCTCTTGCAGCGCGCGGTATTGCGTGGCGACCTCGGCCTGCTTTTCCAGCTTGTCGAGATTGCTGTTCAGCTCACGCAGGATGTCGTCGACGCGGGTCAGGTTTTCGCGCGTGTCCTTGAGCCGGCTCTCGGTCTCGCGGCGGCGCTCTTTGTACTTCGAGACCCCAGCGGCTTCTTCAAGAAACAGGCGCAACTCTTCGGGGCGCGACTCGATGATGCGGCTGATGGTGCCCTGGCCGATGATGGCGTAGGCGCGCGGCCCGAGGCCCGTGCCGAGGAAGACGTCTTGGATGTCGCGCCGGCGCACCGGCTGGTTGTTGAGGTGGTAGCTGGACGTGCCGTCACGCGTGAGCACGCGCTTGACGGCGATTTCGGCGTACTGGTTCCACTGCCCACCGGCGCGCGCCAGCGTGTTGTCGAATACCAGCTCCACGCTGGCGCGGCTGGCCGGCTTACGCAGGCCCGAGCCGTTGAAGATGACGTCTTGCATCGACTCGCCGCGCAACTCGCTGGCCTTGCTCTCGCCCAGCACCCAGCGCACGGCGTCGATGATGTTGGACTTGCCGCAGCCGTTGGGGCCCACCACGCCTACGCGCTGCCCAGGCAGCTGGAAGGTGGTGGGTTCGGCGAACGACTTGAAGCCGGAGAGCTTGATCTGCGTGAGGCGCATGAAGCGTGCCTTGGAGGCCACACGACAGAGCTGCCGCAGAGCACCCAAGTGCTTGATTTGAATGAATAAACGCGCCAGACGAGGAGGCGCGTTAGGGCCGCGATGATAGCATCGCCACCCCTCGAATTCGACCCGCGCCATGCCCCGCAAAACACCCACCACACCGAGCCAGCGCGCCGCTCCCAAAGTCGCGCCCAGCAGCCCAAGCAAGACGCTGCAAGCCTTCGCCAACCCGGCGCCGGAGCGGGACTACGTGATCCGCTTTGACGTGCCCGAATTCACCTGCCTGTGCCCGCTGACGGGCCAGCCCGACTTCGCGCATTTCACGATTGAGATCGTGGCCGACAAGTTCTGCGTCGAGACCAAGAGCCTGAAGCAGTACTTCTGGAGTTTTCGCAACGAGGGCGCCTTCCACGAGAAGGTCACCAACACCATCGTCAGCGACTTGGTGAAGACCATCGCACCGCGCTTCATCCGCATCCACGCCGACTGGTATGTGCGCGGTGGCATCCGCACCTTCGTCACCGTGGAGCAGCGCAAGAAGGGCTGGAAGCCGGCGCCAGCGGTGCAACTGCCGGGTGGTGCGCTAACGCCCATTGCACTGTGACGCGGCCGGCTTACCAAAAGTTCGACGTCGCCAACGCGCCCAGCCACATCGACGGCACCGGCGCGTTTGCGGCTGAGGCGATTCC
>JANOJR010000369.1:0-18654 GCA_031418855.1 Rubrivivax sp.
TCAGCCCATGGTGCTGACGAGTTCGCCGTCACAGTGGCGCAGATGCAGTCGCTGGGGGTCAAGACCCAGAAGCTCGCAGCCCCGGGCCCGATCGAAGGGCCTGCCTACCCGGCGCGCGTGGTGCTGCCGCCTAGGCAAGAGTACGTGCTCAGCGCGCCGCTGCCCGGCGTGGTGGACCAACTGCTGGTGGCGCCGAACGATGTGGTCCGGGCCGGCCAGCCGCTGCTGCGCCTGGTCAGCCCCGAACTCGGCGACCTGCAATTGCGGCTGATGGAGGCGGGCACCAAGGGCAAGCTCGCGCAGCAGACGCTGCAACGTGAGCGCATGCTGGCGGCCGAGGGCATCGTGCCAGCGCGGCGCGTGCAGGAGGCCGAGGCCGCTGCGGCGTCGAACGTGGCGGAACTGCGCCAGGCGGAAGCCTCGTTGCGGCTCGCCGGCATGGACGCCGCATCGATCCGCAACGTGGCCGGCGGCGGCGCCTTGCAGGACGCGCTGGTATTGCGCGCCAGAACGGCCGGTACGGTGGCCGACGTGCTCGTGCGTACGGGTCAACGCGTGCCCTCCGCCGAGGCGCTGGTGCGCATTGTCGACACCCGCAAGCTGTGGCTCGACATTCAGGTGCCGGTGGCGCGCCAGGCCCAACTGCCGGCCCGGGGCGCGGTGATCACGGTCGTGGGCCGCGACGCCGCCGCCACGCCGGCCAGCGTGGGCGGCCGCGTCGGGGACGACCAGACGCTGACCTTGCGCGGCGAAGTCACGCGCGGCGCGGGGCTGCTGCGCGTGGGCGAGTTCGTGCAGGTGCGCGTGCCTTTCGCCAGCGCTGCGGCGGGCTTTGCCGTGCCGATCGCGGCGCTGGCGCGCGACGGTGACAAGGCGCATGTGTTCGTGCGCACCGCCAAGGGCTTCATCGCCAAGCCGGTGACGGTACTCGCGAGTGCCGGCGACGCGGTGCATGTGAGCGGCGAACTCGCCGCCGGCCAGGAGATCGCCGTCAGTTCGGTGATCGCGCTGCGCGCCGCGTGGCAGGGTAAGGGCGGGAGCAACTGAGATGCTTACGCACCTCATTCAATTCGCACTCGCCCAGCGCCTGTTCGTGCTGCTCGCCGGCCTGCTGCTGGCGGGCGCCGGTTGGTACTCGTTCAGCAACCTGCCCATCGACGCCTTCCCGGACGTTTCCAGCACCCAGGTCAAGATCATCATGAAGGCCCCGGGCATGACGCCCGAGGAGATCGAGACCCGCATCGCGATCCCGATCGAGGTCGAAATGTTGGGCATCCCCAAGCAGCGCATCCTGCGCTCGGTGTCCAAGTACGGCATCGTCGACGTGACGGTGGACTTCGACGACGGCACCGACATTTACTGGGCGCGCCAGCAGGTGGCCGAGCGTCTGGCCGGCATCGCCGGCGACTTGCCCGGCGGCATCAGCGGCGGCATGGCGCCGATCACCACGCCGCTGGGCGAGATGTTCATGTTCACGGTCGAGGCCGAGGGCATGTCGCTCGAAGAGCGGCGCGCCGTGCTCGACTGGGTCATCCGCCCGGCGCTGCGCTCGGTGGTGGGTGTGGCCGACGTCAATGCGCTCGGCGGCAAGGTGCGCAGCTTCGAAGTTCTGCCCGACCCCGTGAAGCTGGCGGCGGTGGGCCTGTCCACGGCGCAGATCAAGGCCGCGCTGGAGGCCAACAACCGCAACGATGGCGCGGGCCGCCTGGGCGAGGGCGACGAGGTGCTGTTGGTGCGCACCGAAGGCAGCATCAAGGGGGCAGACGACCTGCTGGCCGTGATCGTGCGCAACGACAAGGGCATGCCCGTGCGCCTGGGTGACGTGGCCACGGTGCGCGAAGGCAGCGTCACGCGCTACGGCGTGGTGACGCAGGACGGCAAGGGCGAGGCCGTGCAAGGCCTGGTGCTCGGCCTGGCCGGGGCGAATGCGCAGAAGGTGGTCGAAGGCGTGACGCTGAAGTTGAAAGAGCTCGAGCCGACGCTGCCCGCCGGCGTCTCGGTCAAGGTTTTCTACAACCGCGCCAGCCTGGTCGAAAAAGCGGTGGGCACGGTGGCCAAGGCGCTGCTCGAGGCCACCGTGCTGGTGCTGCTGCTGCTGGTCGCCTTCCTCGGCAACCTGCGCGCAGCGCTGACGGTGGCGATGGTGTTGCCGCTGTCGGCGCTGGCCACCTTCATCCTGATGCGCAGCTACGGCATGTCAGCCAACCTCATGAGCCTGGGCGGCCTGGCCATCGCGCTGGGTTTGCTGGTGGATGCGGCGGTGGTGGTGGTGGAGAACGTGGTGCAGCACCTGAGCCATGACAAGGCCAGCGACAAGCTGCCGCGCCTGCACGTCGTCTTCCGCGCCGTGCGCGAGGTGGCGGTGCCGGTGGCGGCCGGCATCCTGATCATCGTGGTGGTCTTCCTGCCGCTGCTCACGCTGCAGGGGCTGGAGGGCAAGTTCTTCGTGCCGGTGGCGTTGACCATCGTGTTCGCGCTGGCCAGCTCGCTGCTGCTCTCGCTGACCGTCGTCCCGGTGCTGGCGTCCTACCTGCTGAAGAAGGGTAGCCACGACGACCCGTGGCTGCCGCGCCAGTTGCTGCGTCTGTACGAGCCGACGCTCGCCTGGGCCTTGAAGCGCCAGACGGTGGTGTTCGTGGTCGCCGGCGTGATGCTGGCGATCGCCGCAGGCGTCTACACCCAGGTCGGCAAGACCTTCATGCCGACGATGGACGAAGGCGACATCATCATCGGCATCGAGAAGCTGCCTTCGGTGAGCCTGGAGCAGACCGCCGCGCTGGACTTGAAGATCCACCAGGCGCTGATGAAGAACATCCCCGAGATCACCGGCGTGGTGGCGCGCGCCGGGGCCGACGAGATCGGCCTCGACCCGATGGGCTTGAACCAGACCGACACCTTCCTCGTGCTCAAGCCGCGCGAGCAGTGGAGCATGACGAGCAAGGAAGCGCTGACCGACAAGATCCGCGCCGTGCTCGACCAGCTGCCGGGCGTGGCCTACAGCTTCACGCAGCCGATCGACATGCGCGTGTCCGAGATGATCATCGGCGTGCGCGGTGACGTCGCCATCAAGGTCTTCGGGCCCGACCTCGCCACGCTCAACGCGCTGGCGGCGCAGATCGAGAAACTGATGAAGGCGGTGCCGGGCAACCAGGACGTCTACACGGTTGAAAACGACGGCGTGCAGTACCTGCGCGTGGTGGTGGACCGGCAAGCCGCCGGCCGCTACGGCTTGAGCGTCGAAGATGTGCAGGACGCCCTGCGCGTGCAGGTCGAAGGCCAGCGCGCCGGCACCGTGATCGACGGCAACAAGCGCATCCCGATCCTGATCCGCGGGCCCGACATGGTGCGCGTCTCGCCGGCCGACTTCGCCGCCTTGCGCATCGCCACGGCCAGCGGCATGAGTGTGCCGCTGGAGTCGCTCGCGAAACTGGAGCGCGAAAGCGGCCCGGTCAAGATCGACCGCGAGATGGGCAGCCGCTACAGCGTGGTGATCGCCAACGTCGTGGGGCGTGACCTGGTGGGCTTCGTCGAAGAAGCGCGTGCCAAGGTGGCGCAGACGGTGAAGCTGCCCACCGGCTACCGCGTCACCTGGGGCGGGCAGTTCGAGAACCAGCAGCGTGCCGCCGCCCGGTTGGCTCTGGTGGTGCCGTTGTCGCTGGGGCTGATCTTCGTGATCCTGTTTTCCACCTTCGGCTCGGTGCGACAGGCGCTGCTGGTGCTGAGCAATGTGCCCTTTGCGATGGTGGGCGGCATCGTGGCGCTGTGGGTCACGGGCGAATACCTTTCCGTGCCGGCCTCGGTGGGTTTCATCGCGCTGCTGGGCATTGCGGTGCTCAACGGCGTGGTGCTCGTCAGCTACTTCAACCAGCTCCATGCGGAAGGGCTGTCGCTGCTGGACAGCGTGATGCAGGGCGCCCGGCGGCGGCTGCGGCCGGTGCTGATGACGGCGGCGATCACGGCTTTCGGTTTGATCCCGCTGCTGTTTGCCACGGGGCCGGGCTCGGAGATTCAGCGCCCGCTGGCCATCGTCGTGATCGGCGGCTTGATCACGGCCACGGCATTGACCTTGATCCTTTTGCCGATCCTCTACTTGCGTTTTGCGCACGCGAGGACCGAAACCGATGCAACGCGTCTGGAGGTGAGCCATGTCTGAACTGTGTCTGGTGATGGTCGCGCCGCCGGAGATCGAAGAAAAGCTGCTCGATGTGTTGCTGGCTGCCGTCGGCAACGAAGTCTTCACGAGCACGCCGAGTTTCAGCCATGGCACGGCGCAAGGCAGGCTCAGCAGCGTCGAGCAGGTGATGGGGCGCAGCCGCTCGGTGCAGGTGCAGATCATCGTCACCGAGGCCGAGATGGCGACGCTGCTGCAACTGTTGCGTACATCGTTCGCCGGCACCGGCCTGCGCTACTGGGCCATGCCGCTGGCAGCCCTGGGAGAGATCGTATGAAGTGCTGGCTCCATACCGCCACCGCAGTCGGGCTCGCGAGCCTCGTGCTGGCGTTGCCCTTCAGCGCCCGGGCACAAACTGCCCCTGCGGACCTGCCGAGCACCGAGCAGGCGCTGGCCGCCATCGACCAGGACCCGAGCGTGCTGCAGGCGCGGCGCGCGCTGCAGGCGGCTAGCCATTCGGCGGCGATGCGTGCCGCAGGACCCTACGAGTGGACAGTGGGGGCGACGGGCCAACGCCGGCGCATCGACGGCAGTGGCAGCGGCACCGGCAACAGCGCCGAGTGGTCGGCGCAGATCGAGCGGCCGATCCGCATCGGCGGCAAAGCCGCGCTGGACCGGGACATCGGCGAGGCAGGCCTGCGCCAGGCGCGCGCCGAACTCGGCGCAGCGCGCCAGACGGCGGCGCGCGCGTTGGTGGACCAGTGGCTCGATTGGCTGGCTGCGGGGCAATCACGCGCGCGGCTGCAAGAGCAGGTGGGCTTTGCCGAAGCCAGCCTCAAGGCCGTGGAAACGCGTCGCAAAGCCGGCGACGCATCGCTGCTCGAAGTGGGGGTGGCCCAGGCTGATTTCGCTGAAGCCAAACGCCAAGCCAGCCTGGCCGCAGCGGCGCAAGCCCGGGCGCAGGCCACCCTGCGCGTGCGCTACCCGCAACTTCCCCAGGTGGCGCCGGCACTGTCCGAGCCGCTGACGCTGGAGCGCACGGAAGGCCAGTGGCGAGAACGCATCCTGGCCGTCAGCGGCAAGCTGCGCGCGGCGCGGGAAGCGCTGCGCAAGGCTGAGATCACCGGCGCCCGCGCGCGCGCCGACCGCATCCCGGATCCAACGCTGGGCGTCTTCACGGCGTCTGAAGCCTTTCGCAGCCAGCGCGTGGTGGGCTTGAGCCTGAGCATCCCGCTGGGCGGCAGCTACCGCACGCAGGCGGCGCTGGAGGCACAGCAGCAAGCCGAAGTGGCCCGTGCCGGCGTGGAACGTGAGACGCGCGAGATCGAGCTCGAGGTCGCCACCCAAGTGGCCGATGCCGCCAGCAGCCTGGAGCGCTGGCGCCTGGCCGAGCAGGCCACGGCCGCTGCAGGGGACGCCGCTCGGCTGACGCAGCGCGCGTACCTGCTGGGCGAGGCGGACGTGCAGACCTTGTTGCTGGTGCGTCGGCAGTCGCTGGACGCCGTCAACGCCGCCGCCGCCGCACGCGCCGATGCGCTACGGGCGCGCTACCGGCTGCTGATCGACGCTCAACTGCTGTGGGAGATTGGCGCGCCTTGAGCGCGCCAGGAAGAGCCGTCAGAAGACTCGCGCGGCCAGGAACGTCAGGCCAGCGAACGCGGACCAGGCGCCCGACGCGGCATTCAAGCCCTTGCTGACGCCGACATCGAGAGATAGCTTTCTGGACACGGCGTAGCTCGCCGCGAACAGCGCCTGTGCCGTGCTGGCGTTACCGCCTTGCCGGGTTCCGGCGAGCTCACCCCCGACCCCCCACTGCTCACTCAGAATGCGTGACACCGAGGTAGCCCACGCCTGCTGCCAACGACTCTGCCCCGCAGGCACGCCGCCGATGCGCGTAACCGCGAGATTCAGGTCCGTGTGCCAGCCTGGCGCGAAGTCGCTGCTGTAGATGGCGTTGACACCCGTGTCGGCGCGGCCGCTGCCCAGGCCCCGTCGGGCTGTGGGCAGCTTGGTGCCGAGCTCCAGGCCCCATGCCGAATCGTCGTTGAGCTCGAAACGCCGCTTCAGCACGATCGTGGTGTCACCGCCACCGCGCTGCGCCGCGCCACCGCCCTCGGTCTGACGAACCAGCGCGTCGCCGCCGATGCGCACACCCCAATCAGGCGTGAACGCAAGCTTGAACGTGTAGGGCAGCGTCACGCGTCGCGATGCATCCTCGCCGCGACTGTTTTGGACCCCAGCCTCAACCTCGACCCAACCAGGCGCGGAGAGTGCGGCTGGCGACGAGACGCTGGGCCGATACGGGGTCACCGTGGGCGCTTCGTCCGCCATGGCCGAGGTGCCCACACCGCCCATGACGCAAGTGATCACGCAGTGCACCGGCAAACCCGCGCGGCGAATAAAGGACCAGCCATTCCTCACTTCATTTCTTTCTCGGTTTGTTGACGGGCCAGAAAGCGGCCACCAAGAGTATGGGAGACAAAGCAATTCGGGCTCAGAAGCTGGTCCAGTTGCCGTCGCCGTCGCCGCCACCGGTGTTTGCCGTGGTCGCTGGCGCGGCGCTCGGCTTGTCGGCGGGTGGGGCCTTGCGTGCTGGCGCGCTGGTGGCGCCGGTGGTTTTGCTCGGCGCCGCCTTGGCGTGGCTTTGCGCCTTGGCCACGACGGCGCGGGCCACGCTGCGTGCGCCCGTCGCGCCGGGTATGGCGGAACTGGCGGACGGGGCCGCAGACTCTGCGCTTGGGCCATCGCCAAGCTCGAACTTGCCCACCACCTCACCCAAGGTCACGGCCTGTGCCTTGAGGCTTTCGGCGGCGGCCGCCGACTCTTCAACGAGTGCGGCGTTTTGCTGCGTCATACGGTCGAGTTCGCTCACCGCCTGGTTGACCTTGTGGATGCCCGAGCTTTGCTCAGCAGCGGCCGCGCTGATCTCGCCGATGATGTCGGACACGCGCTGTACGCTGGCCACGATCTCGGTCATGGTGGCGCCGGCGTCGCCGACCAGGCGCGTGCCCGACTCAACCTTCTCGACCGAGCGGCCGATCAAGGCCTTGATTTCGCGTGCGGCTTCCGCCGAGCGCCCGGCCAGGCTGCGCACCTCGCTGGCCACGACGGCAAAGCCGCGGCCCTGTTCGCCCGCGCGGGCGGCCTCGACGGCCGCGTTCAGCGCCAGGATGTTGGTCTGGAAGGCGATGCCGTCGATGGTGCCGATGATGTCGGCGATCTTCTTCGAGCTGCTGTTGATGGCTTGCATGGTGGTCACGACTTCGGCCACCACCTTGCCGCCGCGTTGCGCCACTTCGGCGGCCGACGACGCCAGCTGGTCGGCCTGCGCGGCCGCGTCGGCGCTCTGGCGCACCGCGCCCGTGAGCTGGCTCATCGAGCTGGCGGTGGCTTGCAGGCTGGCGGCGGTTTGTTCGGTGCGTTGGCTCAGATCGAGGTTGCCGCTGGCGATCTCAACCGAGGCGCTGGCGATGTTGCCGGTGGCCGCGCGCACGGTGTGCAGTGAGCTGCGCAGTTGCTTGACCATGCTCGCCAGCGAGCGCGCGAGGTCGCCAATCTCGTCACGCCGCGAGCTGTTCAGCTCGGAGGTGAGGTTGCCCTTGGCGACCTGCTCGCTGAGTTGTGCAGCCTCGTTGATTTCGCCGACCAGGCGGCGCTGCGCCGCCCAGGCCCAGCCCAGCGCGCCGGCCGTGGCCAGCAGGCCCAGGGCGCCCAGCCACAGCGCCAAGCGTGTTTCGAATGCGCGGGCCGCAGCGCTGTGCTCTTCGTTGGCCGCGGCGATGCGTGCCACCACCTTGCCTAGCGCCGCACTGAGTTCGCTGTGGGACTTTTCGGCGGCGTTCATGGCGGCCACGCCCATGTTCGGGTCCACCGAGCTCAGCTCGATGGCCTTGCCGATGCTCTTTTGGTAGCGCTCGAACAGCGGCGTGGTGGCGGCGACCGCGGCTTGCAACGCGGCGTCGTGGTCGTCGGCGCCGACCATGCCGGCAGCCTCACGCTGCACCTCGGCGAGTTGCTGCGTAGCCGCCTTCAGGTAGGCCGAGACCTTGCCGTCGTCCAATGAGTTCAGGATGGCCAAGGTGCGATACACGCTGGCGTGCACCGCGCCGAGCTTCTCTTGCACATGCACAGCAGTCTTGAAGTCGCTGACGTCGTTGGCAAAAGCGGCGCGGGCCTGCGCCGAGGCGCGCAGCGTCAGCGCACCGTAGATGCCGCCTGCGGTAAGTGCCACGCTGGCGGCGAGCAAGGGGGCAGCGAGGAGTCGGGTGGCTAGTTTCATGGGTGCTCAGTCAAGATCTGCCGGCCGGGACCAGCAGCCCGGCGCCGCGATGCCGCCGTTTTCAGGGGTAGACGCCGCCGCAGACCGCCGTGTCGTTCAGCTTCTCGCAGTACATCAGCTTGGGCTCGATCTTCTTGTGTACCGGGTTGGTGAACTTGTATTCCTGCCACACGCCAGCGGGCTTGGACTTGACCAGCGAGTCACGCTCGTTGACGAGAGGTTTACCGTCGATGTCGGACATCTCGATGAGGTCTTTGCCGACCTGCTTTTCGTTGCCACCGTGGGCCAGTCACTTGCCGTCCAGGCCATAGACCACGAGGTAGAGCTCGCCGTTGATGAACTGGCCTTTCTTGTTGGTGATCTCGGCCTAGCCCCTTTCAATGCCGTTGGTCTTGATGAAGGCCACGCCTTTCTTGACCATCGCCACGGCGTCGTCTTTGGTCGGCTCGACGGCATGGCTGGGTGGGGCGGCCAGTCAAAGCGCCGAGGCCAAGGCGGTGAGCATGATGTGGCGAGTGTTCATAGCGTTCTCCGGTCGGGTGGGGTGGGTCAATTGGGGCTGATCAAGCCGATTTCGGCGCTGCTGAGCAGGCCCTCGATGTCCATCAAGATCAGCATGCGCTCAGTGCCGCCCTCCTTGTCGGCATGCTTGACGCTGCCGATGCCGGTGATGAAGCTGCTGTCCACGCTGCTGGCCAGGTCGGGCGCGGGCTTGATCTCGTCGCGCCTCAGGGCCAACACATCGGACACCGAGTCAACCACCGCGCCGATGACGCGGCCGCGGACGTTGAGCACGATGACGACGGTGAAGTCGTTGTACTCGGCGCTGTCGCAGTTGAGCTTCAAGCGCAGGTCGATGATGGGCACGATGACGCCGCGCAGGTTGACCACGCCCTTGATGAACGAGGCCGCGTTGGCGATGCGAGTTGGCGCTTCGTAGGAGCGGATTTCCTGCACTCGCAGGATGTCGATGCCGTACTCCTCGGCACCCAGGCGGAAGGTCAGGAATTCGCCGCCCTGCGCGGTGGCCAGCTTGCCCTGCACGCCAGTGGCCGAGCCTTGGCGAGCCGCTTCGTGGTGCGCCACAACGGTGGCTTCGGTGATCATGTCCATGGGTGCTCCTGGAAGAGGTGATAGCGACGGGTGTCTGCGTTCACGCGGGTCGGGGTCTGGCGCGTGGTGCAGTGGGGGGGTTCGTCGTGGGAATATCGGACAGGCGGCGACAAACTGAAGCGCGGCGGCGGCGGGCAGGCATGTCCTCGGCAGCTGCTCAATGGCGCGCACGCCGCACGAGTGAGCCCACGTCAAGGATCAAGGCCACGCGGCCGTCGCCCATGATGGTGGCGCCCGCCACGTCGTCGACCTTGCGGAAGTTGGATTCAAGGTTCTTCACCACCACCTGCTGCTGGCCCAGCAACTCGTCGACCAGCAAAGCCACGCGGCCGCCTTCGGCCTCAACCACGACCATGATGTTGCTGGACTTCTCGAAGTCAAATCGCGGCACGTCGAAGACCTGTTGCAGGTCCAGCACGGGCATGTATTCGTCGCGCACTTCGACCACGCGGCCGCTGCCGCCGATGGTTTTGATCAGGCCGTCGTGCACCTGGAAGGACTCGACCACGCTGCCCAGCGGCAGGATGTAGCACTCGTCGCCCACGCCGACACTCATACCGTCCATGATGGCTAACGTCAACGGTAAGCGCACGCGCACGGTCATGCCGTAGCCCTCCGCCGAGTCGATCTCCACCGTGCCTCCGAGCGCCGTGATGTTCTTCTTCACCACGTCCATGCCGACACCGCGGCCCGAGACGTCGGTCACCACCTCGGCGGTGGAAAAACCCGGCGCGAAGATCAGGCTCCAGCAGTCGGCGTCGCTCATGGTGTCGGGCGCGTCGATGCCACGTTCGCGCGCTTTGCTCAGGAGCTTGCCGCGGTTCAGCCCTTTGCCGTCGTCACGCACTTCGATGACGATGCTGCCGCCCTGGTGGCTGGCCACCAAGGTGATGGTGCCGTGCTCGGTCTTGCCCTTGGCGATGCGCTCGGCGATGGGCTCGATACCGTGGTCGCAGCTGTTGCGCACCAGGTGCGTGAGCGGGTCGGTGATCTTCTCGACCAGGCCTTTGTCAAGCTCGGTCGACTCGCCCTGCGTCACCAGCTCGACCTTCTTTCCGAGCTTGCTGGCCAGGTCACGCAGCATGCGCGGGAAGCGGTTGAAGACCAGCGACATCGGGATCATGCGGATCGACATCACGGCTTCTTGCAGGTCGTGCGTATTGCGCTCCAGGTCGGCCAGGCCCGACGCCAGCTGCTGATACTGGCCGGCGTCCAGGCCTTTGCCGTTTTGCGCCAGCATGGCCTGGGTGATGACGAGCTCGCCCACCAGGTTGATGAGCTGGTCGACCTTTTCCACCGACACGCGCAGCGTGCTGGATTCGGCTGCGGCCGGGGCTTTCTCGGCGCGCGGCGCAGCGGCGAGGGGCGAGCTCGGCGCGGCGTGCGCTGTCTGCGTCGTTGCCGCGTTAGTGTCTGCCGTGGGCGCCCCGGGTGCGTCGTCGAAAAAGCCGTAGCCTGGGTTGACCGGCGCGCGCTTGTCGTCCTGTGGCGCGCCGGGCGCACCTGCATGAAAGCCGTAGCCGTCGCCCAGTGGCGCCAGCCGCACCAGTTCACGCGCGACGTGGAAAGTGAAGAGGTCCAACAGCTCGATGTCGCTCGACGCGGTGACGATCGTGAAGCGGCGCAGGCCCTCGGCCGCGCGGCCGCCGTCCAGCGGCTCGATGGTGCCGAGGTCGTTGATTTCCTTGAAGAGATCCACCAGGTTGTCGGCGTCGGCAGGATCGGCGAGCGGGCCCACGGTGAGCTCGAGCTGGCGCGCCGAAGGCGTGGCCGGCGTACCGGCCTTGGCGGGTTTGGGCGGCGCCACAGGTGCCACGACGACCGGTGCCGCAATGTCTTGGCCAGCGGCCATGCCGCGAATCGACACCAGCAGCACACCTGTGTCCAGCGGATCCTCGCCGTTGCCTTGGTGGCGCGCCAATTGCGCCTTGAGTGCGTCGCCCGAGGCCAGCAGCACGTCGACCATCGCCGCGGTGGGCGCCAGCTCGTGGCGGCGCAGCTTGTCCAGCAGCGTTTCCATTTCGTGCGTGAGCTCGGCCACGTCGCTGAAGCCAAACGTGGCCGCACCCCCCTTCACCGAATGCGCGCAGCGAAAGATCGCGTTGAGCTCTTCGTCGTCGGCGGCCGCGATGTCCAGGTTCAGGAGCTTTTGCTCCATCAGGTCCAGGTTTTCGCCGGCCTCTTCAAAGAAGACTTGATAGAACTGGCTCAGGTCGATGCCCGCAGCCATGCTGCTGGCATCGTTGCTCATGTCGCCCATGGGGGACTCCTCAATCGTCGTCGTGTGGGTGCGGGCCGAATCAGCGGATGACCTTGCCGATAACCTCGATCAGCTTGGCCGGGTCGAAGGGTTTGACGAGCCAGCCGGTGGCGCCCGCGGCGCGGCCGGCCTGCTTCATCTGGTCACTCGACTCCGTGGTCAGGATCAGGATCGGCGTGGTCTTGAACCTGGGGTTCGCGCGCAGCTTCTTGGTCAGCCCGATGCCGTCCAGCACGGGCATGTTCTGGTCGGTCAGCACGAGGTTGAAGTCGGCGCTGTTGGCCTTCTCGTAGGCGTCTTGACCGTCCACCGCTTCGACGACGTTGAAGCCGGCGTTTTTCAGCGTGAAGGACACCATTTGTCGCATCGACGCGGAATCGTCAACGGCAAGAATCGAATGCATCGTCATCTCCTGGGGGCTTAGAACAAATCGACGGACCCGGCGTCCATCTCGTCCTGCGTCACGGGGTTGGGGCGCAGGGGTGCGTCTTCGAGCACGGCCACGCCGTCTTCGTCGTCATCGCCCATGGCGTCGCGCGCCAGGCGGTCGGCGCAGCTGCGCAGGCGCTGGGTGGTGTGGGCAATGAGCTGGGTGGCCATGTCCTGGAATTGCAAGGCCACGATGGCGCCAGACAGGGCACGCTGCGCTTCGGCGAAGGCCTGCCCGTCGGTGCCGCTGGCCGCCGCTTCGAGCTCGCGCCGCGCGTCTTCGATCAACTGCGTGGCGCCGACAAAGTGGCTCATGAGTGCGGTGCTGGCGTCGTCGAGCAGGCGTTGCAGCCGGTCAAGGTCGTTGCCGGCCACCAGCAAATGATCTTGCAGGTCGGCCGCAGCCAGGATGGCCATGCCATAGCCCGCTGACGTGGTTTCCTGTGAAAGCATGGAGTCGGTGTCGGTCTCGTTGTTGTTGCAGCGTCAAAGCGGTGACCCGCCATGCCGGTGTGCTTGTTCGTGAATTCATTGTCGGCACCGCATGTCGTGACATTGAGCGGAAGACGGGGGGAATCCGACCGCATTTGTGTGCCCTGGCACCGCACCGACGTGGGCTGAGCCAGCCGGTCGTGCCCCTTGGCTGCGCGATACTCTGGACATGAATGGCCCTGGCCCCGGCTTGAATGCAATGCATGCCACGCGCGTGCTGCACCTGGAAGACTCCGAGCTTGACCACGACTTGGCGCTGGCCTACCTCAGCCGCAGCGGCTTGGCGGTGCAGGCGCGGCGGGTCGAGTCGCGTGCCGAGTTCGAGGCCGCGCTCAGCGAGCCCTGGGACCTCATCCTTTCTGACTACAACCTGCCTGGCTTCAGCGGCGCGCTGGCGCTGGAGATGGTGCGCGCGCTGAGCGCGAAGACCGGCCGCGTGCTGCCCTTTATCCTGGTCTCGGGCGAGATCGGTGAAGAGACGGCGGTGGCGGCCATGCGCAGCGGCGCCAGCGACTACATCCTGAAGAACAACCTCGCCCGCCTGGCCCCGGCGATGGAGCGTGCCATCGAGGCTGGTCAGACCTTGCGGGCGCGCCAGCTCGCCGACCGCGAGCTTGAGTTGTCGCGCGCGCGGCTGTCGGAGCTGGCGCAGCATCTGCAAACCAGTGTCGAGATGGAGCGCGCGGCGATTGCGCGCGAGATTCACGACGACGTGGGTGGCTCGCTCACGGCGCTGAAATTCGAGCTCGACTGGATACGCCGCCATTCGCAAGACCCGGCCGTGCAGCAGCGCGTGGCGGGGGCGCTGGAGACGGTGACGCACGCCATCGAAGCCAGCCAGCGCGTGATGCACAACCTGCGCCCGGCTATCTTGGAGCAAGGCCTGGTGCCGGCGCTGCAATGGATGGCGCAGCGCTTCGCCAAGCGCACCGGTATCGAGTGCGCCTTCAGCACCAGCCATGAAAAGCTGCAACTGCCCGGCGGCGTGCCGCTGGTGGCCTACCGCAGCGCGCAAGAGGCGCTGACGAATATCAGCAAGCATGCGATGGCGCGGCGCGTGGAGATCTCGCTGTCGCTCAGTGCCGGCGTGCTGCTGCTGGAGATCAGCGACAACGGCCGCGGCCTGGCGCCACAAGACCTGGTGAAGGCGCGCAGCTTCGGCATCCGTGGCCTGCACGAACGCGCCAGCACGGTGGGCGGCTGGATCGACCTCACCAGCAACCCGCAGGGCACGACCTTGATTCTGTCGGTGCCGGTGCAGGGTGGCGCCAACCAGGAGTCGCACGTCGATGACGACGCCGACTCCGAGGCGATGGCCGACCGCGCGCACGACCCGTCTGCCTGGGGCGTGCTGTGATCCGCGTGCTCTTGTGTGATGACCATGCGCTGATACGCCGCGGCATCCGCGACACGCTGTCCGATGCCCACGACATCGAGGTCTTGGGTGAAGCCAGCGACTACGGCGAGCTGCGTGCGCTGCTGCGACAGCACCCCTGCGACGTGCTCGTGCTCGACATCAACTTGCCCGGGCGCAGCGGCCTGGACGCACTGCATGCCTTGAAGGACGAGGGCTCGCCGATCAAGGTGCTCATCGTCAGCATGTACCCCGAAGACCAGTACGCACTGCGCGCGCTGCGTGCCGGCGCGCATGGCTACGTCAACAAGGGCGGCGACCCGCAGCTGCTGGTGCAAGCCGTGCGCACGGTGGCGCAGGGCCGCAAGTACGTCACCCCCGAGATTGCGCAAATGCTGGTCGAGAGCCTGACGACGCCAAGCGTGCAAAACCTGCACGACAAGCTCTCCGACCGCGAGCTGCAAACGCTGGTGAAGATCGCCTCGGGCAAGCGTTTGTCCGACATTGCCGGTGAGTTGATGCTCAGCCCCAAGACGGTGTCGGTCTACCGCGCACGCGTGTTGGAGAAGCTGCAACTTGGCAACAACTCCGAGCTCACCGTCTACGCCATCCGCCACGGACTGGTGGGTGACGCGGGCTTGTGATGGCGACGCTCACCGCCGCCGGCATTGAAGACGCGCGGCTGATGCGCCACGCCGGACGCGAGCTGCTTTCGTTGGCGCTGATGGACGCACGCAACGTCACGCTGCAATGGCTGACCTTGTTCGAACAGGCACAGGCGCTGGGCGCGAGCGACGGCCTGTCGTCGCTGTGGCTGGTGGGCCATGCCGCCTGGTACCAGGAGTACGCCATTGGCCGCCACTTGCAGCGAAAGCAGGGTGAGCATGCGGCCATCGACTCGCCGCGCCTGGCCTCGATCGAGCCGCGTGCCGACGGCTGGTTTGCATCCGCCACGCACCGCTGTGACGGGCTTGAAGCCGAGCTGCTGCGCGCCTACATGGCCACCACGCTGGAGAGCACGCTTGAGCCGCTGGAGGGCTGCGACGACAGCGACGACGCGCTGCACCCTTACCGCGCGGCGCTTTGGCACGAAGACCGCTTGGGCGAAGCGCTGGCCGAACTCGCCGCGCACCGCCAGCTGCCGGTGGCCACCCACGTGGTGAGCGCACGCAGCGACCGCGCCGCGCTGTGGATGCCTGCGCAGCGCTTCATGATGGGCTCGCAGCGTGGCGGCTTCGTGCCCGAGAACGAGCGCTGGGCACATGAGGTAGCGGTGCCCGAATTCGAGATCGACGCCCTGGCCGTGAACTGGGCGCAGTACGTCGGCTTTGCCGAAGACGGCGGCTACGACCAGCGCGAGTTCTGGAGCGAGCCAGGCTGGGCCTGGCTGCAGGCCGAGGGCCGGCGCGCGCCGCGTGATGTGGAGCAAATGCGCGCCGGCGTGCTGGTCATGCGCCGCGGCCAGCTGCAGCGCGTGCCAGGCGGGCAGCCGGCGATGCACGTCACTCGCTTCGAGGCCGAAGCCTGGTGTCGCTGGGCCGGCCGGCGCCTGCCCACCGAACCCGAGTGGGAGCTCGCCGCCAGCTTTGCGGCCGCGCGCGGCTTCGTCTGGGGCGATGTTTTCGAGTGGACGCTGGGCAGCGGCCGCGCCTGGCCCGGCCACCAGGCTACTGCCGATGAACTCGACCGCACGCCCGCACCTGCGGGCCACGGCGTGCTGCGTGGCGCGTCGTGGTGGACACGCCGGCGCCTTGCGCACCCGGCCGCGCGGCGCTTCGCGCGTTTGGAAGACGACGCCTCGTTCTGCGGCTTTCGCAGCTGCGCACTTTGATCGACCGGTATCCTCTTGACGTCTTCACACCTTCACACCTTGACCACTTGTCTAGACAACCCAGCATGAACACTTTGAACACCACCCTCAACGGCCAGCCCGTGCGCAGTGAGGTCGCCCCCGCCACGCTGCTGATCGACTGGCTGCGCGTCACCCAAGGCCTCACCGGCACCCATGCGGGCTGCGACACCAGCCAATGCGGCGCCTGCACCGTGCTCGTCGACGGTGTGGCCATCAAGAGCTGCACCATGCTCGCGGTGCAAGCCCAGGGTGCGCGCATCGAGACCATCGAGGGCCTGGCCGACGGCGATGTACTGCACCCCGTACAAGAGGCCTTCATCGCCTGCCATGGCCTGCAATGCGGCTTCTGCACCCCCGGCATGGTGATGACGGCGGTGTGCCTCTTGCGCAGCAACGCCAAGCCCAGCGCGCAGCAGATCGGCGAGGCGCTGGAAGGCAACCTGTGCCGCTGCACCGGCTACGTCAACATCGTGGTCTCCGTCCAGCACGCCGCGCAGCTGATGGCGGGTGCTGCCTCCAACCCCCTCCCCCCAGCGGGGGGAGGGCAGGGGAGGGGGTTGACAGCATGAACACCACCAGCACCCCCACCGCCGCCCAGCGCTACGGCTCCGGCAAAACCGTCCGCCGCATCGAAGACCCCGCCCTCGTGCAAGGCCAGGGCCAGTTCACTGACGACCACGCCTTGCCCGGCCAGCTGCACCTGTGCTTCGCCCGCGCTAACGTCGCACATGCGCGCATCCAAACCTTGCACCTTGACGAAGCGCGCGCCATGCCCGGCGTGGTGGCCGTCTACACCGGGGCGCAGCTGGTGGCCGCCGGCGTCAAGCCCATTCCCCTGGCGCCGGCCTTCACACGCCCCGACGGCACGCCCATGACGGCCGCGCCCAAGCGCGCGCTGGCGCATGAGTTCGTGCGCTATGTCGGCGAGCCCATGGCGGCGGTGGTGGCCAGCACGCGCGAGCAAGCACGAGCTGCGGCCGACGCGATCACGGCCGATCTAGAAGAGCTGCCCACTGTGGCCAGCGTGCACGCCGCCACGCGCAGCGGCGCGCCGGTGGTGTGGGCTGCGGCGAGCGACAACGTCTGCGCCGTGGCGCGCCATGGCGACGCCGCAGCCACCGCCGCTGCCTTCGAGCGCGCCGCGCACGTGGTGGTGATGGACATCGAAAACCAGCGCCTGGCGCCGAGCCCGATCGAGCCACGCACGGTGCTGGCCTGGGTCGACGAGACCTCGCAGCGCCTGCATGTGCGCTTGTCCAGCCAGATGCCGGGTGGCCTGCGCGCAAGCATGGCCGAGGCGTTGCCGGGGCAGACGGTCGAGAGCATCCGCGTGCTGGTGGGTGATGTCGGTGGTGGCTTCGGCATGAAGACCGGCATCTACGCCGAAGACATCACCGTGGCCTTCGCCGCCACACAACTCAAGCGCCCGGTGAAGTGGCGCCCTGACCGCGTCGAAGAGTTCCTGAGCGCCGTGCACGGCCGCGACCAGGACAGCCACGCCGAGATGGCGCTCGACGCGCAAGGCAAAGTGCTGGCTCTGCGTGTACGCACGCAGGCCAACGTCGGCGCCTACCCCAGCACCACCTCGGTCATCATCCCTTTGATGATCGGCCCCTGGGTCATCACCAGCATCTACGACATCCCGCTCATCGACCTGCACCTCACTGCGGTGATGACGAACATCAATGCCACCGGCGCCTACCGCGGTGCGGGCCGCCCCGAGTGCATCTACCTCATCGAGCGGCTGATGGACACGGCCGCGCGCCAGCTCGGCATCGACGGCGTTGCGCTGCGCCGGCGCAACATGGTGGGCCCGAAGCAGATGCCCTACACCAACGCCATGGCGCAGGTGGTTGACTGCGGCGAGTTCGAGCGCGTGATGGACCGTGGCCTCGCACTTGCCGACTGGGCCGGTTTCGACGCGCGCCGTGCGGCGTCGCAAGCGCGCGGCAAGCTGCGTGGCCGCGGCCTGGCCACCTTCCTGGAGTGGACGGGTGCGGGCATGTTCGAAGAGCGCGTGACGGTGGACATCACCCCCGACGGCTTCATCGAGATCTACACCGCCACCATGGCCATGGGCCAGGGCATTGCCACGAGCTACGCGCAGCTGGCGGTGGACGCGTTCGATGTGCCCATCGAGCGCATCCGCATCAAACAAGGCGATACCGACCGCGGCGTGGGCTTCGGCAGTGCGGCCAGCCGCTCGCTCTTTACCGGTGGTGCGGCGCTGAAGGTGGCGGCGAAAGACACGCTGGACAAGGCACGTGATCTCGCCGCCGAAGCACTGGAAGCGCCGGCCGCCGATCTTGTCTACGCCGGTGGGCGCTACACGGTCGCCGGCACCGATGTCGGCATCGATCTCGCGCAGCTTGCCGCGCGCCAAACGGATGCGCGTATCGCCGTGGTTAGCACCAGCTCCGTCGCTGGCCCGAGCTGGCCCAACGCCTGCCATGTGTGCGAGGTGGAGGTCGACCGCGACACGGGTGCGGTCGCGGTCGTGGCCTACGCCAGTGTCAACGACATCGGCACCGTGGTCAGCCCCGGCATCGTGCGTGGCCAGGTTGACGGCGGCGCGGTGCAAGGCATCGGCCAGGCCTTGTGCGAGCGCATCGTCTACGACGAAAGCGGACAGCTGCTATCGGCCAGCTACATGGACTACGCGCTGCCGCGCGCCGACGGCTTCATCGGCTTCAAGACCGAGTTCGACACCAGCGTGCCGTGCCTCAACAACGCGCTGGGCGTCAAAGGCGTGGGCGAGCTCGGC
>JANOJR010000370.1:0-11417 GCA_031418855.1 Rubrivivax sp.
GTCCAGCGGAAAGACCACGCTGGCGCGCGCCCTGGCCGACGCGCTGGACACTGTGTGGGTGCCCGAGTACGGCCGCCAGCGTTGGGAAGAACTGCGCGAAACGCTGGGTGTGGATGAGCTCGTGCATGTGGCGAGGCATCAGATCGAGCTCGAAGACGAGCACGCCACGCGCGCGCAGGGCTGGCTCATCTGCGACACCTCGCCGCTGACCACGCTGCAGTACTGCCTGGCCGACCATGGCCAGGCACCGGCGGCCTTGCACGCGATGGCGCGCCGGCATTACGACCTGGCCGTCTTGTGTCTGCCCGACTTCGACTTCGTGCAAGACGGCTGCCGCCGTGACGATGCCTTTCGCCATGAACAGCACGCCTGGACCGAAGCGCAGTTGGTCTTGCTCGGCACCAAGACGCTGCGGGTGAGCGGCTCTGTCGCGCAGCGCGTGCAAGCCGTGCTGCGCGCGATTGGCGCACCTATGATGTCCGCAAGCATCAGCAAGGAGTAGCCGCCATGGCCGTGCACGAGATTTTGAAGATGGGCGACCCGCGCCTCCTGCGAGTGGCGCAGACGGTGCAGGCCTTCGGCACGCCGGCGCTGCGCGAGCTCATCGCCGACATGTTCGAGACCATGGAAGCGGCTAATGGCGCAGGCTTGGCGGCGCCGCAAATCGGCGTCGACTTGCAGCTCGTGATCTTCGGCTTCGAGCGCAACGAGCGTTACCCCGAGGCCGGCGCCGTGCCGCGCACGGTGCTCATCAACCCGCTTATCACGCCACTTTCTCTCGACGAAGAAGAGGGCTGGGAAGGCTGCCTCTCGGTGCCCGGCCTGCGCGGGCGGGTGCCGCGTTATGCGCGCATTCGCTACAGCGGTCTGGATCCGCAAGGCGAGCCGATCGAGCGCGAGGCCGAAGGCTTCCATGCACGCGTGGTGCAGCATGAATGTGACCACCTCATCGGGCGGCTCTACCCCACACGTATGCGCGACCTCACGCAGCTGGGTGTCACCAGCGTCTTGTTCCCTGAACTTGCGGGCCAGAGTGACGACTGAGCGACGACTGATGCACGGCTTTACAAAATACGTGTAGGCGACGAGCCGCCGAGCTGCGTTGCCCTGCAGATGATGCTCACCGGAGTCTGATCATGCGGACCTTGCAAGCGTTGTGGCATGCCTTGAGCGTTCGCGCAAGCCGCGCCAACGGGGTGATTTGCCTGCTGGTGTTGATGTCGCAGGCAGGCTTGGCGGTGGCGCAAGCCGAGCCCCCCGGCCGCGTGGGCCGCATGGCCGACTTCCAGGGCACGGTGTGGGTCTTCGAGCATGAGCAGGGCGACTGGGCTGCGCCACTGCGGAACCGGCCCATCACCAGCGGCGACCGCATCAGCACCGGGCCCGATGCGCGCGCTGAAATGCGAGTGGGCTCCAGCGTGCTGCGCATCGGCGCGCGCAGCGAAGTCGAGCTGCTGCAACTCGACGATGAACACATTGCCGTGCAAGTCCACAGCGGCAGCGTCGCATTACGCGTGCGCTCGCGCGAGCTGGCCAACGACTTCACTCTCGTCACGCCTGAAGCACGCTTCAAGCCACAACGTGCCGGCCACTACCGCATTGACCGGCTGGATGACGCCAGCTTCGCCAGCAGCCTGCTAGGAGAGCTTGTGCTCGAAGACGCCTACGCAGTGACCGTGGGCACTGGCCAGCGCATCGAGGTCTGGCGCGAAGGCCGCGAGCGCCAGCTGCGTCAGCGCTGGGTGGCTTTGCCGCAAGACGTGATGTCGGCCTGGCTCGCGCGCGAAGACCAGCAAGATCAACGCACGGCGTCCACGCGTTTTGTGTCGCCCGAGATGACGGGTGCCGAAGAGCTGGACCGCCACGGCCGCTGGGAAAACCACCCGGACTACGGCTCACTATGGGTGCCCATCCATGTGCAAGTAGGTTGGGCGCCGTTTCGCTTCGGCAGCTGGGTCTGGCTGCGGCCTTGGGGTTGGACCTGGGTCGATGCGCAGCCCTGGGGCTTTGCGCCGTTTCACTACGGCCGCTGGCTGATGCATCGCGGCCGCTGGTGCTGGGCGCCAGGAACCTACGTGGCGCGGCCAGCGTTCGCGCCCGCTTTGGTGAGCTGGGGTGGTGGCGGACATGGTGGCATCTCTGCCGGCGTGGTGATCGGCACGACGCGCCAGTCTCTGCCCGGCGCAGGCTGGGCACCCTTGGCGCCGCGTGAAGCTTATCGGCCGCACCATGCGGCGAGCCCGGGTTATCTTGAGCGCGTCAACCCGGGGCACGGCGGGCATGACCGGTACGAACCACGCGACCCGCGTTCGCCCCGCGAACCACGGGATCGGACCATGCCCCCGCCCCCGACGCCAACGCCGTTTTCCGCCCCTGGATATGGGCCCCACACGCCGTCTTCATCGCCGCCGCCGGCTGTGCCCCACGTGCCCGCTCACGTGCCGCCGCACATCCCGCAGCACATTCCCCAGCACGTGCCACCGCATTCGCCACAGCATGTCCCGTCGCACCTGCCAAGGCCCCAAACGCCGCAGCCGCCGGCCTTCTCATCGCCACCCGTCGCGCCGATGCCGCAGGTGACACCGATGCCTGCATCACGCCCCATGCCGCCCGCGCCTGGTGTATTTGTGCCACGGCCTCATCACCCCGCGCCTGCCGCGTCCGCTCCAGGTGGCGCGGCACCCGGTGGCCCACCACCGCGGCCCAAGCATGAACGGCCACGACGTGAGCCCGAGGCGGGCGCGAATCCCGAGCGCGAGGCGCCACGCGTGCGCACGCCCGAGGTGCGGCAACCCGACGGGCGCCAGGGCCCGCGCGAGCGCGAGAACTTTCGTTAGATCGCGCTAGATTGCACTAACACCCAAGCTCAGCGCAGCAGCGGCCGCAGCACCGGCCACACATTGGCCAGCATGCGCGGGTGCGCTTCGGCCTTGGGGTGGATGCGGTCGGCCTGGAACAAGCTTTCCGAGTTGGCCACGTCGGCCACACCCGCCAACAAGAAGGGCACCAGCGCCACGGCTTCAGCGCGTGCCACGGTGGCAAAGAGCGCGGCAAAGTCGTCGTTGTACTTGCGGCCATAGTTGGGTGGCACCTGCATGCCGGCGATCACCACCTTCGCGTCGGCGCGTTTGGCAGCCTGTGTCATGGCGCTCAAGTTGGCCTGCGTCATGGCCAGCGGCAGGCCGCGCAGGGCGTCGTTGCCACCGAGCTCGATGATCACGACGCTGGGTTTGTGCTGCGCCAGCAGCGCGGCCAGGCGCGAGCGTCCGCCCCAGCTGGTGTCGCCGCTGATGCTGGCGTTGACGACGCGCGCCGCAATCTGCTCAGTGGCCAGGCGCTTTTGCAGCAGGGCGACCCAGCCGCTGTCGCGTGCGATGCCGTATTCGGCCGACAGGCTGTCACCCACCACCAGCACGGTTTGTGCTGGCGCGGCCATAGCCCTGAACACAGGGCTGCTACCCAGGCCGATCAGCGCCAGCGCGGTACAGTGCCCAAGCCAAGAGCGGCGCCCAGCTGCGGCCTGAAGCGCCTTCGAGTCACCATCCATACGCATGCAAGAACCCATCATCGAAGTACAACGCATCAGCAAGCAGGTGGCCGACTCCACCGGGACGCTGACGATTCTCCATGACATTGACTTCACCTTGCGCGCCAAGGAGTCGGTAGCCATCGTGGGCGCCTCGGGCTCGGGCAAGAGCACGCTCTTGTCAATCATCGCCGGGCTGGACGTGCCCAGCAGCGGCAGCGTCACGCTGTGCGGCACCGACCTCTTCAGCCTGGACGAAGACGCGCGCGCGGCCGTGCGCTCGCGCAGTGTGGGTTTTGTGTTCCAGAGTTTTCAGCTGCTGGCCAACCTCACGGCGCTGGAAAACGTGATGCTGCCGCTGGAGCTGATGGGCCACTCCGAGGCGCGCGCGCTGGCGCTGGACATGCTGCGCCGGGTGGGCCTCGGCGAGCGCCTTAGCCACTACCCCAAGGTGCTTTCGGGCGGCGAGCAGCAACGCGTGGCGCTGGCGCGCGCGTTCGTCGTGCGGCCCGCAGTGCTGCTGGCCGATGAGCCCACGGGCAGCCTGGATTTCGCCACCGGTGAGACGGTGATGGCCTTGATGTTCGAGATGAACCGCGAGGCTGGTACGACGCTGGTGCTGGTCACGCACGACCGCGCGATTGCGGCGCGCTGCGACCGTCAGCTGCGGCTGGAAGCGGGGCGCGTCGTCGACTGAGGCAGCAGTTCGTCAAAGGCTTCGAGCTGGCGTGGGCCGTCGCGAAGGGATGCGCTGAGTGCGTCGCCCTGGGCACGTAGCTGGACTTCGAGCGCGCTGTCAATACCAGGGCCGGACGTGCCGATGGCGTAGGTCTCCATCACAGTGACTCGCCCGGCATCGGGGTCGGAGCGAACGAAGAGCCGAGCCAGCAGCATCGGCATGCTCTGCATCAACTCGGCCTGCCAGGCTTGCAGCGCCGAAAGCCCCGTGTCGACTTGATCGGGCGCGACACGCCAGTAGAAAAAGAGCTGGCGCGCGCCTGATGTCGCTAACGCTTCAGTCACGCGGGCTCAGTGGGGATGGCGTAGGGCAGGGCGGCCAACGACAGGCGTGCGCCGTCGACGCTGGCGCTGCGCAGTTCGCCGCTCGCAGCGGCGATCTTCAGTTCCACCAAGGCCGCGTGCCGTGCGCCCAGGCTGGCCGCCAGCACCACCATGCCGGCGGGCTGCGTCAAGTCGTCGGCCGCGAACACTTCCTGGCCGGGGGCCAGCGGCGTGTCGGCGTGAACGACATACGCGCGCCGCTTCACCGTGCCGCGGTACTGGCTGCGCGCCACGATCTCCTGGCCGGGATAGCAGCCCTTCTGGAAATTCACGCCGCCCACAAGTTCAAAGTTGATCATCTGCGGCACAAACTGCTCATGCGTGGCGGCCACGATGCGCGCGGTAGCGCTGTGTACTTCGAGCCAGCACCAAGCCTCGGGCGCCAACGCTGGCAAGACCGGCGCGCTGGTGGACGCGCCGACCCACAGCGCGCGCGCCACGCGCTCGTCGCCCAGCAGCGCATCGGGCAGGCGCAGCAGCGTGTCACCATCGGGTGTGACCGTGCGCGACCAGATCTGCGGTGCGGCGAGCGCCGCATCCCCCGCCACACCCCACAACGCCAGCTCGCCGCTGGCATCGGTGAGCTTGCATTTCGAGCGCAATACGAACATCGACAAGCGCTTGAGCACCGGCGCGAGAAGGTCGGCGCTGCACGCTAGCAAGATCTCATCGGGTGCAGGCCGCCACAACACAAAGCTGGCTTGCAAGCGGCCCTTCGCCGTGCAGTAGCCCGCCAGCCTGGCGTGCGTGGCGTCAAGTGCCAGCACGTCGTTGGTAAGTTGGTTGTGCAAGAACGTGGCTGCGTCGGCGCCGGCCGCACGGATCACGCCCCAGTCATCAAGCCGGGTGGCGCCTTGCATGGCGGGGTCTGAAATCGGGGAGTCGCTCATGGGCAAATTATCATCGCCCCATGGCGCGTACCTCCGTAGGGCTTCGATGGTGGCTGGCCCTGCTGACCGCCCCCTTGGTGGCCGCCGCAGTGCTGGCCGCCGGCGTGTGGTGGTGGCTACACGAGCCCATGCCGCTGGCCGCCGCCAGCGTCGAGCTCTCGATAGAGGCCGGCACCACACCCAAAGAGGTGGCCCAGGCCTGGGTCGACGCCGGCGTACAGGTGCCGCCCTGGGCGCTGTACCAGTGGTTCCGCGCGTCGCGTGATGCCAAGCGCATTCGCGCCGGCAGCTACGAAGTGCATGCGGGCATCACACCGCGCAGCCTGCTTGACACGATGGTGCGCGGCGAGCAAACGCTGCTCACCGTGCGCATCATCGAAGGCTGGACCGTGCGCCAGATGCGCGCGGCTCTAGCCCAGGCGCCGCAGCTCAAGCCTCGCTCCACGGCAATGAGTGATGAGGCGCTGATGCAGGCGCTGGGTGCCGCAGGCGTCGCTGCCGAAGGGCGCTTCTTCCCCGACACCTATGCGTACAGCCCCGGCGTTAGCGATCTCACGGTGCTGAAGCGCGCCCATGGTGCGATGGTGCGCAAGCTGCAAGCCGCCTGGGACGAGCGCGCTGCCGGCACGCCGCTGAAGACGATGGACGAGGCCTTGATCCTGGCGTCGATCGTCGAGAAAGAAACCGGCCGCGCCAGTGACCGCGGCGAGATCGCTGGCGTCTTCAGCAACCGCCTGCGCATCGGCATGCTGCTGCAAACTGATCCCACAGTGATCTACGGGCTGGGTGAGCGTTTTGATGGCAACTTGCGCCGGCGCGACCTGCTGGCGGACACACCCTTCAACACCTACACACGCGGTGGCTTGCCGCCCACGCCGATCGCGCTGCCCGGCTTGGCCTCGCTGCGCGCAGCCGTGCAACCGCAAGCCACCAAGGCGCTTTACTTCGTGGCGCGCGGCGACGGCAGCAGCGTCTTTAGCGACAGCCTCGCCGACCATAATCGCGCCGTCAACACCTACCAACGGGGCGGTTCGAAGTGAGCGCGGGTTCAGTCAAGATGGGGCGCTTCGTCACGTTCGAGGGCATTGATGGCGCCGGCAAGTCCTCGCACATCGAGGCAGTGGCCGCTTGGCTGCGGGCACGCGGCCATACCGTGCTGGTGACGCGTGAACCAGGTGGCACGGCATTGGCCGAGACGCTGCGCGAGCTGGTGCTGCACCAGCCGATGGACGGGCTGACCGAAACACTGCTGGTTTTCGCCGCCCGCCGCGACCACCTGGTGCATCACATCGAGCCGGCCTTGCAGCGTGGCGAGACGGTGATTTGCGACCGCTTCACCGATGCGAGCTTCGCCTACCAAGGCGGCGGCCGCGGCTTCGATCTGGTGACCTTGACGACGCTGGAAGCCTGGGTGCAAGAAGGCCGCGAGCCCGACCTCACGCTGTGGTTCGACCTGCCCAGCGCCGCCGCCGCCGCACGCCGCCAGGCCGTGCGCAGCCCCGACCGATTCGAGCAACAAGATGCCGCCTTCTTCGAGCGCGTGCGCGCGGGCTATGCACGGCGAGCCGCGCTAGACGCGCCACGCTTTGCACGCATCAACGCCGAGCCCGAGCATGGCGCCGTCTGGGCCCAAGTCCAAGCCACCTTGGAGCAACGCGCATGGTGGTAGGCCCCGACGGCAAGTTGCCGCTGCCGTGGCTGCAAGCTACGCTCGACGCCGCGATGACCCATCAACGCGCCCATGCCCTTCTCTTGCGTGGCAGCGCAGACATAGGCGCGCTCGAAGCGGCGGTCGTGCTGGCGCAAAGCTGGCTGTGCGAAGCCGCGCAGGGCGGCGCGATGCGCCATGCCTGTGGCCGTTGCGAGGCCTGCCACTTGGTGCAGGCCAAATCCCATCCCGACCTCCTGCTCTTGGTGACCGAAGAGATGCGCCAGCAGCACGGCTGGTTGATGGCGCTGGACAAGCCCGCCAGCGCTGCCAGCAGCGGCGACGACGACAAGCCGCGCAAGAAGGCCAGCCGCCAGATCCGCATCGACGAAGTCCGCTGGTGTAACGAGTGGGCATCGAAGACGAGTTCGCGTGGCCGCGCCAAAGTCGTGGTCTTGCATCCGGCCGACGTGCTCAATGTGCAGGCCGCCAACGCCCTACTCAAGACGCTTGAAGAGCCCTCGCCCGGCGTGCGTTTTGTGCTGACCACGGCCGACGCCGACGCGCTTTTGCCCACCGTGCGCAGCCGCTGCCAGATGCTGCCTATGCCCACGCCCGATACCGCCCTGGCACTGGCCTGGCTGCGCGAACGTGGCGTGGACGACGGCGCGGTCTTGCTCGCCGCGGCCGGCGCGCGGCCCTTGCTGGCGTTGAGCTTGCATGCCGCTGGCGTCAGCGCCCGGGTCTGGACCGAGCTGCCACGCGCCGTCGCCCAAGGGGACGCCAGAGTGCTTTCGGGATGGCCTTTGCCACGCGCCATCGACGCCTTGCTGCGCCTGTGCCACGACCTGGCCCGCCACGCGGTCGGGGGCACGCCGCTGTACTTCCCCGTGACGGCCATCCAAGTGTTCAGCGCCGACGTGCAGGCGCTGGAAGCCTGGCGGCAATCGTTGCTGCGTGCCTCGCGCCACGACGGCCATGCCTGGAATGAAGGTTTGTTGCTTGAGTCGCTTTGCGCGCAAGCTGCCGTGGCCATGCGTTCAGGCCACGCCGTCGCGCCAGGGCGCAGGGCTACACTGCCGACATGAACGACCGCGTGCCCATCCGCCCCAGCGCCATGTCCGGCTTGCCCACGGCCGGCGCGGGCTCGCGCCCCAGCGTGATCCAGCTTGTCTTTCGCGAGAAGGGTGCGCTGTACGCCGCCTACATGCCCGTGCTGACCGACGGCGGCCTCTTTGTGCCGACCCAGCGCGACTACAAACTCGGCGACGACATCTACTTGCTGCTGTCGCTGCCCGAAGACCCGCAGCGCTACCCGGTGGCCGGCAAGATCGCCTGGATCACGCCGGTGAATGCCTCGGGCGGCCGCACCCAAGGTGTCGGTGTCAGCTTCCCGGCCGACGACAAAACGCGCCAGTTGAAGAACAAGATCGAAGAGGTGCTGGGCACCAGCATCGCGTCGTCCAAACCGACGCAAACGATCTGAGTCGCGTGCCGTCGGGCGCGCGTTTGAAATTTACCTACCGGCGCAGCCTGCAGCCACCCTCGCGCCATGTACGTTGACTCGCACTGCCACCTGAGCTTCCCAGAATTGCGTGGGCAGCTCGACGACATCCGCGCGCGTATGGCCGAGGCCGAGGTCGACCGCGCGCTGTGCATCTGCACCACGCTGGAAGAGTTCGACGACGTGCACAGCCTGGCCATGGCGCACAGCAACTTCTGGTGCACGGTGGGTGTGCACCCCGACAACGA
The DNA here is from genome assembly GCA_031418855.1 of Rubrivivax sp. Lineage (GTDB taxonomy): Bacteria > Pseudomonadota > Gammaproteobacteria > Burkholderiales > Burkholderiaceae_C > Rubrivivax. The sequence goes on from JANOJR010000370.1 coordinate 8,879, forward strand.
GGGTGTGCGCGAGCCCAGCGTCGACGACCTCGTGCAAGCGGCCGCTCGGCCACGCGTGGTGGCGATCGGTGAGACCGGGCTCGACTACTACCGCCTGGGTACACGCAGCGTGGCCGACATGGCTTGGCAGCGCGAGCGATTTCGTGTCCATATTCGCGCCGCGCTCATCACGGGGTTGCCCCTGGTGGTGCACACGCGCAGCGCCAGCGCCGACACGCTGGCGTTGCTGCGCGACGAAGGGCAGGGCCGCGTGCGCGGTGTCTTCCATTGCTTCACTGAAACGCAGGAGGTGGCCCACGCCGCGCTCGAACTGGGTTTCCACATTTCGTTTTCCGGCATCCTGACCTTCCGCAACGCGGTGGACTTGCAACGCATCGCGCGAGAGCTGCCACTGGAGCGCTGCCTGATCGAAACCGACAGCCCTTACCTCGCGCCCATGCCGCACCGTGGCAAGCTCAACACGCCCGCATGGGTGCCTTTGGTGGCCGCAAAGTTGGCCGAGCTCAAAGGCCTGCCCGTGACTGAGGTCGCACGTGCCACGAGCGAAAACTTCGAGCAACTCTTCGCGCTACCGCGCTGGGTGAAAGCACGGTGATGACCTTGAATCTGCGCCTGCGAAGCTTGCTCCTGTGTTTGTGCTTGGGCCTGGCCAGCGGCGCGCATGCGGGGGCCTTCGAAGATTTCTTCCAGGCCATCACGGTTGACAACGCCAGCGGCGTGAAAGGCTTGCTGGAACGCGGCTTCGACGCCAACGCCGTCGACGAAAAAGGGCAGCACGCGCTGTTCCTGGCGCTGCGCGGCGAGGCGTATCGTGTCGCCGAGGTTTTGCTCATACACCCTGGCGTCAAACTCGATGCGAGCAACGCCGCCGGTGAAACGGCGCTGATGATGGCCGCGCTGCGTGGCCAGCTTGACTGGATGCGCAAGCTGCTGGAGCGTGGCGCTGCCGTCCACAAGGAAGGCTGGTCGCCGCTGCACTACGCGGCTACGGGCCCCTCGGCTGCGGCCGTTCGGCTGCTTCTTGATCGTGGCGCGCCCATCGAGGCCATGTCGCCCAACCGCACCACGCCTTTGATGATGGCCGCGCAGTACGGCAGCGAAGAGTCGGTCGAACTGCTGCGCCTTCGCGGCGCAACGCTTGGCGCCAAGAATGACCGTGGCCTGACGGCGGCCGACTTCGCGAAGCTCGGCAGTCGTGAGGCACTGAGCAGCAAGTTGGCCGCCGGGGTGCGTTAAGCGCGGCCTGCGGGTTCGTCGCTGATGGCCAAGCGTGTCAGAAGTCATCTGACAAGGCACATGGCGCTGCGCCGCTTACGCGGTAGGGCGGTTGCGCCGTAGATTTGCCGACAAGACGTGATGTCACGTCACCTGGAGCGCAACCATGGCCCATGAATCACCCAGCCGAAATCCCTTCATGCTGATGACCCACCCTGAGGTCGTGCTCGCAGCGATGGAGCGGTCCGAGCGTTTGAGCCAGCTCAACCGGCACCACTGCCGGCCGCTGGACCGTCACACGCCGACGCCGGCCGAAGGCGTGGACGCTACGACGATGGACGCGAGTGACGCCGACGCCGATGCTCCCGAGTAGATGAATCCGCGTCGCTGCGCTCAGAGCCATGGCTCTGGCGGTGGCGATGGCGTTTGCGCCGCGGCCGCACCTCGTCTGCGCGCGTCAGCGATAGGCTTAAGTACGACCAGATCGCATAGAGCAACCAGACCAGCCCGACCAAGGTCAGGACGACGATGACCGTGGTCAAGCCGTCGTCGCGCAGATAGTTCAGCACCGAGCGCAGCCATGTCACTTCGGGCTCGCCGTTGACCCAGACCGAGCCGTCCGCCGCCGGGGCCGTGCGCGGATCTATCGGAGCCCAGGGGGCGGTCTTTTCGTCCAGGCCCGGCGTTTGGTCCCGCGTCGACGCGGGCGCGACGATACCGACTCCCAAGAGCTCGTCTGGGATGGGCGCCGGGCCGAGTTCGGACGCGCTGGCGGCAGATGCGGCCGCAGCCGAGGTGGATGCGGACGCGGACGACCCGGAATTGCTGCGCTTAGCCGCGTCCGCTGGTTTTGAGGTCTCGATCGCCTTCGAGCGAAGCGCTTCAGGTGGTGCGCCTTCGGTCACGGCCGTGGCACTTGCAGCAGCGATACCGAGCATCAGGCTGGCAAGCGCACAGCATCGGATCGTCGATCGTCTCAGTTCTTCTTGCATGAGGTGAGCATGCCGCAAAAACGCGACGCCACTGTCGGAAAGATGTCGCGGGGCGTTGGGGCTGAGCACATTTGGGCCGGCGTTTGGCCTTCGCTCCGCGTGTGGCGTCCTTCGATGTTAAAGTAGCACAATGTATATTATGTCAACTCAATAGTTGCTAGATGCATGGATCTTGGGCGAAGCCACACGAGCAGAGGTGGCCCCGCTTCTTCGAACACAAATTCAGCTGCGATAAGTGGATCGGCTGCGGGTTGAAGGTCTTTGGCTGTTCAGGAATTCTGTCTTAACTTGAGGCCCCTGCCAGGCCGCCGGAGGCGCCCCCGGTTGAGCCA
>JANOJR010000371.1:0-3027 GCA_031418855.1 Rubrivivax sp.
TGCTTTCGGGGCTTGCGGGATGGGATTCAGCGCGCGGCGCCGGCGGGCGCGACACGCAATTCGTTGCCATGCACGGCGACGATGACAAAGCTGCCGGGGGAGGGCGTGCCCTCGGCCGCGAAGCGCACCGCCCATTCGGCGCCGCGGTAGCTGGCGCGCGCCGAGCCGTCGGCGTTCCAGCTTGGCACATGCACGCTGCCGCCGATGTCCATGTTGACGTCGGCGTTGGATTCGGCGGGCTTGGCTTGTGGCGCGCCCGCGCGCTTGAGGTGCCACGCGACCGTGGCCCCCACGCCGATGGTGGCGGCCACCACCGTTTGCACCGTGAGCGAAAGGCCCGCGTGTGCTGCCAGCGCGCCGGCGCCCGCGCCCAGCGCCAGCATCAGCAGATAGAAGGTGCCCGTGGTCAGCTCAAGCGCCACCAGGGCGCCCGCTGCCAGCCACCAGAAAGTTGCGTTGCTCCAGCCCATTGTTGTCTCCACATCACAGCTGCGGCCGTCAACGGCCAAAGGCAGTGTACCGACAGCTCGGTGCGGGGCTCACGCCCCTACACTTCGCGCTCTTTTCAGACCCCCAAGCCACCTGCCGCCAAGGAGGACACCGGAGCCATGATGCGTTTCACGTTCCCCGTCGTCATCATCGACGAAGACTTCCGCTCCGAGAACACCTCGGGCCTGGGCATCCGCGCGCTGGCGCAAGCCATCGAGAAAGAAGGCTTCGAGGTGCTTGGCAACACCAGCTATGGCGACCTGTCGCAATTCGCGCAGCAGCAAAGCCGCGCCAGCGCCTTCATCTTGTCGATCGACGACGAAGAGTTCACGCCCGGCCCCGAGCTTGACCCGGCGGTGCTGAACCTGCGCAAGTTCATCGAAGAGATACGCCGCAAGAACGCCGACATCCCGATTTACCTGTACGGCGAAACGCGCACCAGCCAGCACATCCCCAATGACATCCTGCGTGAGCTGCACGGCTTCATTCACATGTTTGAGGACACGCCAGAATTTGTGGCGCGCCACATCATCCGCGAGTGCAAGACTTATCTCGACGGCCTGGCGCCACCCTTCTTTCGCGCATTAGTTGACTACGCGCAAGATGGCAGTTATTCGTGGCATTGCCCCGGGCATTCTGGCGGCGTGGCGTTTCTCAAAAGCCCTGTCGGGCGCATGTTCCACCAGTTCTTCGGCGAGAACATGCTGCGTGCCGACGTGTGCAATGCCGTGGACGAACTCGGCCAGCTGCTTGACCACACCGGCCCGGTGGCAGCCAGCGAAAAGAACGCCGCGCGCATCTTCAATGCCGACCACTGCTTCTTCGTCACCAACGGCACCAGCACCAGCAACAAGATGGTCTGGCACCACACGGTCGCACCCGGCGACGTGGTGGTGGTCGACCGCAACTGCCACGTCTCGATCCTGCATTCGATCATCATGACCGGCGCCGTGCCGGTGTTCTTGCCGCCCACACGCAACCATTTCGGCATCATCGGGCCGATCCCGCAGGCGGAGTTTTCACGCGAGGCGATTCAGCGCAAGATCGCCGCCAACCCGCTGCTTAAAGGGGTCGATCCGAAGAAGGTCAAGCCGCGCATCCTGACCCTCACGCAGAGCACCTATGACGGCGTGCTCTACAACACCGAGACCATCAAACACGCGGTCGACGGCTATGTGGATACGCTGCATTTCGACGAAGCCTGGTTGCCGCACGCGGCCTTCCACAGCTTCTACGGCAGCTTCCACGCCATGGGCAAGAAGCGCGGGCGGCCCAACGACTTGCTGGTGTTCGCCACGCAAAGCACGCACAAGCTGCTGGCGGGCTTAAGCCAGGCCTCGCAGGTGCTGGTGCAAGACGCGAAGAAGCGCGGTCTGGACCGCCATCTCTTCAACGAGGCCTACCTGATGCACACCAGCACCAGCCCGCAGTACGCCATCATCGCCAGCTGCGACGTGGCCGCAGCGATGATGGAGCCACCCGGTGGCACCGCGCTGGTGGAAGAGAGCTTGCTCGAAGCGCTGGACTTCCGCCGTGCCATGCGCAAGGTCGACAAAGAGTACGGCCGCGACTGGTGGTTCAAGGTCTGGGGCCCGGACAAGCTGGTGGGTGAGGGCATCGGTAAAGCCGCCGACTGGATGCTCAAGAGCACCGACAAGTGGCACGGCTTTGGCGACCTGGTGACGGGCTTCAACATGCTCGACCCCATCAAGAGCACCATCATTACGCCGGGCCTGAACGTCAACGGCAAGTTCGCCAAGACCGGCATCCCGGCGGCCATCGTCACGCGCTATTTGTCCGAGCATGGCGTGGTGGTCGAGAAGACGGGCCTGTACTCCTTCTTCATCATGTTCACCATCGGCATCACCAAGGGCCGCTGGAACACTTTGCTCGCGGCCTTGCAGCAATTCAAGGACGACTACGACCGCAACGCGCCGATGTGGCGCGTGCTGCCCGAGTTCGTGGCCACGCACCCGCGCTACGAGCGCACGGGTTTGCGTGACCTGTGCCAGAGCATCCACGAGATGTACGCCAAGAGCGACATCGCGCGGCTGGTCACGGAGATGTATTTGTCCGACCTGCACCCGGCCATGAAACCCAGTGACGCCTTCGCGCACATCGCCCACCGCAAGACGCAGCGTGTGCCGATCGACGACCTGGAAGGGCGTGTCACGACATCCTTGCTAACGCCCTACCCACCGGGCATCCCGCTCTTGATTCCCGGCGAGCGCTTCAACCGCAAGATCGTCGACTACCTCAAGTTCGCCCGCGCCTTCAACGCCGCGTTCCCGGGATTTGATACCGACGTGCATGGGTTGGTGGAGCAGGACGGCGAGGTGGCTGGCGAGCGTCACTACTTCGTGGACTGCGTGCCGGTTTGAGGCCCCGGTCTCCGGCAAGGTGGCCGCGACATGCAAAAGGCCCCGCCGCAGCGGGGCCCTGATGTTGCGCCAGCAACCCCGGATGATCAGCGTTGCCGCTGCCGCTGCTGCTGCCTCAGGCCCAAGCCAGCCAGCGCCAGCAGCGCCAGTGCCAAGG
>JANOJR010000372.1:0-3620 GCA_031418855.1 Rubrivivax sp.
GGCGCTGGTGAGCAGTGTTTGGCCCCCCACAGCCAGCGACATCACACGCGCCGTGGTTGGCTTGGCCAGGCCGTCAAGTTCGAGCGGCTTGGCGCCGCGAGCGATGTCTTCGGCGCTGTTCTCGCGCAGGATGACTGGCCCGACATGCAGCCCGGCGCGCGCTTTCCGGCTGAGGGGCAACGACTCTAGCGCGCGGTGGTAGGCCATGGCGTAGTGCACGGCATCAAGGGCGCTGTCGAACATCAGCAGCATGCCGTCGGTCTTGTCGATCTCGCGGCCGCGCCAGGTCGGCAGCAGGTCGCGCGCCAAGCGGTCGTGCGCGGCCCAGACCCCGGCCATGGCGGCGTCACCCAGTTTTTCAGAAAGCAGGGTGCTGTCGACCACGTCGGTGAGCAGTAGGGCGCGAATCTCGGTCATGCAGGCAAGTAGGGCGCTATGCAAAGTGCGAAGCTGCGCATGCTAGGGGCGCTGGGCAAGGAAGGGAAGGCCGAGGTGGCGGCGGCACCACCTCAAACTTGGGGTGATGGCCGCCTTGCACCTGCCAAATTCAAGCCTGCAAGCTTGCCATCGCCGCCACAAATTCGCTGGCGATAGCCCTCTGGCCAGTATGTTGCAGGCCGCGCAGGCGCCACTGGCCGGCCACCATCACGTCGCTGAAAGGCTGCGTGGGAGCGGCGAAGACGGCGGCGTCAAGCGCATGCTGGCGTGGCAGGCCCAGCAGCGCGGGGTCGGCACCGTTCAGCACCAGCAGGTCCGCCCGCGCGCCGACTTGCAGACCCCAGCATGTGAAGCCAGCCGCCGCCGCGCCGCCTGCGCGCACGCGCTCAAACAAGCGTGCGGCGCTTGAGGGTTGGCCGCTGGCGGGGCTGGCCGCCACATTGCGCCGGCGCTGCACCAGGCGCTGGCCGTACTCGAGCCAGCGCAGCTCTTCACTCCAGCTGCGTGTGACCTGGCTGTCGGAGCCGATGCTCAGCGGCACGCCGGCCGCGAGCCAACCGCTCAAGTCGGCCACACCGTCGCCAAGGTTGGCCTCGGTGCCGGGGCACAGCACCACGCCGGCGCCGCTCTTGTCCACGGCGTCGATCTCGCCTGGCGTGCTGTGCGTGGCATGCACGAGCTGCCAGCGTTTGTCCAGCGGCGCGTGCTTGGCCAGCCACTCGATAGGGCGGCAGCCGGTGGCGGCCAGGCAGTCGTCGACCTCGGCGGTTTGTTCGGCGACGTGGATGTGCACGGGGCCCGCGCCCGCGCCGTCGATCAGGGTGCGCATGGATGCGGGCGACGCAGCGCGCAAAGAGTGGATGGCCAGGCCGGCGTTGGTCAGCGCTCTTTGGCTGTTAGCCACGGTATCGCGTAGGGCCATCACCTCGTGCGCTGTGGTCTTGAAACGGCGTTGATCGTCGCGCAGTGTGGTCTGCTGAAAGCCTGCGCGTTCATACAGCACGGGCAGGATGGTCAGGCCGATGCCGGCGTCGGCTGCCGCGTCGGCCAAGGCCCAGCACATCGCCGCAGGGTCGCCGTAGCGGCCACCGTCGGGGGCATGTTGAAGGTAGTGAAACTCGCACACCTGCGTGTAGCCGCCGCGCAGCAGCTCGATGTACAGGTGTGCGGCCACGGCGCGCAGCTGTTCGGGCGTGATGCGCAGCGCCACGCGGTACATGCGGTCGCGCCAGGACCAGAAGTCGTCGTGGGCGCTGTCGCGTGTTTCGGCCTGGCCGACAAAGGCGCGCTGGAAGGCGTGGCTGTGGGCGTTCACCAGCCCGGGCAGCGCTGCGCCCGTCAGGCGTGTGGCGTGGTCGGGGCAGGGCGCCTCCGCAGTGACGGCCGACCAGTGGCCGTGGGCGCCCACCTGCAACACCACGCTGTCGCGCCAGCGCCCGCCGACCCAGGCTTGGGGCGCCCAAAGCACCTCAGGCTGCATGCGGCCGCCAGTCGATCATGGCTTGCACGAGCTGGCGCAAGAGGGGTGTGACGGCCGCGGCGCGTGTCTCGTGCCAACGGTAGGGCGGTGTTTCGAGCATGTAGGCGCGCCAGCACATTTCCAGCTGCACGGCGTGCACGCCATGGGAGGGCGCCCCGTAGTGGCGCGTGATGTGGCCGCCTTTGAAGCGGCCGTTGACCACGTGGCTGTAGGCCGGCGTGGCGACCAGAATTGCACTTAACTTGGACGTTAGCGACGCGGCGCAACTCGCACCCGCCGCCGTGCCCAGATTCATGTGCGGCAGCTCGCCCTCGAAGAGCCAGGGCAGTTCGCTCTTGATGCTGTGGGCGTCGAAGAGCACGGCGTGGCCGTGCGCGGCGCGCAGGTGGGCGAGCTCGTTGCGCAGGGCGTCGTGGTAGGGCTGCCAGTAGTTGGCCACACGCGCTTGCACGTCGCGTTCGCTGGGCGTCTTGCCCTCGCGGTAGATCGGCTCACCGGTGAAAAAACGTGTCGGGCACAGCTCGGTGTTGTTGCGGCCGATGTACATCGGCTGGTTGTCGCTGGGGCGGTTGAGGTCGACCACAAAACGGCTATGGGTGGGCACGAGCAGGCTGGCGCCAAGGTCGTGCGCAAAGGCGTAGAGGCGGTCGAGAAACCAGTCGGTGTCTTCGACGTCGAGCGCGCGGGGCACCAAGCGCGGGTGCAGCGCCGGCGGGATGAAGGTGCCGACATGCGGCATGCTGATGAGCAGCGGCTTGGTGCCGGCGTGGAGGGTGAAGATGGGTGGCGTCATGCAGTCGACCCCCGCCTCATCCCCTCCCCTTCCATGGGGAGGGAGCGCGTCAACACGCCGGCGTGATAACGCTGACGGCAAGGGTTGTGGCCAAAGCGGTAGGCCAGCTCGCGCGGGTGTTCGGCGTCCCACACCACGAAGTCGGCGCGCTGGCCGGCGACGAGTTGGCCGCGGTCTTTCAAGCCCAGTGCCAACGCCGCATGTACCGTGATGCCTTTGAAGGCTTCCTCCGGCGTCAAACGAAAGAGCGTGCAGGCCATGTTCAGCATGAGCAGCAGCGACAACGCGGGGCTCGAGCCGGGGTTGTGGTCGCTGGCGATGGCGATAGGCACGCTGGCCTCGCGCAGCGCTTGTATTGGCGGCAATTTGGTTTCGCGCAGGAAGTAGTACGCACCCGGCAGCAGCACGGCCACGCTGCCTGCTGCCTTCATGGCAGTGATGCCTGCGATGGATAGATGTTCGAGGTGGTCACACGACAGCGCGCCGTAGCGTGCGGCGAGCGCCGCGCCTTCGAGGTTGCTCAGCTGCTCGGCGTGAAGCTTCACGGGCAAGCCCAGCGCGTGCGCCGCTTTGAAGACGCGCTCGGTTTGCGCGGCTGTGAAGCCGATGCTGTCGCAGAACACGTCGACCGCATCGACCAAGCCTGCCGCGTGTTGTGCGGGCAGCCAGGCGCACACGGTGTCGATGTAGTCGTCGGCGCGGCCTTCGAACTCGGGTGGCAAGGCATGTGCGCCGAGCGAGGTGGTGCACACGCTCAAGGGCAGCTCGCGGCCCAGCCGCCGCGCGACTGCGAGGCAACGTGCTTCGTGCTCGGCGGTGAGTCCATAGCCTGACTTGATTTCCAGCGTCGTCACGCCTTCGTTCATGAAGCACTGCGCGCGCTTGGCGGCACTTTGGAACAAGGCCTCG
>JANOJR010000373.1:0-3808 GCA_031418855.1 Rubrivivax sp.
CGAACAGCCTTCGTCGACCACGCTGGCCGCGCGTGTGCGCCGCGATGAAGGCCGCTTTCAGTGGGGTGGCGTGCTGGCCGCGCGGCGCTATGGCCAAGACCGCGGTGACAACAACGTCGTCGGCCCTGACGTCGCCTGGCAAATCGACGACGCCTGGCGCATGCGTGCGCAGTGGTTGATGTCGCAGACGACGGCGCGTGCGGGCACCAGTGCCCTTGAGCGTGGGCCGACGGTGACGGGCCAGCGCGTCAACCTGCGTTTGCAACGCCAGGTCGAAGGTGGTGAGACGGTCATCACCTTGGACGACATCGGCAGCGACTTTCGCCATGACACTGGCTTTGTGGCGCAGTCGGGTGTGCGCGCCTTCACCGCGTTTCAAAGCAAGGGCTGGTTCGGTGTCGGCCCCTTCAACGAATTTTTCGTGAACGTGCAGGCCGAGCAGGTGCGCGACCGCGTGAATGGCCAGCTCGTTAAGCAGGTGCTGCGTCCGGGCCTGTGGTCCAGCGGCGCGCGCAACCTGGAGTGGTGGCTGGAGTATTTCCCGGTCTCGCAAGTGCGCGCCAGCGCCAACACGGCGCTCTTGGCCGAACACTTTGTCGCCTCGGGCCTGGTGCTGTCGCCGGCAGCGTGGTTCCCCTTGGTCGACGCGAACATCTCGGTCGGGCAACTGGCCGACACCAGCGCACTGCGTGTGCGCAGCGGTTTTCGCGCCAACCTCAAGGGCAAACTGCGGCCGCTGCGCCACCTTGAAATCGAGCCCACGTTTTCGATGTTCCGCCTGGACCGCGAGGGCCAGCGCAGCTACGTCGAAAACGCCACGCAGGTGCTGGCGGTGTGGCATTTCGATGGCCGCCACAACTTGCGCGCCATCGTGCAGCACACGGGCTTCGAGCGTCGTGCCGAACCCGGCGTGGCCGCCGCCAAGAGCGCCAGCCGCGCGACGTCGCTGACCTACACCTGGCGCCGCTCAGCCGGCACCTTGCTCTACGTCGGCGCCAGCCGCTCCAGCAGTGGCGACCCCGTGCGCAAGCGTGGCAGCGAAGCCTTCGTCAAGCTGCAGTTTGACGTTGACGAGCTGCGCGCGGCGGCTCGGTTCTAGGCGCCTGGCCAGCCCGGGCTGGCCGGGTTCGCGCCAATGCCCGCGCGCCATGCTCGGCCTAAACTGCCGCGCATGAAAAACGTCGTCATCTCCGGCACGGGGCTCTACACCCCGCCGCACATCATCACCAACGCCGAGTTGGTCGAATCTTTCAACGCCTACGTGGCGCTGCAGAACGCGCTGCACGCGCCGGCCATCGCGGCGGGCGAGCGCGCGGCCCTGGTGCCGTCGAGCGAAGAGTTCATCGAAAAGGCCTCGGGCATCAAGCGCCGCTTCGTCATCGACAAGAGCGGCGTGCTCGACCCCACGCGCATGAAGCCGCGTTTTGCGCCCCGTGGCGATAGCGAGTTATCACTCATGGCCGAGATTGGCGTGGCGGCCGCGCGCGCCGCCATGGCCGCCGCCGGCAAGGAAGGCAAAGATATTGACGGCGTGCTCTGCGCTGCGGCCAACATGCAGCGCGCCTACCCGGCCATGGCCTGCGAGATCCAGCAGGCCATCGGCGCCGGTGGCTACGGCTTCGACATGAACGTGGCCTGCTCCTCGGCCACCTTCGGCATCGAACAGGCCGTCAACGCCGTGCGCAGCGGCAGCGCGCGCTGCGTGCTCGTGGTCAGCCCCGAAATCACCTCGGCGCACCTGGAATGGCGCGACCGCGACTGCCACTTCATCTTCGGCGACGTGGCCACGGCCGTCATCGTCGAAGCCGAAGACACCGCGACGTCGAACGACCAGTGGCGCGTGCTCGGCACCCGGCTCGTGACGCAGTTTTCCAGCCACATTCGTAACAACGCCGGCTTCATGAACCGCTGCGAAGACACCGAGCCTGACGCGCGCGACAAGACCTTCTACCAAGAGGGCCGCAAGGTCTTCAAGGAAGTCGTGCCCATGGCTGCCGCGCACATCGAGTCGCATCTGGCCAGCCTGGGGTTGGAGCCGACTCAGGTTCGACGTTATTGGCTGCACCAGGCCAACCTGGGCATGAACCTGCTGGTGATGAAAAAGCTCGTCGGCGAGGCCACGCAAGACGTGGCGCCGGTGATCCTGGACGAGTACGCCAACACGGCCTCGGCCGGCTCCATCATCGCGTTTCACTTGCACCACGGCGACATGAAAGTGGGGGACCGCGGCGTCATCTGCTCTTTCGGCGCCGGCTATTCCATTGGCAGCGTGATCACCCAGCGCCTGTAGGCGGCGCCGCGCCATGGCCGCCGCCACCACCAGTTTTTTCTGGCACGACTACGAGACCTTCGGCCGCAGCGCGCGGCGCGACCGGCCCGCGCAATTTGCCGGCGTGCGCACCGATGCCGATCTGAACGAAATCGGCACCCCGGTGATGCAGTACTGCCAGCCCGCACCCGACAACCTGCCCGACCCCGAAAGCGTGCTGCTCACCGGCATCCTGCCCCAGCAATGCCTGGAGCGCGGCCTGCCCGAGCACGCGTTTGCCGAGGCCATCGAAGCTGAGCTGGCGCTGCCGGGCACCATCGGCGTGGGCTACAACAGCATCCGCTTTGACGACGAGTTCACGCGCTTCCTCTTCTGGCGCAACCTGATCGACCCGTACGCGCGCGAGTGGCGCAACGGCTGTGGCCGCTGGGACTTGCTCGACACCGTGCGCTGCACTTGGGCGCTGCGGCCTGAGGGCATTGAGTGGCCGCTGCGGGAAGACGGCGGGCCCTCGTTCAAGCTCGAACATCTGACGCTAGCCAATGGCTTGATGCACGACGCCGCGCACGACGCGCTGTCCGACGTGCGCGCCACGGTGGCCTTGGCGCGCATCCTCAAGACCCGCAAGGCGCGGCTGTGGGACTTCTGCCTTGGTCTGCGCGAAAAGAGCGCGGTGCAGGCCGAGCTCGTCAGCGGCGCGCCGGTGCTGCACATCTCGGGCATGTACTCGGCGAGCCAGGGCTGCATGGCCATCGTGGCGCCGTTGGCGCCGCACCCCAGCAACCGCAATGAAGTGATCGTGTGGGACCTGGCGCACGACCCCGCCGAGCTGTTGACGCTGGACGCCGCGGTGATTCGCCAGCGCATGTTCACGCGCCAGGAAGAATTGCCCGAGGGCATGACGCGGCTGCCGCTGAAGACCATCCACATCAACAAGTCGCCCATCGTCATCAAGAACCTGGCCACGCTCACGCCCGAGCGTGCAGAGATGTTTGGCATCGACAAAGCGCTGGCGCTGCGCCATGCGCAAAACGTAGTGCGCGTGGCCGGCCCCATGCTGGGTGTGTGGGACCGTGTCTTCGCGCGCGAGACGGCGGCCGAGCCGGTGGATGTGGACGCCGACCTCTACGGTGGCTTCATCGGGGACGAAGACCGCCGCCAGCTAGAGCGGCTGCGCAAACTAACGCCCGAAGCACTGGCCAAGTCGAAGCCGACGTTTCGTGATGAGCGCCTGGACGAGCTGCTCTTTCGCTTTCGCGCACGCAACCATGTGCAAAGCCTGGGTGAGGACGAGCTGGCGCGCTGGTTGCGGCATTGCGGCGAGCGCTTGCACGGCGGGGCTGGGGGCGCGCTGACGCTCTCAAGCTACTTCGACCAGATCGACCGCTTGGCCGAAGGGGCGGACGAGCGTGGGCAGGGGTTGTTGGCGGCGCTGTACGACTACGCCGAGAGCATCGCGCCGGCGCTGTGAGTGTCTTGCTCCCTCCCCCTTCAAGGGGGAGGGTTGGGGTGGGGGTTCGATGTTGGCGCCGCTCAGAC
>JANOJR010000374.1:0-6746 GCA_031418855.1 Rubrivivax sp.
CTTGGGTGTGGGCCCGCCGTCGGTGCCAGTGATCAGGAATTCATGCCCGTGCAGATGGATCGGGTGGTTGGTCATCGTCAAGTTGCCGATGCGCAGGCGCACGCGGTCCATGTGCTTCACGACGAGTGGGTCGATGCCGGGGAAGATGCGGCTGTTCCAGCTCCACAGGTTGAAGTCGAGCATGGTCATGATCTTCGGCGTGAAGCTGCCGGGGTCGATGTCGTAGGCGTTGAGCAGGAACACGAAGTCGCGGTCGACCTCATCGATGAGCGGGTGTTTCCCCTTCGGGTGTGTGATCCAGAAACCCATCATGCCCATCGCCATCTGCACCATCTCGTCGGCATGCGGGTGGTACATGAAGGTGCCGGGCCGGCGCGCCACGAACTCGTAGACATAGGTCTTGCCGGGTGGGATGCCAGGCTGGTTCAGCCCCGTCACGCCGTCCATGCCGTTGGGCAGGCGCTGGCCATGCCAGTGGATGCTGGTCAGCTCGCCTAACTTGTTAGTCACGAACACACGCACGCGGTCGCCTTCCACGACTTCGATGGTCGGCCCCGGACTCTGGCCGTTGTAGCCCCACAGGTGCGCCTTGAAGCCTGGCGTCATCTCGCGCACCACCGGCTCGGCCACGAGGTGAAATTCCTTCACGCCCTGGTTCATGCGCCACGGACAAGTCCAGCCGTTGAGCGTGACCACCGGGTTGTAGGGCCGGCCGGTGCTGGGCACCAGCGGCGGCATCGTGTCGGGCTTGGTCTGGATCACCGGCTCGGGCAGGGCGGCCATGGCCACTTTGCTGACGGCGGCGGCGCTCACAGCGGCGGTGACAGCGCCTGCGCCGCCCATGAAATTACGTCGTGAAACCATCTTGTGTTCCTTGTCTGTCAGTGGGCAGCCGCACCGGGCTGCGCGGTGGTCGCGGGGCCGGCGGGCGCGTCCAGCCTGGGGCGGCCAACGAGCGCCATGTCGAGCTCGGCCTGGGCCAGCCAGAAGTCGCGCAGCGATTCGATAGCGCTATTGACGCTGGTGATCTGCGCGCGCGCGTCGGCCAGCAGCTCAAAGACGCCGATCAGCATGCCGTTGTAGCGCAGCAGGTTTTCTTCGGCGATGCGCTGGCGTATCGGCACGATCTCTTCGAGGTGGTGGCGCGCAATGTCGTAGGCCGCGCGGTAACCGCTGTAGGCCTCGCGCACCTCGGAGCGTGCGTTGATCGCCGTGTGTGCGGCGCGGTCCAGCGTTTGCATGTAGATCGCTTCGGCCCTGGCCACACGCGCGTCGCCCCAGTCGAAGAGCGGCAGCTCGAAGCCGATCTCGTAGCCGCGCGTCGGCGGCGCTTCGTTCGAGCGGTTGCGGATGACATCGAACTCGAGCACGTTGATGAAGCGCGTGGTGCGCGTCAGGCCCAGGTTCTTCGCCGTCTGCTCGGCGGCCAGCTTGGCGCCGCGCACATCGAGACGCTGCTCTAGCGCCAGGCGTTCGATCTCGGGCAAGTCCTGCACCGACTTCGGCAGCTCGGGCAAGCGCTCGGGCAGCGTGAACTGCGCCTGCGCGCCCCACAGGCCGAGCAGCCTGGTCAAGCGCTCCCGCATGGCGCGCTGTGCCAGCTCGGCACGCGCGAGATTCAGCCCCGCGTCGGCGTAAAAACTCTGCTCACGCGCGCGTTGCAGCTTGTTGAAGTTGCCCACCTGCTCCATGCGCCGCGCGAGCTCGGCGCTGGCGTTGGCCGCCTGCATGACCTGGCGCATGTAGCGCGTGGTCTCAGTGGCGGCCACGGCGTTGATGTAGGCCTTGCGCGCCTCAGTGGCCAGGGTCAGCATCTCCAGCGTGACGGCGCCCTGGGTCTGCGCGAAGCGGCGCGACTCCAGGTCTTTCACCAGCGGCAGGGCGATGAGCCGCGCCAGGTTGAAAACCAGTTTGCGCTCCAGCTCGATCTCGTGGCCCTGCTTTGTGCGCCCGATCGACACGCCGGGGTTGGGCAGCCGCCCGGCCTGCACCAGATCGGCCTGCGCCACACCGAGCTCCTGAAACATAGCCTGCAAGCCGCGGTTGTTGAGCAAGGCGAGCTGCACGGCGTCGTCCACGCTCAACGGCCCGGCCAGAAGCTCGGCAACACGCTTGTCGATGAGGTCGCGCTCCGCGTCGGTGCGCGCCCAGCGCAGCTCTTTGCCCAGGCGTTCCTTGGCGGCTTGCTCGACGGGTGCGAAGCCAGTGTCGGCACCGAGCGACGCGCAACCGGCGAGTGCCAGGGCCACGGCCGCCGCCACGCCGGTGCGCGCAAGCTCGCGCCACGCGGCGCTTGTCGGCGTGGGGTTGTGGCCCAGGCTCATGGTCAAGGTGGTGGCGGTCATGGCGCGCGATGTCCGGCGTGCGGGGACGCTGGCGCGCCAGGCGCGGCACGCGGCGGCGTGGGCGGTGGCGCGGGCGGTGCCACAAGCAGCGGCGTCTCCGGCTGCTGTGCCTCACGCGCATAGACGCGCCATCCGCCAATGCGCGTCACCGTGTCGTTAGCCTCGCGCCAGGGAATGGGCTTGAGCTCGGCCATGCGCAGGTAGTTCGCAAGCGCCGACTCGTAGACCAGTGCCGGCACCTTGGCCTTGGCGTCCAGTGGGTCGGGCGCAGCGATGCGCGGGGTGGTCTGCGCCTGCACAGGCAGGGCCAGCAGGCTCAGGAGGATGGCTGGCATCAGAGCGCGAGGCGCTCGACGAAAGCGGGAATGCAAGACGCGATACAGCATGGTGACCTCGGGTCCATCAAGACAGATTCGGTAGCCCCCGGTAATTGCGAAGGCTGCGGCGCAGCAGGCTGCCTGTGTGCGCGCAAATACGCGTGCATGGGCACGCGCTGCGGCAGCAAGCCTAGACCGACAGAAGTCGAGGCGGGCGCTCGGGCCCTTCGGCCGCAAACGCATCGGCCGCGTACGCCAGAGCGGCGAAGACCGTGGGCGCGAAGTCCGGTGTCGCCAGCGTGGTCACGCTGCCGGACAGCGCGCAGGCCGAGCAACACGCTGCACATGCGCTGCAGCTGTACGTGCCTTGGTCGGTGAGCGGGTCACCGGCCTTACGGCCTGGGTCAGGGTCGTGCCCGTCGTGCGCAGCGGCCATCGGTGGGTAGCCGTGGTCGTGAGCGCCGTGGTGCGTAGCCACGTCAACGCTGACTCTCGCCCCGACAGCGCCAGCGACCAGACCCGCGTCGCCTTGCAGGGCGTGCATGCGCTCATGGCTACTCGCACAGTGCAGCATGGCGGCACTGGCCAAGCCCTGCACGGGCAGCGCCAGCGCCAGCAGCCACAACAGTACGAATCGCAGGTGACGAGACATGGCACGAATGTAGCCGATTCAACCCAAGGCCCCAGGCGCCGACAGCCTTTGCTCGCACGGCCCGCGCCGAGCCGGGCGAACCAGGGGCGTGACCCAACGCGCAAGCGAACGCGCAAGCGAACGCAGAGGAAAATGTCGACGTGAACACACTGACCGTCATTGACAAGATCTGGCGCGCGCACCGGATCAAGGAGCTTGACGGCCGACGCAGCCTGCTCTTCATCGACCGCATCTTTCTGCACGAACGCACCGGCCCGGCCTTGCTGGCAGGGCTTGAAGCAGCGGGCCGAAAGCCGGCGCACCCCGAGCTCGTGTTTGGCATCACCGACCACGTGGTCGACACCTCGCCCGCGCGCAGCGACGCCACGCAAAGCACTGTCGGCCTGGGCTTCATCCAGGCGCTGCGCGACCGCACGCGCAAAGCCGGCATCCGGCTCTTTGATTTGCACGACGCGCAGCAAGGCATCGTGCATGTCGTCTCGCCCGAACAAGGCATCGCCTTGCCCGGCATCACGCTCGTCTGCCCCGACAGCCACACCGGCACGGTGGGTGGCATTGGCGCGCTGGCCTGGGGCATCGGCTCGACCGAAGGTGAACATGCGGTGGCCACGCAAACCTTGGTGAGGCCCTGGCCGCAGCGCATGCGCGTGCGCTTTGACGGCGTGCTAACACCACAAGTGAGCGCCAAGGACATGGTGATGGCCTTGATCGCGCGCTTTGGCGCGACGGGCGGCGACGACTGCGCCATCGAATTCAGCGGCGCGGCCGTGCGCGCCCTGGACGTGGAAGCACGGCTCACGCTGTGCAACATGGCCGTGGAGTTCGGCGCCTGGACGGCGCTGGTGGCCCCCGATGACAGCACCACGCAGTGGGTGGCGGGGCGGCCCTTCGCGCCCAAGGGCGCGGCGTGGGACGCGGCGCTGGCCCATTGGCGCACGCTGCACAGCGACGACGGCGCGCGCTGGGACGCCGAGCTAACTTTGGATGTAAGCGCCTTGGCGCCGCAAGTCAGCTGGGGCACCAGCCCCGAGCACGCCGGCGCGATTGACATGCGCGCACCCGACCCGGCCAGCGCGCCCGACGCCCAGCGCCGCGCCGCCTGGCAGCGGGCGCTTGACTACATGGGCCTGCAGGTTGGTGCACCGCTTTTGGGCACGCCGATAGACGCCGCCTTCATCGGCAGTTGCACCAACAGCCGCCTGAGCGACCTGCGCGCGGCCGCTGCGGTGGTGCGCGGGCGCCGCGTCGCGCCCGGCGTCAAAGCCATGGTCGTTCCGGGCTCGATGCAGGTGCGTGCTGACGCCGAAGCGCAGGGCCTGCACCGCGATTTCATCGAGGCCGGCTTCGAGTGGCGCACGAGCGGCTGCTCGCTGTGTTTCTTTGCTGGCGTCGACAGCTTCGGGCATGAAGGCCGCATGGCCGCGCAAGGCCCGCCACGCGTCATCAGCAGCACCAACCGCAACTTCGAAGGCCGCCAAGGCCCGGGCGTGCGCACGCACCTCGCCAGCCCGGCCACGGTGGCGGCGTCGGCGCTGGCCGGCTGCATCGCCGACCCAAGGCGGGTGACCACGCCATGACGCCCTTCACCACCGCCCACGGCATCGCCGCCGCGCTCTTGCGCGAGAACATCGACACCGACATCCTCATCCCCTCCCGCGAGATCACCTCGCCCGCACGCGAAGGCTACGGTCCCAAGCTCTTCACGTCCTGGCGCTACTTGGCCAGCGGCGGCGAAGACCCCGACTTCGTGCTCAACCGCGAGCCTTGGCGCTCGGCCAGCATCCTGATCACGGGTGCCAATTTCGGCTGCGGCTCGTCGCGCGAAATGGCCGCGTGGGCGCTGGCGCAGTTTGGTTTTCGCGCTCTCATCGCGCCGAGCTTTGGTTCGATCTTTCGCACCAACTGCCTGCGCAACGGCCTGCTGCCGGTGACGCTGCCAGCTGATGCCGTGGCGACGCTGGGCGCGCTGGCAAGTGCCCGGGCCATCACGGTGACGGTGGACTTGCTAGCGTGCGAAGTACGTGCACAGGGCGGTGTGCGTTGGCCCTTCGAGATCGACGAGCACGAGCGCGAGATGCTGCTCACCGGCCTGGACGCGATTGACCGCACTTGGCAGCTGCGTGCGGAGATCACGGCCTTCGAAGCCGCCGACCGCGCGGCGCGCCCCTGGGTGTGGCGCTAAGGAGCCACGGCACGTGCTGGCTTGAGCATCACCAAACCGATGGCTGCCACACAGCACACCATCGCCGCCCACTGCACCAGCCCCAGCGGCTCGCCATGCACCAGTGCGCCGGCAAGCATGGCCACCACCGGCACCATGATCGACGACAGCCCGGCCACATTCGCCGGCAGCAAGCCGACGATGGAAAACCAGGCCAGGTTGCCCAGGGCCATGGGCACGATGGTGATGTAGCTGATGAGCAGCACGCTGCTGATGCTGGGCATGAACCACGGCCCCTGTGCAAAGGCGATGGCGCCGATGCTTACCGGCACGGCGGCGATGAGCAACTGCCAGCCGGTGAGCACCGTGGCCGAGACGCTGCCCTGCAAGGCCACACCGCCGCGCTTGAGGATGAGCGTGCCCGCGGCCCAGCCGATGCCCGCCAGCAAGCCCAGGCCCACACCCAGCGGCGCTTGCGCGTACGCACCCAGGCTGCGCCACATCAGCAAGCCCACACCCACGGCGCCCAGCAGCATGGCCCAGCGCATGCGCCCACGCAGCGGCTCGCGCCATACCAGCCAGCTAAAAAGGGCGGCCCACAGCGGCATCGTGAAACCCAGCAGCGCGGCCTGGCCTGAGGGGATCAGCACGGCGGCATACGTGCTGGCCACATTCCACAGCGCGAGGTAGATGAGCGCGGCGGCGACCACGCGCGGGCGCTGCGCTGTGGGCAGGCGCAGGCTCTGGCCGCGCGCACGCGCCACCGCCAGCAGCATCAGCCCGGCGCCAAGCATGGCCACGCCGCGAAAGGTCCACACCGAAACTTCACGCACTGCCAGCGGGAAGAGCATCCAGTTGGTGCCCCACAAGAGCGTGAGCAGGGACACCAGCGCCAGCGCGCGCGGCGTAAGGTGTTGTGTCATCCCGGACAATGCCTCTTCTTTTTGATTCGAACCCGAGTCTTGCATGAAGAACACCTTTGTTGCCCTGAGCCTGAGCTGCCTGATGCTGACCACCACCTTCGCGCGACAAACCGTCGCCGGTGTCGACATGCCCGCGCCCTGGCCCGCCGGCAGCGCCTTCGACACGCACTGGGGCACACGCGTACCCGACCCCTACCGCGAGCTTGAAAACGTCAAGAGTGAGGCCGTGCAAGCCTGGCTGCGCGCGCAGGCCCAGGCCACCCACAAGGTGATGGCCCAGCTGCCTGGGCGCGACGCCTTGCTCGCGCGCATCCAGGCCCTGCAGGCCGATGCCAACGGTGTGGCCAC
>JANOJR010000375.1:0-2016 GCA_031418855.1 Rubrivivax sp.
ATCGTCTACGGCCTGCATGCCCTGGGCCTCGTGCTCGGTGCCTTCGGCGCGGCCAGCATCGTGGGCTCGTTTCTCTTCGGTTGGCCGTCGATCATCGCCGTCATCATCAACTACGTGAAGCGCAGTGAAGTGCGCGGCAGCTGGCTGGACTCGCACTTCAGCTGGCAGATCCGCACCTTCTGGTTTGCGCTGGCCTGGGCCGTGCTCGTGGCCGTAGTGTCGGCGCCGCTAACGCTCGTGTTGATCGGCTTCGGCACCTGGGCGCTGGGCATGGCCTTGCTGGGGTTTTGGGCCATCTACCGCATCACGCGCGGCTGGCTGCGTTTGAATGCGCACCAGACGATGCCCGCTGCTGGGGGCTGAGCCGTGACGGCCAGACGCTCGCTGCTGTGCGCGTTGACGCTTTGCTTGGCGCCGATAGGTGTGGCCTGGGCGCAGGCCTGGCCGGCCAAGCCGATTCGCATCCTCGTCGGCGTCACGCCCGGCGGCACCACCGACACGCTGGCGCGCTTTTTGGCCCTTGAGATGGCGCGTGACTTCGGCCAGCCTGTGCTGGTGGAAAACCGCGCCGGTGCCGGCGGCAATATCGCCGCCGAGGCCGTGGCCAAGGCCGCGCCCGACGGCTACACGCTGCTCTTCGTCAACACCAGCCACAGCGTGAACATGGGCCTGTACGGCGACAAGGTGCCCTATGACGCGGTGCGCGATTTCACGCCCATCAGCCAGATCTCCACCGGGCCTGCGGTGCTGGTGGCCGCACCCGACTTCCCGGCCAAAGACGCGCGCGACGTCATCGCCATGGCGCGCGCGCAGCCGGGCAAGCTCAACTTCGCCATCGGGGGCCTGGGCACCTCGATCCACATGGCGGGTGAACTCTTCAAGCTCAGCGCCGGCGTGGACATCGTCAACATCCCCTACAAAGGCAGCACGCCGGCGCTGATGGACGTGATGGGCGGCCAGGTCAAGCTGATGTTCGCGGCCGTCATCAACGCCGTGCCGCAGATCAAGGCCGGCAAGGTCAAGGCGCTGGGGGTGACGGGCGCCACGCGCATCCCGGCGCTGCCTGACACGCCGACCATCGCCGAGTCACTGCCCGGCTTCGAGTCCAGCGCCTACTTCGGGCTGTTGGCACCGGCCAAATTGCCCCGGGACATCCTGGCGCGGCTGCATGCCAGCGCAGTCAAAGCAGCCCAGCTGCCCGAACTCAAATCGCGCCTGGAGCCCGACGGCGCCAAAGTCGTGGCCGGCACGCCTGACGAGTTCAGCAGCTTCCTCACCAGCGACGTTGAAAAGTGGCGGCGTGTGGTCAAGGCCACGGGCGCGAAACCCGAATAGCCCGGGTTCCGGGGTCACCCACCAAAGGCCAACCGCAGCGCAGCGGTTAGACTCCCCGCAGCGCCGCGGCCTCCAGTCATCGCGGCGCAGTCGATTCCGACGTACTCAA
The DNA here is from genome assembly GCA_031418855.1 of Rubrivivax sp. Taxonomy (GTDB): domain Bacteria; phylum Pseudomonadota; class Gammaproteobacteria; order Burkholderiales; family Burkholderiaceae_C; genus Rubrivivax. Next base: position 1,445 of record JANOJR010000375.1, read on the forward strand.
GCTCTCGCGCCTACCGACTGGTGCGCCACCGACCTACCCTATAGGCGGGCGACAGCAGGCCGCGAAACCTAGCCCTCAGCGGGCCACACCCATGCAATTTACCGACCTCGGCTTGGCCGAGCCGCTCCTGCGCGCGATTCGCGACCAGGGCTACGACACCCCCACCCCCATCCAGGCGCAAGCCATTCCTGCGGTACTGAACGGCGGCGACCTGCTCGCCGGCGCACAAACCGGCACCGGCAAGACGGCAGGCTTCGTGCTGCCGATGTTGCAGCGCCTGACGGTGGGCAAGCCCGTCGTCGACGCGCGTGGCCGCAAGGCCATCCGCTGCTTGATCCTCACCCCCACTCGAGAGTTGGCCGCGCAGGTTGAAGAGAGCGTGCGCACCTATGGCAAGTACCTGCCGCTGACCAGCATGGTGGTCTTCGGCGGCGTCGGCATGCAGCCGCAGATCAACGGCCTGCGCAAAGGTGTCGACATTCTTGTGGCCACCCCGGGCCGCCTGCTCGACCACCACCAGCAAGGCACGCTGGACCTGCGCCAGGTCGAGATCTTTGTGCTCGACGAAGCCG
>JANOJR010000376.1:0-3381 GCA_031418855.1 Rubrivivax sp.
TTTGTCCATGTAGAAGAGCTCGTTGTCGAGACCCGCGTAGCCCGACGCCATCGAGCGCTTGTTGACGATCACGGTCTTGGCCTTGTAGGCCTCCAGGATGGGCATGCCGTAGATGGCGCTGCCCTTGGTGTGCGCGGCAGGGTTCACCACGTCGTTGGCGCCGAGCACGATGGCGACGTCGACCTGGCCGAATTCGCCGTTGATGTCTTCCATCTCGAAGACCTGGTCGTAGGGCACCTCGGCCTCGGCCAGTAGCACGTTCATGTGCCCCGGCATGCGCCCGGCCACGGGGTGGATGGCGTATTTCACCGTCACCCCTTTGGCCGTGAGTTTGGCGGCCAGTTCTTTCACCGCGTGCTGCGCGCGCGCCACCGCCAGGCCGTAGCCGGGCACGATGACCACGGTCTCGGCGTTACCGAGGATGAAGGCGGCGTCGTCGGCGCTGCCGCTCTTCACCGGGCGCTGCTGTTGCGCGCCGGCGGCGGCCGCGACCTCGCCACCAAAGCCACCGCCGATGACGTTGAAGAACGAGCGGTTCATGGCCTTGCACATGATGTAGCTGAGGATCGCGCCCGAGCTGCCGACCAGGCTGCCGGCAATGATCAGCATGCTGTTGTTCAGGCTGAAGCCGATGCCCGCCGCGGCCCAGCCCGAGTAGCTGTTGAGCATCGACACCACCACCGGCATGTCGGCGCCGCCGATTGGGATGATGAGCAGCACGCCGAGCAGGAAACCCAGCGCGATGATGATCGCGAAATCCAGCCCGCTTTGGCTATGCCAGAAGCCAAAGCCGAAGAAGAGCGTGGCCAGGCCGAGTGCCAGGTTGACCTTGTGCTGGCCTTTGAAGGTGACCGGCGCGCCTTGAAACAAACGGAACTTGTACTTGCCGCTGAGCTTGCCAAAGGCGATGACCGAACCGGTGAAGGTGATGGCGCCGATGAAGGCGCCGAGTGCGAGCTCAATGCGGTTGCCGCCGGGGATTTCGCCGCCCTTGGCGGTGATGCCGAAAGCCCAAGGCTCGGCCACCGCCGCCACCGCGATGAACACCGCGGCCAGGCCGATCATGCTGTGGAAGAACGCCACCAGCTCGGGCATCTTCGTCATCTCCACGCGCTTGGCCATCACCGCGCCAACGCCGCCGCCAACGAGCAGCCCCACCAGCACCCAGAGCATGCCTTGCGAGCGTGTCTGGCCCATCTCGCCAGAAAGCTTGACGATGAGCGCGGCGGTGGTCAGTACAGCGATCGTCATGCCGACCATGCCGAAGAGGTTGCCGCGGATCGACGTGGTGGGGTGGCTCAGGCCTTTCAGCGCCTGGATGAAACACACACTCGCCACCAGGTACAGCAGCGTGACCAGGCTCATGCTCATTCTTCGCTCCCGCGCGCAGCCAGTTTCTTGTTGACCAGCGCGCTGGCCAGGGCGCCCACGCCGATGGCGATCCATAGCCGGTACTCACCGCCGATGTCGAACACATTCAACAAGAGCACGGTGGGGATCGAGGTCGCCAGAAAGGCCAGCACGGGCAGCCAGTGTTGGGGCTTCATTTCGCGGCCTCCTTGTTTTCTTTGGGTGCTTTCTTCTTGAACATCTCCAGCATGCGCCGCGTGACGAGGAAGCCGCCGAAGACGTTGACCGCCGCCAGCGCCACCGCCAGCACGCCCATGGTCTTGCCCAGGGTGGTCTCGGTCAGCGCCGCCGCTAACATCGCACCGACGATGACAATCGCGCTGATGGCATTCGTGACGGCCATCAGCGGTGTGTGCAGCGCGGGCGTGACGGTCCACACCACGTGGTAGCCCACGTAGATGGCGAGCACGAAGATGATGAGGTTGGTGACGGTGGGGGAGACGATGTCCATGTTCTATTTCCTCTTCACTTCACCAGATTGCGTCATCAAACAAGCGACCACGATGTCGTCATCCATCGGCACCTGAAAGCCGCCCTCTTGGCTGATCACGAGCTTCAGAAAGTCGAGCACGTTGCGTGCGTACAGGCTGGATGAATCGGCGGCCACTAGCGCGGGGATGTTGGTCTCGCCGATGATCGTGACGCCATGCTTGTGCACGGTTTTGCCGGCTTCGGTGAGCGGGCAGTTGCCTCCGGCGGGCGCCGCCATGTCGACGATCACGCTGCCGGCTTTCATGGCCCGCACCATCTCTTCGGTGATGAGCACGGGTGCGGCGCGGCCGGGAATCAAGGCGGTGGAAATCACGATGTCAGCCGCAGCCACCTTCTTGGCCACCTCGACCTTTTGCCGGTCGAGCCAGCTCTGCGGCATGGCGCGTGCGTAGCCGCCCACGCCTTCAGCGGCTTCTTTCTCTTCCGGCGTCTCATATGGCACGTCGATGAACTTGGCACCGAGTGACTCGACCTGCTCTTTCACCGAAGGCCGCACGTCACTGGCTTCGATCACCGCGCCGAGCCGCTTGGCGGTGGCGATGGCCTGCAAACCCGCCACGCCCACGCCGAGGACGACCACGCGCGCGGCCTTGATGGTGCCGGCTGCCGTCATCAACATCGGGAACAGGCGCTGGTAGGCGTTGGCGGCCATCATCACGGCCTTGTAGCCGGCGATATTGGCCTGGCTCGACAGCACATCCATGCTCTGCGCGCGCGTGGTGCGCGGCGCGGCTTCGAGCGCAAAGCTGGTCAGGCCGGCAGCAGCCAATCGGCCAAGGCCCTCTTTGTCAAAGGGGTTGAGCATGCCCACCAAGGCGGTGCCTGCACGCACCAAGCTGAGCTCTTCGGCCGAGGGGCTACGCACCTTCAGCAGCAGCTCACAAGCAAAGGCCGAGCTGCGGTCGCAGATCTCGGCGCCCGCGGCGACGTAGGCCTCGTCGGTGGCGCTGGCGGCAAGGCCGGCACCGCTTTGCACCTTCAGCACATGGCCCTGGGCCTTGAGCTTTTTCACCGTCTCCGGCGTGGCGGCCACGCGGGTTTCGCCCGCAGCGGTTTCGAGCGGAACTCCGATCAACATGGGTCGGTTCTCCTCGGCAATCTGATGGTTGGGCGCATGCGACGCGACGCTGCGCACTCTGGGGCCGCGAGCTTACACAAGAACACGCGCCCGATGCCCCAGCAACATCACTCGATATCAACTCGGCATGGGCACTAGGGATTGGCACGGTTGCTGCATGTTTGGATTGCAGCTACCGTCCCGGCCGCCATGGTGTCCTCTTCGTGACCCAGCTGTTTTTCCACTCATCGCAGGAGTCTTTCAATGATCAAGAACTTGTCCCGCCTGGCTCTGGCCAGCCTCATGGCCGCAGGTGTCCTGGCTACTTTGCCCGCCCACGCCGGCAAAACCTTGGACGCCATCAAGGCGCGCGGCCAGCTGGTGTGCGGTGTCAACACCGGCCTGGCCGGCTTCTCGGCCGC
>JANOJR010000377.1:0-10640 GCA_031418855.1 Rubrivivax sp.
GTTGCAGCAGGCCAGCTTGCAGGGCCAGCAGCTCTTGCGCGTCTTTGATCGACAGGGCGGCTTTGGTGGTGTCGGCGAACTCGGCCATCGTGGTCTTGGCGACTTGCAGATTCAGTTCAACCAGCTTTTCCACGCCTTCAAAGGCTTTGGTGGTCAGGCCGAACAGGATCTCGAGGTTGGCTTTGTGGGCGGCAACGAATTGGTCAGGGGTGAATGTCATTTGGATGCTCCGTAAGGTGAAGGTTCAATGGGCGCTAAGGTGTTGCTTGCACGTTTGCTGCGCCGCAACATGAAACGAAGTATAGGGTTCACCCGAATGATTGCAAGCGATATTTGCTGCGTTGCAACATTCTAGGGGTGGCTTTCTAGAATCCTGCCCGGTGCGCGCCTTCCACTCCGACAGCTTTGTGCTGCCCCTGCCCCCCGGGCATAGCTTTCCAATGACCAAGTACCGGCTGCTGCGCGAAGCCGTCGAAGCCACGCTGCCGGGCGTGCAGGTCGAGCAAGCGCCGGCCGCCAGCGACGGCGAGCTGGCCCTGGCGCACGAGCCGGCGTGGGTCGACGCTGTGATGCAAGGCCACACCAGCGCGGCCCAGCAGCGCGAGATCGGCTTCCCGTGGTCAGAGCGCATGGCCGAGCGTGCACGCCGCTCGGTCGGCGCGACGATTGCCGCAGCGCGCGCGGCGCTGTTCGGCGGCGAGGGCGTGGCCGCCAACCTGGCGGGTGGCACCCACCATGCTTACGCGCACAAAGGTTCGGGCTACTGCGTCTTCAACGACGTGGCGGTGGCCGCGCGGCTGATGCAAGCCGAGATGCACCGCGTGGCGCGCCGGCTCTTGCGTGTGCTGGTGATTGACCTCGACGTGCACCAAGGCAACGGCACGGCCGCCATCTTTCGTGACGACGCCACCGTATTCACGTTGTCGCTGCATGGCGCCAAGAACTTCCCCTATCGCAAAGAGGCCAGCAGCCTGGACGTCGAGCTGCCCGATGGCTGCGATGACGCGCAGTACTTGGCTGCACTCGACCTGGCCTTGGCGCAAACCTGGCAGCACCATGCCGATGCGCCACCGGGTCTGGCCTTCTATTTGGCGGGCGCCGACCCGCACGAAGATGACCGCCTGGGCCGCCTCAAGCTGACGCGCGAAGGCCTGGCCGAGCGCGACCGCCGCGTGCTTGGCGCCTTGCGCGAACGCGACATCCCGGTCGCGATGTCGATGGCGGGTGGCTACGGGCGCGACGTCAATACGACGGTGGCCATCCACCGCCAGACCCTCGCTGAAGGACTGGCGTCGTGGCAGGCGTGGAAGGCCCGCGCGTCGATGGAACAATCGGCGTCATGACGCCTGCCATCACACAGTACTCCGCCGCCATCACCGCCGAGACCACGGCCGCTGTCGACGCCGCCATCACCAGCCGGCGCTCCATCCGCGCCTTCCTGCCCACACCGGTGCCGCGCGAAACCATCAAGGCCATGCTCACGGTCGCCGCACGCGCGCCCTCCGGCACCAACACGCAGCCCTGGCGCGTGCATGTGCTGACGGGTGCCAGCAAGGCGGAGCTGTCGAGGCGCATTCGTGCGGCCTATGACGACCCGGCCGAGCGCGCGCGCCACCAGGAGGAGTACGCCTACTACCCGACGCAGTGGCAGTCGCCCTACATCGAGCGTAGGCGCAAGGTGGGTTGGGACCTGTACTCGCTGCTGGGCATCGCCAAGACCGACAAAGCGCGCATGCACGAGCAGCACGCGCGCAACTATGCCTTCTTTGATGCGCCGGTCGGCCTGATCTTCAGCATCGAGCGCGTGATGCAACAAGGCAGCTGGCTCGACTACGGCATGTTCCTGCAAAGCCTGATGGTCGCGGCGCGCGCGCGCGGCCTGCACACCTGCCCGCAGGCGGCCTTCACGCAGTTCCACGGCATCATTGCCGATCACTTGACGTTGAAGGGCGAGGAGATGGTGGTGTGTGGCATGTCGCTGGGCTGGGCCGACCCTGATGCGATCGAAAACAGTCTGGTCTCCGAGCGGGAGCCGGTGTCGGGATTCACGAGCTTTCACGCATGAGCGCGGCCACATCCGCTACGTCCGCCGCGACGTCCGCGTTCGCCGGCCCGAGCCTGGGCCCGGTGCCGATGGAGTTCTTGCTCTTCGCCGTGGTGCTGACCTGCGTCGCACTCTTTCACGCGCACACCATGCGCACCGCCATCGTCGGGGCGGTGGTCATCGCGCTCTACAAGATCGTCTGGTCGCCCTTCAAGTCGGGTGCGGGCGTGATGGGTTTCGTCGGCCATCTCGGCCACGAATGGGTCATTTTGAGCAACCTCTTGCTGCTGCTTCTCGGCTTTGCGCTGCTGGCCGACATGTTCGAGAAAAGCGAGCTGCCCGCCATCCTGCCGCGCTACCTGCCCGACGACTGGAAGGGCTGCTTCGTGCTGCTGCTGGCGGTTTTTGTGCTGTCGAGTTTTCTGGACAACATCGCCGCCGCCATGATTGGCGGCGCCGTGGCGCACACCGTGTTTCGCGGCAAGGTGCACATCGGCTATTTGGCCGGCATCGTGGCGGCGTCGAATGCTGGCGGCGCGGGCAGTGTGGTGGGCGACACGACGACCACGATGATGTGGATCGCTGGCGTGCCGCCGCTGGAGGTGCTGGAAGCCTTCATCGCCGCGGGTGTCGCCGTGGTGGTCTGCGGCATTCCGGCGTCGCTGCAGCAGCAGGCCTATTCGCCGATCCAGCGCGATGCGTCGGCCAGCGCGCATGTCGACTGGGCGCGTGTGGGCATCGTCATCGCCATCCTGGCCTCGGCGATTTTTGTCAACGTGCTCATCAACACCCGCTTCAACGCCGTGGCCGAGCTTTTCCCCTTCCTCGGCGCGGCAGTGTGGGTGGCCATCGTCGTTTGCGCCGTGATTCGCAAGCCTACTTGGGGCGTGCTCGGTGGTGCCTTCAAGGGCGCGATTTTCTTGATCGCACTTGTGCTCTGCGCGTCGATGATGCCGGTTGACAAACTGCCTGCGGCGTCGTGGCAAACGGCGCTGGGCCTGGGCTTTGTCTCGGCCGTGTTCGACAACATTCCGCTTACTGCACTCGCGCTCAAACAAGGTGGCTACGACTGGGGCTTCCTGGCCTTCGCCGTGGGTTTTGGCGGCTCGATGATCTGGTTCGGCTCCTCGGCCGGCGTGGCCTTGTCGAGCATGTACCCGCAGACGCGCTCGGTCGGTTTGTGGTTGCGCCACGGCTGGCATGTGGCCGTCGCCTACGTGGTGGGTTTCTTCGTCATGCTGGTGCTCATCGGCTTTCACCCAGGCGCCAAACTCAAGGGCAGCCTTGATGCGCCGACGCCGGTGCCAGCCATCACCACGCCTACCCAATGACAAATCCGATGCAAAAACCTGCCGTGCTGGTGGCGCGCGCCACGTTCCCCGACGTCGTCGAGCGCTTGCGTGCGCACTTTGATGTGGCCTTCAACGCCGCCGACGTGGTCTACACACGAGCCGAGTTGCTGGCCCAGCTGCGTGGCAAGGCGGGCGCCTTCACCACCGGCAGCGAGCGCATTGACGCCGAGGTGCTGGCCGCCAACCCGCAACTTCGCGTGGTGTGCAACATGGCCGTGGGCTACAACAACTTCGACATCGACGCCTTCAATGCCCACGGCGTGCTGGCGACCAACACACCCGATGTGCTGACAGAAACCACGGCCGACTTCGGCTTCGCTTTGATGATGGCGACCGCGCGGCGCATCGCCGAGAGCGAACACTACTTGCGCCGTGGCGAGTGGACGAAATGGTCCTACGACATGATGGTGGGCAGCGACGTGCATGGCGCTACGCTGGGCATCCTGGGCATGGGCCGTATCGGCCAGGCCATTGCCAAGCGCGGCGCACTGGGGTTCGGCATGCGCGTGATCTATCACAACCGCAGCCGCTTGAGCACTGAGCAAGAGTTGCCGCTGAAGGCGCGCTGGGTCGAGAAAGAAGCGCTGCTGCGTGAGGCCGACCACCTCGTGCTGGTGCTGCCCTACTCGGCGCAAAGCCACCACACCATCGGCGCGGCCGAGCTGGCGCTGATGAAGCCTACGGCCACGCTCACCAACATCGCACGCGGTGGCATCGTTGACGACGCCGCACTCGCCGCCGCGCTGCGCAGCAAGCGCATCGCCGCCGCCGGGCTGGATGTCTTCGAAGGCGAGCCCACCGTGCACCCCGATCTCTTGACGCTCCCGAACGTCGTGCTCACCCCGCACATCGCCAGCGCCAGCGTGGCCACGCGCCACGCCATGGCCACGCTCGCGGCGAATAACCTCATCGCTGCACTGACAGGCGGCATGCCGCCGACGCCGATCAATGCGCAGGTGTTGCACGACGGCCGCCTCGCCAGCCGCGGCATTAGCAACTGAGACAAGCCTGAGAACATCAAGCCATGCTGCCTGAATGGATGGCGCCGGCCTTGCTGGTGGCACTTGCACTACTCGTTGTCTTGCTGGTGCTCGTGCTGTGGAGTGCGCTGAAGAGCCGCGACACCACCGCGCTGCGCGAATTGGAGCGCGAGCTGCGCGACGAGCTCGCGCGCCAGGCGCAGGCCACGCGCGGCGACCTGGGTACCTTTCAGCAAATGCTGCTCGCGCAAGGCGGCGATGTCGCGCGCACGCAAAACGAGCAGATCGATTCCTTTCGCACCCAGCTCACGGTCATGCAGCAGCAGGTCGACGCCTCGCTGCGCCGCTTTGGCGACACGCTGGGCGAGCAAATGCGCTTGATGTCCGACACCGGCGAGCGTCGTCAGGGCGAGCTGCGTCAGGCCGTCGAGCTGCGCTTGGTGGCGCTGCAAGAAGGCAACGAAAAGAAGCTGGAGCAGATGCGCGCGACGGTCGACGAAAAGCTGCACGCCACGCTCGAGCAGCGGCTTGGCGAAAGCTTCAAGCAAGTGGCCGACCGCCTGGAGCAGGTGCACAAGGGCCTGGGCGAGATGCAGACGCTGGCGCGTGATGTCGGCTCGCTCAACCGTGTGCTGACCAACGTCAAGACACGCGGCATCTTCGGCGAAGTGCAACTCGCGGGGCTGCTCGAGCAGGTGTTCACGGTCGAGCAGTACGCCACCAACGTGGCCACGGTGCCGGGCAGCAACGAGCGCGTTGAATTTGCCGTGCGCCTGCCCGGGCAGCGCGCCGACGGCGTGCCGCTGTGGCTGCCCATCGACGCCAAGTTCCCGCGTGAAGACTATGAGCGGCTGATGGACGCGCATGAACGCGCCGACCTGCCCGCTATTGAGCAAGCCGGCAAGGCCATCGAGACGCGGCTGCGGATGGAAGCGCGCACCATCCGCGAAAAGTACATCGCGCCGCCGCACACCACCGACTTCGCCATCCTCTTCGTGCCCACCGAAGGCCTCTACGCCGAAGCGCTGCGCCGCCCAGGGCTGGTGGAAGCCATGCAGCGCGAACACAAGGTCATGCTTGCCGGCCCCACCACCTTGCTGGCCACGTTGACGAGCTTGCAGATGGGCTTTCGCACGCTGGCGCTCGAGCAGCGCTCGGCCGAAGTCTGGGAGGTGCTGGGCGCTGTGAAGACAGAGTTCGGCAAGTTCGGCGAGGTGCTGGCCAAGACGCGCAAGAAGCTCGACGAAGCGGCGAAGACGATCGACGACGCGCAGACGCGCACCAACGTGATGACGCGGCGTTTGAAGTCGGTGGAGGCCATGCCCGAGGCGCGAACGCTGGAGCTGCTGCCGCGTGCGGTCAGCGACGGCGATGAGCCGGGCGACGCGCTTGAGTGACGGCCGCGCGGCTGTGCCGGCCGCACCTGAGCCCGGCGCGCATTCCGCGCGTGTGCTGCTGGCCTTGGTGGTCGGCCAGCTCGGCCTGCACTCGGCCATGGCCGGGCTGCGCCTGGCTGTACCGCTGCAAGCCCTGGGTGCCGGTTACAGCGCATGGTCGGTGGGCGTGGTGATGGCGCTTTTTGCCGCCGCGCCGGTGCTGCTGGCATTGCACGCCGGGCGGCTGGCGGATCGTCACGGTTACCACCGGCCGGTTTACTTTTCGGTCGTGATGGCCGTGCTGGGCATGCTGTCGGTGGTGGTCGCCACTTTCGCCAGCGGCGCCTTGCAGTTTGGTCTGTGGTGTGTCGGCGCCATGCTCACGGGTTCGGGCGCCAACATGGGCATGCTGGCCATCCAGCGCACGGCCACGCTGACGGCGCGCGACCACGCCGAGCGTGTGCGCCTGTTCAGCTGGCTCGGCATTGCGCCGGCGTTTTCCAACGTCATCGGGCCGGTGTCGGTGGGCTTGGTGATTGACGCTGCGGGCTTCGGTTGGGCTTACGGTTTGCTGCTCCTGATGCCCTTGGTGACGCTGGTGTCCGCCCGCAGCGTGCCGCGCCTGCCAGCGGCACCAGCACCTGCGCAGGGCAGCGCGCCTCGCACCGCCTGGGGCTTGCTGCGCGCGCCGGGGTTTAGGCGGCTGCTGGCCGTGAACTGGCTGCTGTCGATGTGCTGGGATGTGCACGGCTTTGCCGTGCCCATCATCGGCCACGAGCGCGGCTTCTCAGCTTCGACCATCGGCATGATTCTGGGCACGTTTACTTTGGCCGTTAGCGGCATCCGCCTGGTGGTGCCACTGCTGGCCCACCGCATGCGCGAAGCGGAGGTGATAGGCGGCGCGATGCTGGGCACGGCGGGCGTCTTCGTGCTCTACCCGCTGGCGCAAACACCGCTGGCGCTGGCGGCGTGCGCCGTGCTTCTGGGCTGCACGCTGGGCGCCGTGCAGCCGATGATCATGAGCACCTTGCACCACCTGACACCCGATCAGCGCCACGGCGAAGCCCTGGCGCTGCGCTCGATGGCGATGAACGGCTCCAGCACGGTGATGCCGCTGATCTTCGGCGCGCTCGGCTCGGTCGTCGGCGCCGGCGTGTTGTTCTGGCTGGTAGCGGGCGCCGTGGGTTCGGGCGCTTGGCTGACGCGGCGCCTGAAGGTGCTTAGAACCTGATCGTGCCAGGCGGCGCGGGCGCGGTGTCGAGCTCGGTGCGTGCGGGCGTTGGCGCAGGCGTTGGCGGTAAGGCGGCGGGTGCAGCAGCGACCGGCGCACGCTCGGTCATCGGCGTGGCCGCAGGTGTTGCCCAGGTGCGCGGCAGGCGCGATTCGCGCGGGTAGCCCGCAGCATCAAGGTAGCCGCCCCATTCACCAGCCGCAAAGCCGCGCATGGCCTGCGCGCCGATGGTCAGGCTCGGCACCGTGCGCCAGCCCAGCAAGCGCTCGAGCGCGGTGGCATCGTCTTCAAGCAGCACGCGGCGTTCGCTGTACGGCACACCGCGTTGCTGCAAGAGTTGCCGTCCGCTATCGCAAGGCGCGCAATCGTTGGTGCTGTAGAGCGTGACCGGGAAGCGCGTGGTGATCTGTCGCAGCTCCAGCGGCAGGCCGGGCAGGCCGCTGGGCTCGGCGGCGGGCGCCAGCGACGCACGCTGCAGGCTCGTCACACGAACGTTGCTGCTGACGGGCGGACGGTCGGTGTAGGTCACGCTGCCATCGGCGGCAATCACCTTGTACTGCGCCAGGCAGGGCCCGGCGACCACCAGTGCGATCAGCGTTAGCCTTCTTGCCCCAATTTTTGCTCCATGCCTTGTCGTCATGACCTGTACTCCTGTGGCAAACCCGCTCTGCCCTAGACCATGCCTTGATGTCGAAGCAGCGCATCCAGACGCGGCTCGCGGCCACGAAAAGCCTTGAAGCTGTCCATCGCCGGGCGGCTGCCGCCACTCTCCAGAATGGCTTGGCGATAGCGGCGGCCGGTGGCGGTGTCGAAGATACCCGACTCTTCGAAAGCCTCATAGGCGTCGGCCGACAAGACCTGGGCCCAAGCGTAACCGTAGTAGCCGGCGGCGTAACCGCCGTCGAAGATGTGCGCAAAGGTGTGGGCGTAGCGCAGCCCGGGGTCCGGCGGCGTGACGGCCACTTCGCGCGCGACCTCGGCCGTCAGCTCGGCCAGTTGCGCTTGCGCTCCCGGCTCGTGATGCAAGCGCATGTCGAAGAGGATGAACTCACAGTGACGCAGCATGGTCAGCCCGCTGACGAAATTTCGCGCCGCGCGCATGCGATCGAAGAGTTCGCGCGGCAGCGGCTCGCCGCTGTCGACGTGGCAGGTCAGGCGCTTGAGTACGTCCCATTCCCAGCATAAATTTTCCATGAACTGGCTGGGCAATTCGACGGCGTCCCACTCCACGCCAGCGATGCCCGATACGGCCGCTTCTTCCACCTGCGTCAATAAGTGATGCAGGCCGTGGCCGAACTCGTGGAAAAGGGTGATGACGTCGTCGTGGCTCAGCAGCGAGGGCATCGCGTCCACGGGTGCCGCAAAGTTGCAGACCAGATGCGCCACGGGCAGCTGCAGTTGGCCGTTGTCGGGGCGGCGCCAGCGTTGCTGCGCGTCGTCCATCCATGCGCCCGATTGTTTGCCGACGCGCGCGAAGAGGTCGAGGTAGAAAGCGCCGATCGGCTGCCCGCCACGCTCAACGCGATAGAAGCGCACGCTGGCGTGCCACACCGGCGCGGTGTCGGCGTGGATGCTCACGTCGAAGAGCGTCTGGATCAGCTCAAAGAGGCCTTGCAGCACATGCTCGGCGGTGAAATAACGTTTGAGTTGATCGGCACTGAAGTCGTAGCGTGACTGGCGCAATTGTTCGGTGACGTAGAGGCGATCCCAGGCTTCGAGTTCGGGTAGGCCCAAGGTCTGCGCCGCGAACTCGCGCAACTCCGTCAGGTCGCGTTCAGCGTGGGGGCGGGCGCGGCGTGCGAGGTCTCGAACGAAGTTCAGCACGTCTTCGGGTGCCCGTGCCATCTTGGGCACCAGGGACAACTGCGCATAGCTGCGGTGGCCCAGCAGCTGCGCTTCTTCTTGGCGCAGCGCCACCAGCTCCTGAATGATGGCGGTGTTGTCCAGCGCAGGTGGGCCGAACTCGCTGGCGCGCTGCGCGTGTGCGGTGTAGATGAGCTGGCGCAAGGCACGCGAGTGCGCAAATTGCAGGATGGGCCGGTAGCAGGGGCCTTGCAGCGTGAGCTTGAAGTCCGTGCGACCTTCAGCCGCCGCAGCGGCACGCGCCGCGGCGCAAACGTCGGCGGGCACGCCGGCCAGCTCCTCGGCATCCACATAGTGCGAGAAAACATCGGTCGCGTCGAGCACATGCTCGCCGAACTGCTGCGAGAGCGCGGCGCAGCGCTCCTGGATGCGCGCGAATCTTTCGCGCGCGGCGCCTTGCAGCTCAGCGCCACCAAGCACGAAATCGCGTAGCGCGTCGGCAAGCGCCTTGCGTTTCTCGGCCGGCAGCGTGGCGGCCTCAGCGGCTGCATGCACCGCCTTGTACTTGGCGTAGAGCCGCTCGTCCGACCCCAGCCTTGTGTAGAACTCTGTCACGCGCGGCAGGTTCTCGCTGTAGGCCGCACGCAGCTCGGGCGTGTCGCACACCGCTTGCAAATGGTTCACGGCCGACCAGCTGCGACGCAGTCTTTCCACCGGCACATCGAGCGCCAGCGACAGCGCGTCGTAGTCGGGCGCGACAGCCTCGCTGCCCGCGTGTGCCAGCGCAGCGTCCGCCTGCGCCAGCAGCAGTGCAAGCGCGGGGCTAATGTGCTCGGCACGCATGGCGGCGAAGTCGGGTTGCGATCCGAGTTCGAGCAAAGGATTGGTTTTCATCGTGCACTGGCCTCCGCCGCTTCCAGGGTGTTGACCAGCAGCATGGTGATCGTCATCGGCCCCACGCCACCCGGCACCGGGCTGATCCAGCCGGCGACTTCTTTCACACCGGCAAAGTCAACGTCGCCGCAGAGCTTGCCGGCGTCGTTGCGGTGGATGCCCACGTCGATGACGATGGCGCCGGGCTTGACCATGCCGGCTGTCAGCGTATCTCGGCGGCCAGCAGCCACGACCACGATATCGGCCTGGCGCGTGTGCATACCCACGTCGGCCGTGGCGCTGTGGCAGATGGTGACGGTGGCGTGGGCTTGCAGCAGCAACAGCGCCATCGGTTTGCCCACCGTGTTGCTGCGGCCGATCACCACCGCATGCTTGCCGCGCATAGTCACACCCGTGCTCTCGATGAGTTTCATGCAGCCGTAGGGCGTGCACGGCCGCAGCCCCGGCAGGCCCGTGAGCAGCTCGCCAGCAGAAAGCACCGAGTAGCCGTCAACGTCCTTGCGCGCGTCGATCGCGGCGATGACCTTTTGCGCGTCGATGTGCTTGGGCAGCGGCATCTGCACCAGGATGCCGTGGATCAGCGGGTCGGCGTTCAGCGCTGCGATGCGCGCCAGCAAGTCGGCCTCGGGCAGGCTGGCCTCGTATTTCTCGAACACCGAATGCAGGCCGTGGTCGGCGCAGGCCTTGACCTTGTTGCGCACGTAGACGCTGCTCGCCGGGTCATCACCCACCAGCACCACGGCCAGACCCGGGGTGACGCCGCGCTGCTTGAGTGCCGCGGCGCGCACGCTGACGGCTGCGCGCATCGTCTGGGACAGCGCCACGCCGTCGATGATCTGTGCCGTCATGTGTCTGGCTCTCCCCGCAAGACAAAGGCCGCCCTGTGGCGGCCTCGTGGATATTTGCCGAGCTCTAGAGCCTCAGGCCTTGGTCTGCGCGCCCAGCGCGATCTTCAAGAGA
>JANOJR010000378.1:0-5122 GCA_031418855.1 Rubrivivax sp.
TGCCGTGCCTGCATTGCCTGAGTTGCGTGCTCGATCACGACCAGACCCCCAAACCAGCCATACCCCATGAAGGGGGAAGGAGCAAGGCGCCGTTCACCCCACAACCACGACCCCCCACGTGCGCCGCTCATGCGCGGCCAGCGACACCACGCCGTCTTGCAACTGCACGGCAAACGGCGTCGTGCAGCCCTCATCGGCGCCGCGCGCGCAACCATCCAGCAAGCCGATGGTCCAGCTGTGCAGCGGGCAGGTCACCGACTCGCCGTGCACGATGCCTTGCGACAGCGGGCCGCCCTTGTGCGGGCAGCGGTCGAGCAGCGCGAAGACCTTGTCCTCGGCGTTGCGAAAGATGGCGACTTCGGCGCCCAAGGCCCGTTGCACGCGCCGCGCACCCAGCACCGGAATGTCGTCAACACGGCAGATGGTTTTCCACTCGCTCATGCCACAACCCCCACCGGCTCGAACTGGCGCAAGTCCACCTGCGCCTTCTCAAACTCGAACCACGGGTCGGGCTCACCGTCCAGGCTGAACTGCAACTTCTCCCACAAGGCTTTGCGATAGGCCGCGTCGTCGAGCACCTTCTTCTTCACGTAGTCCAGGCCGACGCGCGCCACAAAGTGCACTGTGCGTTCCAGGTACCAGGCTTCTTCGCGGTAGAGCTGCAAGAAGGCGCCGCTGTACTCCAACACTTCCTCGGGCGTCTTGACCTTCACGAAGAACTGCGCCACCTCGGTCTTGATGCCGCCGTTGCCGCCGACATAGAGCTCCCAGCCCGAGTCGACGCCGATGACGCCGACGTCCTTAATGCCGCTCTCAGCACAGTTGCGTGGGCAGCCGGTCACAGCCAGCTTGACCTTGTGCGGCGCGTACATGCGCCACAGCGCTCGCTCCAGGTCCTTGCCCATCTGCGTGCTGTCTTGCGTGCCAAAGCGACACCACTGGCTGCCCACACAAGTCTTCACCGTGCGCAGCGCCTTGGCGTAGGCGTGGCCGCTGGGCATGCCGATGTCTTTCCACACTGCCGGCAGGTCTTCCTTCTTGATGCCCAGCAGGTCAAGCCGTTGGCCGCCGGTGACCTTCACGGTGGGGATCTTGTACTTGTCCACCGCGTCGGCGATGCGGCGCAGCTCGGAGGCTGAGGTCATGCCGCCCCACATGCGCGGGATCACGCTGTAAGTGCCATCTTTTTGAATGTTAGCGTGGCTGCGTTCGTTGATGAAGCGGCTTTGCGGGTCGTCCACCGCCTCTTTGGGCCAGGTCGAGAGCAGGTAGTAGTTGATGCCCGGGCGGCAACTCGCGCAGCCATTGGGCGTGCGCCAGTTCATGCCTTGGTAGACGGCGTCGATGCTCAGCCAATGCTCGCGCTTGATGGCGTCGCGCACGTCTTGGTGGCTGTGCTCGGTGCAGCCGCACATGGCCTTCTTCGTGGGTGCGGCGCTGTAGTCACCTCCGGCGGTGAACATCAGCAGTTGCTCGACCAGCCCGGTGCACGAGCCGCAGGAGGCGCTGGCCTTGGTGTGCTTGCGCACTTCGTCCAGTGTGAACAGGCCCTTGTCCTTGATCGCCTTGCAAATCTTGCCCTTGCTCACGCCGTTGCAGCCGCAGACCTCGTCGCTGTCGGCCATGGCCGCCGCGCGCTGGTGGCCCTGGTGGCCCAGGTCGCCGATGTTCGACTCGCCGAACATCAGCTTCTCGCGGATGTCGCCGATCTTGCGCCCTTCACGCAGAAGCTTGAAGTACCAGCTGCCGTCCACCGTGTCGCCGTACAAGCAGGCGCCCACGAGCTTGTTGTCTTTGATGACGAGCTTTTTGTAGACGCCGCCGCCTTTCGAAGACGGGTCGCTCATGACGATCTCTTCACTGCCCTCGCTGGGCATGAAGTCGCCGGCGGAGAAGAGGTCGATGCCGGTGACCTTGAGCTTGGTGCTGATGCTGCTACCCGTGTAGCGCCCGATGCCGAACTGCGCCAGGTGCGTGGCGCAGACGCGGCCTTGCTCGAAGAGCGGCGCCACCAAACCGTAGGCGATACCGCGGTGCGCGGCGCATTCGCCCACCGAGTAGATGCGCGGGTCGGTGGTGGTCTGCATGGTGTCGCTGACGACGATGCCGCGGTTGACGAGCAGCCCGCAGGATTCGGCCAACGCCGTGTTGGGGCGGATGCCTGCGGCCATCACCACCAGGTCGGCAGGGATCTCGGTGCCGTCTTTGAACTGCACGGCCATCACTCTTCCATCCTTGTCGGGGATGAGCGCCTGCGTTTGCGCGCCGATCAGGAACTTGATGCCACGCGCTTCGAGCGAGGTCTGCAAGAGCTTGCCCGCCACGTCGTCGAGCTGGCGCTCCATCAGCCACGGCATGATGTGCACGACGGTGACCTGCATGCCGCGCAGCATCAGCCCGTTGGCGGCTTCCAGTCCCAAGAGGCCACCGCCGATAACGACGGCGTGCCGGTACTTGGTGGCAGCCATGATCATCGCTTCGGTGTCGGCGATGTCGCGGTAGGCGATGACCCCGGCCAGGTCCTTGCCCGGCACGGGCAGGATGAAGGGCTTGGAGCCGGTGGCGATGAGCAGCCGGTCATACGGCGCTTCGGTGCCGTCGGCGGCGCGCACGATGCGCCGGGCGCGGTCGATCTGCACCGCGGTCTTGCTGGTGTGCAGCGTGATGCCGTGTTCTTCGTACCAGGCGCGCGGGTTGAGCACGATCTGCTCGATGGTCTGCTCGCCCGCCAGCACGGGCGACAGCAGGATGCGGTTGTAGTTCGGGTGCGGCTCGCTGCCGAAGACGGTGATGTCGTAGAGATCGGGCGCGATGGCGACTAACTCTTCGAGTGTGCGCACACCGGCCATGCCGTTGCCGATCAGCACGAGCTTCTGGCGCGGTGGCGTGGGCACGTCGTTTTTCATGCGGCCTCCACGTGGGCTTGTTTGCGGTACAGGAACTCCAGCACCGCTTCACGCGCTTGCAGGTAGGCGCTGTTGTGCGCCATCTCCAGGCGCTTGCGCGGGGTTTCGCGCACGGGCGGCAGCGGCACCGTGAGCACTTCGCCGATGGTCGCGGCGGGGCCGTTGGTGAGCATCACGATGCGGTCGGACAAGAGCACCGCTTCGTCGACATCGTGCGTGACCATCAGCACCGTGGAGCCGGTGGCCTGCACGATCTTCATCAGCTCGTCTTGCAGCCGTGCGCGGGTGAGTGCGTCCAGCGCGCCGAAGGGCTCGTCCATGAGCAGCATCTTGGGCGCCATGGCCAGCGCGCGCGCGATGCCCACACGCTGCTTCATGCCGCCCGAAATTTCACCCGGCAGCTTGTCTTTGGCAGGGGTCAGGCCAACGAGCTCTAACGCTGCAAGTGAACGTGCACGCCACTGGGTCTTGCGCTCGGTCGCGCTGAAAACACGCTCGACGGCGAGGTTGACGTTGTCCAGGCACGAAAGCCAAGGCAGCAGCGAATGGTTCTGGAACACGACGC
The DNA here is from genome assembly GCA_031418855.1 of Rubrivivax sp. Classification (GTDB taxonomy): domain Bacteria; phylum Pseudomonadota; class Gammaproteobacteria; order Burkholderiales; family Burkholderiaceae_C; genus Rubrivivax. Next base: position 3,472 of record JANOJR010000378.1, read on the forward strand.
CGCGGTCGGGGCCGGGGCCTTTGAGTTCGCGGTCGTCCAGCAGCAGCACACCGCTCGTGGGGTTGGTCAGGCCCGCCACCAGGTTCAACAGCGTGGACTTGCCGCAACCCGAGTGGCCGATCAAGGTGACGAACTCACCACGCTCGATGTTCAGTGTGATGTCGCGCAGCGCTACGAAGGGCCCGCGCTTGGTGGTGAAGCTCATGCCCACGTCCGTGATCTGGAGCATGGGGCGGCCGTTCATGTTCAGCGTCATTGCGGCGGCCATTCAGCTGTACTCGAAGCGTCGTGCCAGCGCCATCAGCAGCCATTCGAGCATGAGCCCGACCAGGCCGATGACGAAGATGGCGATGATGATGTGGGCCACGTTGAGGTTGTTCCACTCGTCCCAGACCCAGAAGCCGATGCCCACGCCGCCGGTGAGCATCTCGGCCGCGACGATGACGAGCCAGGCCGTGCCCACCGACAAGCGCACGCCGGTCAGCAGATAGGGCATGACCGCAGGCAGCAAGATGCGCGTGGCGATGCGCCATTCGCTCAGGTTCAGCACCCGCGCGACGTTGAGGTAGTCCTGTGGCACACGCTGCACACCCACGGCCGTGTTGATGACCATGGGCCAGATCGAGCAGATGAAGATGGTCCAGATGGCCGCCGGGTTGGCTGACTTGAAGACCAGCAGGCCGATCGGCAACCAGGCCAGCGGCGAGACCGGCTTCAACAGGCTGATGAGCGGCGAAACCATGCGGTTGAGCGTGGCAAAGCGCCCGATCAAAAAGCCCAGCGGGATGCCGACGATGGCCGCCAGACCAAAGCCCAATCCCACGCGCTCCAGCGAGAAGAGCACGTTCCAGCCGATGCCTTGGTCGTTGGGGCCCTTGCGATAGAAAGGGTCGGCAAAGAGCTTGATCGCGGCCTCGAAGGTGGCGGCTGGCGTGGGAATCGAGCCGCCTTTTTGCGTGAGCAAAGCCCAAATGCCGATGAGCAGCGCCATGCCGGCGATGGGCGGCAGGATGCGGCCGGCGAGGCCACGCCAGTCGATGGGCTCGCGTGCGGCTTTGCTGCGTGTGCGTTGCGCCTTCGCAGTCTCAGGCGCGGCCTTTGGTGCGGCGTGCGCGGCCATCACGGCCGGCTGGGTCGTGGGCTCGTCGCGCGAGGCGGCGCGCGGGCCGGGCATGGCGGCGGCGGCGGTCATGCTCACGTTGCGCTCGCCGCGCGCACCTTGAAGCTGTCGGCGTACTTGGCCGGCTCTCTGCCGTCCCACACCACGCCGTCGAGCAGCTTGCTGGTGCGCATTTCGCTCTTGGGCACACTGACCTTGACCTGCGCGGCGGCTTGTTTGTAGAGCTCGATCTGGTTGACCTCGCGCGCCAGCTTCAGGTAGTCGGGGTGCTCCTTGAGCAGGCCCCAGCGCTTGTGCTGCGTCAGGAACCACATGCCGTCAGACAGGTAGGGGAAATTCACCGCGCCGTCGTTGAAGAACTTCATGTGGTTCGCGTCGTCCCAGGTCTTGCCCATGCCGTTCTGGTAACGGCCCAGGATGCGCTGGTTGATGGCATCGACGCCATCAACCAGCGCATCTTGGGCCGCTACCAAGATGGCCTGGGCAAGACCTGGGACGACGCGAACCACATGAAGTTCTTCAACGACGGCG
>JANOJR010000379.1:0-2299 GCA_031418855.1 Rubrivivax sp.
TGAAGCCATGCCAAGCGGTCTGGCCGGCTCGTAAAGCGTACTCGGGCTACGAAGACGCCAAATCCGCCCCGCACCGCGTCAAAAGAAGCCCCGCGTTCGGTTGGACATGGCGGTGCAGCTCAAGTCCGACAGGCTCCTAGCTGCGTTCGAATTCGGCGTCCAGCAGACTGTTCACTGGCAGGCAAAGGTCGTCGCCTTCGCGGCCAAAGGCCACGATCAGAACGTCGACAAAGCGATCCGCGGTTGCGCGCCAGCGGCGCGTGCAAACCCAGATCGTGCTGTTGCCGACGCTCGGCACGCATGGACGCGTGTTGCCGGGCGCCGTGGCATCACGTAAAGCGCGAAGGCGCGACCGCCGGGCCACTCCGGCCCGTCTCGCTAGCGTTGCAACGCGGCGTGCGGCAACGCCAGGCGCTAAACCCGCGGGGGCAGCGGGTAGGCCGGGTCATTGAAGCCCGGTGTCGACGGGTGGCCCGGCGCCACCAGCGCGTCGACATAGGCTTCGTCTTCCGCGTTCAGCTTGACGTCAAGTGCTGGCGCGTAGTCCAGCCACTGCGCCAGCGTGCGCGGGCCGGCAATGACGGCGCTGACGGCGCGGTGGGCCAGCACCCAGGCGATGGCGAAGTGGGCCAGCGAAACGCCACGCGACTCGGCGTGGACCTTGAGCTTTTGCGCCGCCAGCAGCGACTCTTCGCGGAACTCGGTCTGCATCATGCGCGTGTCTTTGCGCGCCGCCCGTGTGCCTTCGGGTGGCGGCGCACCGGGCGTGTACTTGGCGGTGAGCACGCCGCGCGCGATGGGGCTGTAGGGCACGACGCCGATGCGGTGTTGCGCGCACGCCGGCAGCACTTCCGTCTCAGGCATGCGGTTCAAGAGGTTGTAGTAGGGCTGGCAGACCACCGGCCCAGGCATCCCGAGCTGGCGCGCCATGTGCACGGCTTCGCTGATGCGCCAGCCGCGAAAGTTGGACACACCCCAGTAGCGGATCTTGCCCTCGCGATGCATCTGGTCCAGCGCGCGCAGTGGCTCTTCCAGGTCCATGCCATTGAAGTCACGGTGCAGGTAGAGGATGTCGAGATGATCGGTCTGCAAGCGCTGCAAGCTCGCCTCGACTTCGCGCAGCATCCAGGTGCGCGAGTAGCCCACTTCGTTGGGCGCGGCGCTCATGGCGTTGCCGAGTTTGCTGGCCAGCACCCAGTGGTGGCGCTCGGCGTTGATGAGCTCGCCCACCATCACTTCAGAAGCACCCTTGGTGTAGACGTCGGCGGTGTCGATGAAGTTCACGCCCAGCTCGCGCGCGCTGGCGACGATGCGGCCGGCCTCAAGGATGTCGGTCTGGTCGCCAAACATCATGGCGCCCAGGCACAGGCGGGAGACTTGCAGCGGGCTCTTGCCTAGATTTTGGAATTGCATACGTACTTTGTGAGTTATTAAACGGCGGCGGCGCTGGGCCGAGCGACCACGCGCTCGCGCCACGCCGCCAGGTGCGGTAGGCCGGCTTCGTCAAGCTTGAACTTCATCAAGCCGCGCGCGAATTCGACGGCGCAAAAGGCGGTGATGTCGGCGATGGTGAAGCGCTCACCGGCCATCCAGGGCTGGCTGGCCAGCCGCGCATCAAAGCGCTGCGCGTTGCGCCTGGCTTGCTCGGCTTGCGCCTTGGCGTAGTCAGGGATCTGCGTGCCTTCCAGCACCGCCAGGCCGGGGTGGGCGTGGCGTATCCACATCGCCAGCGGCGCCATCAGGTAGTGCTCGCATTGGCGATCGGCCATCTCGATGAAGGCGCGCTCGGTGGCGTCAGCGCCCATCAAGTTGGGCTCGGGGTAAAGGCCTTCGAGGTAGCTGCAGATGGCGCGTGTTTCCGACAGAAAACGCCCATCGTCGAGCTGCAAGACCGGCACCTTGGCAAACGGGCTGCGCGCCAGGTGCTCTGGGCTCTGATGCTGTTGCTCGTTGAGCACCAGGTTCTCGACCGTGATGCCGGTGATGCCTTTCTCGGCGATGAACATCAGCACGCGGCGCGGGTTGGGCGCGCGGTGGGAAGAAAGTAGTTTCATGGTGACCTCAGTTCAAACGTTATTCGGCTTTGGCGCCGGAGTCCTTCACAACCTTGGCCCACTTCGTGATCTCCATGCCCTGGTAGCGCGCCAGCTCTTCGGGACTGGAAATCCACGGCTCCAGGCCCAGGGCCTTGAGCTTGTCCACCACGTCGGGCAGCTTGAAGACGCGCTGCATCTCGGCGTTGATGCGCAGCACCACGTCACGCGGCGTGCCCGCAGGCGCAAACATCGCAAACCAGGTG
>JANOJR010000380.1:0-4980 GCA_031418855.1 Rubrivivax sp.
ATAGATGAGGTGTTTGGGCGGGGGAATTTTGTTGCCAACGTTGTCTGGCAGAAGAAGTACGCCGTCGCAAATGATCACAAGACCATCGCGCCAATGCACGACCATGTGCTCGTCTATCGTCGATCGGGCGCTTGGCAAAGAAACCTGCTGACTCGCGAGCCGAGTAAGGATCGTCTGTACAAGCAATTCGACGAGCGTGGACAGTGGCGCCCGGACAACTACACCTGCAGCAAGACCGCCGACGAGCGGCCCAATCTCTACTACCCCGTTTCGAATCCCACAACCGGCGAGGAGATCTGGCCGAAGCGAACCCGGGTCTGGGCCTTCTCTCGCGAGCAACACGCCGAGCATATTCGTGAGGACATGATTTACTGGGGCAAAGACGGCACCGGTCGGGTGCCGTCTATCAAGCGATACAAGGACCGGCTTCGTCAATCTGGAATCGTTCCGCAATCGCTTTGGACTCACGAGTTCGCTGGGCACACGGATACATCCAGGAAGGAGGCACGGCTCGTGCTTGGAACGGAGTCGCTTCAGGATGACTTCCTGACGCCCAAGCCTGAACTGCTGTTATCGAAGGTCGTCGCGATCGCCACCAACCCCAACGACCTCATCCTCGACAGCTTCCTCGGCAGCGGCACCACCGCCGCCGTGGCGCACAAGATGGGCCGGCGGTGGATCGGCATCGAGATGGGCGCGCACGCCGTCACGCATTGCCTGCCGCGCCTGCAAAAGGTGGTGGCCGGCGAACAGGGCGGCATCAGCCAATCCGTGAACTGGCAAGGTGGCGGTGGCTTTCGTTTTCTGCAACTCGGTGCACCGCTGTTTGACGAGCATGGCGACATCCACGCCGACGTGCGTTTCGCCGACCTCGCCGCCTTCATCTGGATGCGCGAAACCGGCAGCGCGCTGGCCAGCCTGGCCACCGGTTCGCCGCAGCTGGGCGCACACAGCGGCACGGCCTACTACCTGCTCTTCAACGGCATCCTGGGCGACCGCCGCCCCGCCAGCGGCAACGTGCTCACCAGCAACGTGCTCGGCGCATTGCATGAGACCTGTGGCCACGACGGCCCCAAGGTGATCTACGGCGAAGCCTGCCGCTTGGGCGCCGCGCGCCTGGCTGCCGAGGGCATCACCTTCAAGCAGCTGCCGCACGCGGTGCCACGCTGACCCGGCACCCTGCTCCGACCACACCCCGCCATGCCGACCTTTTCACTCAAGCGCTATCAAGAGCAGGCCCTACTGGCCCTGGACAACTACCTCGCATCGGTTCGCATTCAGGGTGCAGCGCGCGCCTACACCAGCGAAACCGGCTATGGCTACAACGCCGAGCCGTTTGGTGAAACGCCCTGCGTCTGCCTGCGCATTCCTACGGGCGGCGGCAAAACCTTGCTGGCGGCCCATGCCATCGGCCGCATGGCACGTGGCTGGCCATCAATGGCGGCGCAGCCGCTGGCGCTGTGGCTGGTGCCCAGCGAGACCATCCGCGCACAGACACTGGCGGCACTGTGCAACCCCACGCACCCGTTTCGCGAAGCGCTGGCGCAAGCCTGTGGCGACAGCGTGCGCGTGTGTGATCTGGCAGAGGTGGCCACGCTGGCGCCGCAAGACTTCGACCAGCATGCCGTGGTGGTGGTGGCCACGATCCAGAGCTTTCGTGTGGAAGACACCGAGCAGCGCAACGTCTACGCGTTCTCTGAAGCCTTCGAGCCGCACTTTCGCGGCCTGCCGCCTGCGGCGCTGAGCGTTCTGCGCGAGTTGCCCGATGCCTTGGTGACCGAAGCCGATGCGCAGCACGCCAAAGCCGGGCGCGAGATGCTCGCGCGCTTTGTCGGCCAGCCGCGCTGGAGCCTGGCCAACTGGCTGGCACTGCGCCAGCCGTATGTCATCGTCGACGAAGCGCATAACACCAAGACTGAGCGCAGTTTTGAAGCCTTGAAGCGGCTGAATCCGGCGCTGATACTGGAACTGACCGCCACACCCGTGCCCAAGCGCACCAACGTGCTGTTCCACGTGTCAGCGCAGCAGTTGCAGGCCGAGGCGATGGTGAAGCTGCCCATCGTGCTGGTGGAACACAGCCGCGGCTGGCAGGCCGCCGTGTACGACGCGGTGCAGAACCAGCGCTTGCTTGAAGCCGAGGCGCAGCAGGAGGAAGTGAGCACAGGCGCCTACATCCGCCCCATCGTCTTGCTGCAAGCGCAGAACAGCGACCAGCCCGTGAACGTCGACGTGCTGCGCGCGCATCTCTTGGACGAGCTGCACATCGCGCCCGAGCAGGTGAAGGTGGCCACCGGCACGCAGCGCGAACTCGATGGCCTGGACCTCGCCAGCCGCGCCTGCCCGGTGCGCTACATCATCACCGTGCAGGCGCTGCGCGAAGGCTGGGACTGCCCGTTCGCCTACATCTTGTGCTCGGTGCAAAGCGTGCGCTCGGCCACGGCGGTGGAGCAGTTGCTCGGCCGCGTGCTGCGCATGCCCTACGCCACGCGCCGCGAACGGCCGGCGTTGAACAAGGCCTACGCCCACGTGACCGAGTCCGAAACCGGCATGGCCGCCAACGCCTTGGCCGACCGCTTGATCGACGGCATGGGTTTTGACCCACTGGACATGGCGTCGATGATCGCGCCGCAGCTACCGCTGGCATTCGACTTGCAGCGCGATGACGGCCCGCTGTTCAACACTGCACCGGCGGCGCAGGCTTTCGCGTTGCCCGCGCTCGCGATCGACCTGCCTGCCAACAAGGCCTTGCCCGCTGCCGTGACTGAGGCCGTGGCGCAAGGCCTGGCCACCGTGAGCAGCGACGGCGAGCGCCACCGCGTGCAGATGCGTGGCGCCGTGCCCAGCGCGCTGGGCGACGCGCTGGTGGCGGCCCAGCGCGCCAAACAGCGTGAACCGGTGACGCAGCAAATCGAACGCCACAACGCGCTGGTGGCTGGTGCGCTGGCCCCTGTCAGCCGCGGTGTCGTGTTCAAGCCCGTGCCGCGCCTGTGCTACCGGGTGCAGGGCGAGCTGGCCTTGCTGGAGCGCGAGGCTGTGCTCGAAACAGTGGAGCTCAATCTGCTGGCCGAGCCGGTGGTGATGGCCGGCTTCAGCATGGCCGAGCAGACCACGCGATGGGAGGTCTATCTCGACGGCCGCAAGCTGCGCGTGGGCCGTGGCGATGCATCGCAATTGGCGTTGGATGCCGTCAGCACGCAGATCACCGCCGAGGACCTGGCGCGCTGGCTGGCGCTGGAGCTGCAGCATCCTTCGCGCAACGTCGCCGTTGACATCCTGCCGGCGCACCTGCGCGCCTTTGCACTGGCCAACGTCAACCACCTGGTGCATGGGCAACACATCCCGATTGAGCAGCTGGCGCGGCACCAATACACGCTGGTGCAACGCCTGGCCTTGCGCATCGCCGAGCTGCGCGACAAGGCCGCCAAGTCAGCGTTCACGCAGCTGGTGCTGAGCGGCGGTTGGGCCGTGGAGACCAGCCCCAGCTACGAGTTCAAGTTCGAAGCGGGCATGTACCCCGTACCTGCGCACAAGCGCTATACGGGCAAGTTCCGCTTCAGCAAACACTTCTATCCGGTGCTTGCCGACCTTGACGACGGCGGCGAAGAGTGGCGCTGCGCGATGGCCTTGGACGAGCACCGGTTGGTGCGGCACTGGGTGCGCAACCTAGACTCCGACCCGGTGGCCGGCTTCTGGCTGCCTACGTCGGCGGGGCGTTTCTACCCCGACTTCGTCTGCGAGCTTGTTGACGGCCGTGTGTTTGTCGCCGAGTACAAGGGCGAGCATCTGCGCGCGGCGCCCAAAGAAATTGAAAAGGGCCAGGTTGGCGCGGTGTGGGCTGAACACAGCCAGGGGCGAGCGGTCTTCGCGATGCTGTTCAAGATGCAAAACGGCATGAGCGTGGCCCAGCAAATCGACACCGCACTGTCCCGGCGTTAGCGCCAACGCAGTGTGTCGCCTCAGCCGCGCAACTTGCGTTCGAGCATGTCCAGCCGGTCCTGGCCCCAGAAGATTTCACCGCCCACCACGTAGCTCGGCGCGCCGAAGACGCCGAGGTCGATGGCGGCCTGGGTATTGGCGGCGTAGGCCGCCTGCGTGGCTGCGCCGGCAGCTTCGGCCAGGCGCACGGTGGGCAGCGCGGTCTCGTCGAGCAAGGCCGACAGCGTGCCAGAGTCGGCAATGTTGCGCTGCTCGGCCCAGACGGCGCGCAGCACGTTGCCGGTGAGGCGCAAGGCCGCCTCGGGCCCGTCGTGTGCGGCCACGCAGGTGATGAGCCGCGCAGCGTCGTCACCGGCCACCGGAAAGAAGGCTGGGTGCAGATTCAGCGGCATCGCCAGGGCTTCGGAAAAACGCTTGAGCTCCACCAGCCGATACGCCTGGCGCTGCGGCGCGCGCTTGGGCAGCGGCAGGCCGCCCGAGAGCGGAAAGATCTGCCCCAGGTCCATCGGCAGCACACGCACGCTGGCGCTATAGCGGTTCAGCAGTGCGACCAGGCGCGGGTGGCCAAGGTAGGTCCACGGGGACTGCGGGGCGAGGTAGTAGTCGATGTGCATGCGGTGCTCCTGGTCTGTGGGTGGCGCAGCTTAGCGGGGTGCGCAGTGGGGCGGCGGCGTTCGCCTCAAGCCGCCAAGGCCAGCTTCAAGAAGCGCCCGGTGTGGCTGCCCGCAAACGCCGCCACGTCTTCGGGCGTGCCGGCCACCACCACCTGGCCGCCGCCCGAGCCGCCTTCGGGGCCCATGTCAATGACCCAGTCGGCGGTCTTGATGACGTCCAGGTTGTGTTCGATCACGACGATGGTGTTGCCCGCGTCGCGCAGCTGGTGCAACACCTTCAGCAGCAGTTCGATGTCGGCAAAGTGCAGGCCGGTGGTGGGCTCGTCGAGGATGTACAGGGTGCGCCCGGTGTCGCGCTTGGAAAGCTCGAGCGCCAGCTTCACGCGCTGTGCCTCGCCGCCCGAAAGTGTGGTCGCGCTCTGGCCCAGCG
>JANOJR010000381.1:0-2741 GCA_031418855.1 Rubrivivax sp.
GTCGACGGCTTTCGCTTCGACCTCGCGCCCACGCTGGGCCGTGGCGACGAAAACTTCGACCGCAACCACGCCTTCTTCAAGGCGTTGGGGCAAGACCCGGCGCTGGCCGGCGTGAAGCTGATTGCCGAGCCCTGGGACATCGGCCCGCGTGGCTACCAGCTCGGCCAGTTCCCACGCGGCTGGTTGGAGTGGAACGACAAATTCCGCGACACGGCGCGCGCCTTCTGGCTCGGTGGCGACGTCACGCGTGGTGAATTTGCCCAGCGCCTGGCGGCATCGAGTGATCTCTTCCAGGGCCGCGCACGCGCGCCGGCCGAGTCGGTGAACTTCATCGTCGCGCACGACGGCTTCACACTTGACGATCTCGTCAGCTTCGACATGAAGCACAACGAGGCCAACGGTGAGAACAACCGCGACGGCAGCAGCCACAACCTGAGCTGGAACTGCGGCTGGGAAGGTGCCACGGGTGACCCCGCCGTGCTCTCCTTGCGCGGCCGCTTGAAGCGCGCATTGCTAGCGTCCATGCTACTGGCACAGGGCACGCCCATGCTGGCGGCGGGCGACGAGCTCGGCCACGGCCACGGCGGCAACAACAACCCGTATTGCCAAGACAACGCCATCACCTGGATTGATTGGCGCAAGGCCGACGAAGCCTTGATCGACTTCACCGCCCATGTGCTGGCCCTGCGCCGGCGCCTCATGCCCATGGGCCAGCGCTGGTTCACGGGGCTGCCCGACGCGCGCGGCACGCACGATCTGTCGTGGCAGCTGCGCACCGGCGCGCCGCTGTCGAGCGCCGACTGGGGCAACCGCATGTCGCGCATTCTTGGCGCGTGGATCGGGGCGCCCGGCGGCGGGGGCGCCCCACTTTTGTTGATCGTCAACGCGCGTGACTTCGACGCCGACTTTGTGCCGCCGCCGGGGCATTGGCAGGGTGAACTCGACAGCGCCGAGAGCGACGGCCGCTGGCGCACGGCCCTGCATGCAGGCAGCCCGCTACGCGTGCGGGCACGCTCCCTTATCTTGTTATCCGACCAGGGTGAACCGTCATGAGATTTCCACGCGCCAGCGGCGTGCTGCTGCACCCCACCTCGCTGCCCGGCCCGCATGGCTCGGGCGACTTCGGCCAGGCCGCCTACCACTTCGTCGACTGGCTGGTTAGTGCCGGGCAGACGCTGTGGCAGATCTTGCCGCTGGGCGGCATTGGCCCCGGCGATTCGCCCTACATGAGCAGCTCGGCCTTTGCCGGCAACGTCTTGCTCATCGACCTGGTCGAATTGCAAAAGCAAGGTTGGTTAGCCGCAGCCGACCTGGTGCCGGATGAAGGCTTGCAAGCCACCACGCTCAACTTCGCCGCTGTGCTGCCCTACCGCATGGCGCGGCTGGCTATTGCCGCCGCGCGCTTCGAGGCCAGCGCCACCAGTGCCCAGCGCACGGAATTCGCCGCCTTCTGCGCTGCGCAGACCAGCTGGCTCCCGGACTACGCGCTCTTCATGGCGCTGGCCGAAGCCAACGATTGGCGTGACTGGTGTGACTGGGATGCGGGCCTGGCCAAGCGCGAACCGGCGGCACTTGCTAACGCCCATCAAGCGCATGCAGCCCGCGCGCAATTCTGGCGCTTTTGCCAGTGGTCGTTTTATCGCCAATGGGCGGCACTCAAGGCTTACGCCAACGGCCACGGCGTGCAGATCGTGGGCGACACGCCGATCTTCATCGCGCACCAAAGCGCCGAGGTCTGGGCGCAGCAGCATCTCTTCGAGCTCGACGAAGCTGGCCGGCCCACCGTGGTCGCAGGTGTGCCGCCCGATTTCTTCAGCGCGACCGGCCAGCGCTGGGGCAACCCGCTGTACCGCTGGAGCGAGCACGCCAAGGACGGCTTCGCCTGGTGGGTCGAACGTGTACGGCGCACCTTCGAGCTGGTGGACATCGTGCGCATCGACCATTTCCGCGGCTTCGCGGCGTACTGGGAGATTCCGGCCGGCGAGCCCACCGCCATCAAGGGCACGTGGATCAAGGCGCCGGGTGAAGCGCTCTTCAAGGCCATCACACGCGCGCTCGGGCCCATGCCCATCATTGCCGAGGACCTGGGCGTCATCACGCCGGATGTGGACGCGCTGCGCAAGAAGTTCGGCTTCCCCGGCATGCGCATCTTGCAGTTCGCGTTTGCAGGCGACGCCAGCGACCGCTTCCTGCCGCACAACTTCGAGCCCGACACCGTCGTCTACACCGGCACGCACGACAACAACACGTCCGTGGGCTGGTGGGCCGAGGCCACCGAGAAAGAGCGCCACTACGCGCGCGGCTACCTCGCCACCGACGGCCACGACATCGCCTGGACCATGATCCGCGCCGCTTGCGCCAGCGTGGCCGACACGGCCGTGCACCCCATGCAGGACGTGCTGGCGCTGCCCGCCGAGCAACGCATGAACTTCCCCGGGCAGGCATCCGGCTGGTGGCGCTGGCGCTTTGAGTGGACGCAGCTGCAGCCCTGGCACGCGCACCGACTGGCCGAGCTGTGCCGGCTTTACGGCAGGACGCTAAGCGCCACGGCTTGAGAGCATCCCAGGTCCCTGTCGGCGCCCGGCGTTCGCGGAGAAACGACCGAGACGCGCGGTCGATCGAAGACCTTGGGCTCGTACCGTGCGGGCTGGCGAGGGCGCTGGGTATGGGGTTGCGCTCATGTCCCCCGAAGCCGGCCTGAACGGCCGCTTTCTCCTCCTTTACTTCGCTACACCCCATAC
>JANOJR010000382.1:0-5922 GCA_031418855.1 Rubrivivax sp.
GCAGCACCAATTCATGCTGTCGCAGGTGTATGAAGGCCTGTTGCTCAAGATGGGCGAAAAGAACTCCGACGGCGGCCAGTTCTACACGCCGCGCGAGCTGATCCGGGCCATGGTGCGCGTGGTGGACCCGCGCATCGGCGAGACGGTATGCGACCCTTGTTGCGGCACGGGGGGCTTTCTGGCCGAGGCGGCCGAGCACATGCGCCGCCTTGGCGGCGAAGTCTCGACCGAGCAACTGGACCAGCTCAAGCACCAAAGCTTTTATGGCCGCGAGAAGGACGACCTGGCCTACCCCATCGCGCTGGCCAACCTGGTGCTGCACGGCATCAACCAGCCGCATCTGTGGCACGGCAATACCTTGTCCAACCAAGCCACCTACGACGGGCTGTATGAGGGCGCGCCGGAGCGCTTCCACGTGCTGCTGACCAACCCGCCGTTTGGAGGCAAAGAAGGCGTGGAGGCGCAGGCCCGTTTTCCGTTCAAGACGCGTTCGACTCAGGTGCTCTTTGTGCAGGCGCTACAGCAATCGTTGTTGCCAGGCGGGCGCTGCGGGGTGGTGCTGGACGAGGGCTTCCTCTACCGCACCAACGAAGACGCCTTTGTGCGCACCAAGCGCAAGCTGATGGATGAGAACGATGTCTGGTGCATCGTCAGCCTGCCGGGCGGCGCCTTCACCGGCGCCGGCGCCGGTGTGAAGACCAATCTCGTGTTCTTCAACCGTGGCCGCAAGACCGAACGCATCTGGTACTACGACCTGTCGCAGATGAAGGTGGGCAAGAAGACGCCGCTGACCTTGAAGCACTTTGCCGGCTTCTTTGAGCTGCTGTCGCAACGTGGCACGGCCGCGTCCGAGACCGACCACAGTTGGACGATCGACTTTGCAGCCCGACGGGCGCAGGCGCAAAGCGAAGTGGCACCCTTTCGGCGCGAGGCCGAGGCGCAGCGCGAGCGCGCGCTGAACTGCCGCGAACAGGCCAAGATCGAGCGCAAGGCCGCACGTGAGGTCGAGGCCGACGCACTGCTGGCCGCGTCCCTCGCCGCCGATCGCGATGCCCGCGACGCCAGCGCGAAGGCGCAGGCCATTGAAGATGCGATCTACGACCTGAAGGCGGTCAACCCCAGGGAGCGCAAGACGGGCGATGTCCGTACGCCGATGGAGTTGCTCGAAGCGATTGAGACCAAAGGGCGTGAAGTTGACGCCGCCTTGGCCCGCTTGCGCGAACTCACCTCGGCTTGAGGCCGTGCCGCAGCCGCCAGCGACTGGCATGCGCCATCGCCATCCAGATGATCATCAACCGCCGAAATGGGTGAGGGTCTGGCCAAAAACGAGAACCCCAGCCAAGGCAGCTTCATCATCGACGAGCTGACCGAGCTGGTGGAAGAAGCGGTGCTGCAAGAGTTCGAAAAGATCGCCGAGCGCGGCGGTGTGCTGGGTGCGATGGAGACGGGCTACCAGCGCGGCAAAATCCAGGAAGAGTCGATGCATTACGAGATGCAAAAGCACAGCGGCGCCTACCCCATCATCGGCGTCAACACCTTTCGCAACCCGCATGGTGATGCGGCGCCCGAGCACATCGAACTCGCGCGTTCGACCGACGAAGAAAAGCAGTCGCAGCTGGCGCGACTGGCCGACTTTCAGCAGCGCCACGCGGCGCAAGCGCCGGCCATGCTGGTGCGCTTGCAGCAGGCGGTCATGGCCAACGCCAATGTCTTCGAAGTGCTGATGGACGCCGTGCGCTGTTGCTCGCTGGGGCAGATCACGCATGCGCTGTTTGAAGTGGGTGGGCAGTACCGGCGCAGCATGTAACGCCGCAGCTTGATCTGCCGCAAGCGTTGCCCCCGCAAGCGCTCCATTGGAGCTTGTTGTGAGGTGGGCGGCGTGCGAGCATTTTTCTCTGGCGCCTGTGCAGGTGCGGGGGGAAAGCCATGCAACGTCGACATTCACGTGCTGCCACCTGGGCAGGCGCTCTGCTGGCCTTGCTGTGGCTAGGCGCTGCGCCGGTGCAGGCCCAGGGCAAGCTCAAGACCGTGGGCTACCAGGTCGCGGATTGCTACGACTGCCACGAAGCCATCAAGACCTTCCATGTTGGCGGCCAGCACAAGACAGTGGCTTGTGACGCGTGCCACGATGGGCTGGCGCAGCACAGCCCTAAGGGCCGCGGCCGGCCGACGACCAAGGTCGATTCAGGCACCTGCGGGAGCTGCCACAGCAACCAATACCGCACGCTCTACAACATGAACTGGGAGAAGTCGGCGCACAAAGAAAAGAGCCTTGCCACCGGCCCATCGCCGAACCCGGCGTTCGACAAATTGATGGCGCCGCATGGCTTCACGCGTGAGCACAACGAGCCGCGATCACACGCATTTGCACTGTATGACCAGGTGGTGGTCGACCGCGCATTCGGTGGCCGCTACGTCAACAAGGACGGCAAGATCGGCTTGGCACGCGCGGGTGGTGACTTCAAGATCTGGGACACGCTGAGCGACCTCTACCCGGGCGAGCCGCACAAGGCTTTCAAGCCCGGCACGGCGGCTGCGGCCAACCCGGTGTGCATGTCGTGCAAGTCGGCCGACCACATCCTCGACTGGGCCTATCTTGGTGACCCGGCGCCGGCGGCCAAATGGAGCCGGCTTTCCAAGGTCACCGACTTCGTCAAGGACGTCAACCACTCGCTGAACTGCATCTTCTGCCACGACCCGCACGCGGCCAAGCCGCGCATCATCCGCGACGGCCTGATCCAGGCGCTGACGCGGCCCGAGAAAGACACGCTGTGGCACAAGGACCCCCAGGGCGCCAAGATCGACGTTAAGGAGCTGGGCGAGCGCGGCTTCACACGAAAGATCGCGATCTTGAGCCGCTACGACGTGAAGCTGCAATGCGCGCAGTGCCATGTCGAATACAACTGCAACCCCGGCACCGACCCCACGACCGGCAAGCCCATCGGCATGGACGATGCACGCACCAACCACTTCCCCTTCAAGGACGTCAACGGCATCGCGCAGCACTACACCGACCTGAAGTTCCGCGACTTCAAACACGGCATCACCGGCGCGCTGTTGTGGAAGGCGCAGCACCCCGACGCCGAGACCTACTACGGCAGCAAACACCAGAAACAAGGTGTCGAATGCAGCGGCTGCCACATGCCCAAGATGAAAGACGCCAAGACAGGCAAGACCTTCACCTCGCACTGGCAAACCTCGCCCCGGCACTACATCAAGGAAACCTGTCTTACCTGCCACAAGAGCTGGAACGAGAAGCAGGCGGTGTACGTCATCGACTCGATGAAGAACAAGTTCCAGGGCAAGCTGCGCAAGGCCGAGTATTGGCTGACGCGCTTCGTCGACAAATTCGAAGAGGCGCAGAACCTGGGCGTGGAGCCCGGTGTGCTCGACGACGCGCGCGGCAAGCACTACGAAGCCCATGTGCACTGGGAATGGTGGACGGCTTCCAATGGCAGCCACTTCCACAACCCCGATCAGGCGCAAGACTCGATCAACAAGGGCATGACGATCTCGCAGGCCGGCATCAAGCTGCTCGACGAAGCGATGAGCAAACGGCGACTCGCGCCAGTTGCAGCCAGCACGGCACCGGGCACGAAGTGAAGAAGGTTTGGCTGGGCGCGGTCGCGGTCGCGCTACTGGCCGCCAGCGCGGCGCTGCTGCGGGAATCTGGCGAGCCACCCGCGCAACCCAGCGCTGCCGAAGTCTTGGAGCGGCACCTGCAGCGCCACCCCAAGGATGCACGTGCGCTGGTTTTGCAGGCGCGCCAGCACGTGCAAGTTGAGCGTTATGCGCAGGCCGCAGAGGGCTTTCGGCTAGCCCTTGCCGCGTCGACCAAAGTCGCGCGCGACGCCGGTGTGTGGGCCGAATATGCCGAAGCGCAAGGCCTGGCGCAAGGCCGCACGCTGGCGGGCTTGCCCAGTGAGCTGATCGACAAGGCGCTGGCACTGGACCGCGCGCAGCCGCGCGCGCTGGACCTCGCCGGCAGCGCGGCCTGGGAGCGGCGCGACTACGCCGGCGCGGCCACGCATTGGCGCGTGCTGCTGGCGCAGATCACGCTGGTGGATGTGCGCCACGCCGAGCTTTCGGCGGCCATCGCTGGCGCCGAGCAGCGCGCGCGGTTTGCGCTACCGCCGCCGCAAAGATAGCCGCGCTGCCAATTTCGCCGACACCGGCTAAGCCCTCTGTACAGACGGCTTCGGTGCACCGACGATGCGCGCATGAAAACCTTCGCCCTCTGGCTAACCGGCAGCCTGGCGCTGCTCGCGGCCTACCTGTTCCTCTGGCCCGTGCCGGTGCAACCCGCAGTCTGGCAAGCGCCCAAGGCGCCGGGCTACGTGGGGCCGCACGCCGTCAACCAAAAGCTCGCGTGGATGCAGCACCTGCCACTGGCCGGCGACATCGGGCCCGAGCATGTGGTGGTGCGCGAAGACCAGGGCGAGGCCTGGGTCTGGATGGCCGTGGGCCGTGCCGACCACCAGCGTGGCCACATCGTGCGCATGAAGCTCGACGGCAGCGCGCGCGAGGTGGTGGTCGAAACGGGTGGGCGCCCGCTGGGGTTCGACTTCGACGCCGAGGGCAGCTTGATCGTGGCCGACCCCATGGCCGGTGACCACGGCGCGCTGCTGCGCGTCAAAGGCCGTGGCGCGGGCGCGCAGGTCAGCGTGCTAACAGACAACGTGGGCGGTGACGCACTGCGCTACGTCGACGCCGTGGTCGTGGCCAAGAGCGGGCGCATCTACTTCAGCGACGCCTCGCAGCGCTTCGGCGCCAAAGCGTTCGGCGGTACCTTCAACGCCAGCGTGCTGGACATCCTGGAGCACCAATGCAGCGGCCGCATCCTCGAATTTGACCCAGTCTCCAAGCGCACACGCGTGATGTTCATAGGCCTGTGTTTCGCCAACGGCGTGGCGCTCTCGGCCGACGAGCGCCATCTCTTCGTGGCCGAAACCGGCGAGTACCGCATCTGGAAGATCAGCATCGAATCCCACGGCGTTGACGCGCGCAAGGCGCTTGTGCAGCCCAGCGAGAGCGCGCGCGTGTTGCTGGACAACCTGCCCGGCTACCCCGACAACCTGATGCGTGGCGAGCAGGGCCGCATCTGGACGGGACTGACCAAACCGCGCGGCGCGTTCGTGGACGACCACGCCGGCCGGCCCTGGCTGCGCGCGCTGGCGCTGCGTCTGCCCAAGGCGCTGTGGCCGGTGCCGCCCGCCTACGGCCATGTCTTCGCGTTCGATGAAAACGGCAAGGTGCTGGCCGATTTGCAAGACCCCAGCGGCAGCTACCCCGAAACCACCGCCGTCACCGAACACGGCGGCAAGCTCTATATCCAGAGCCTGAACGCCACGACGCTGGGCGTGCTGGATGCGCGCAAGCTCGGGCTGTGAGCCGGCAGCCGGTGGCACACTCGGCCACGTCTTCGGCAACGCATTCGGCAAAAGACGCGGCGCAGTTTGCAACAAGCTCGGGTGCACGACACGATGCGGCCGCGCGTTGGGGGCACTCTGCATTGGTCACTCGCTACTCACTCGGCAACCAAGGAATCACCATGAAGCATCCCACCCGATCACGCCCTGGGCACGCCGTGAGTGCCTTGCTGCTTAGCTGCGCTGCAGCGGCCTTTGCCCCCGCTGCGCTGGCGCAGGACATCGAGCTTTATGACCAGCCACGTTTTGGCGGCATGCGCCTCACGCTGTCGATGGACGCCGCCGACCTCGCGGCCTACAGCTTTGGTGGCCGCATCAGCTCGGTGGTGGTGCGCAACGGCTCCTGGGAGTTCTGCACGCAGGCGCAGTTTCGCGGCGCTTGCATCACCGTGGCCCCGGGGCGTTATGCCGAGCTACCACCGGCGCTGCGTGGCAGCTTGATGTCGGTGCGCAATGCGGCGTGGGTCTCAGGCAATGCGCCGCCGCCACCGCC
>JANOJR010000383.1:0-6994 GCA_031418855.1 Rubrivivax sp.
TCCTGCGCGAATCGCCTGGATCGGGCCGGGCAGCGCCAGCGGAAACGCGAGCCGGCTGGCCGCGTTCAGGGACGGCCTGCGCGACCAAGGCATGCTCGACGGTCGCCACTACGTCATTGACGAACGCTACGCCGAGGGAAACTACGAGCGGCTGCCCGCGCTAACGGCCGAGTTGCTCGCGCGCAAGCCCACAGTCATCATGGTCACGACGCTGGCATCAGTGCGCGCAGCGCAGCAGGCCACCAAGACGGTCGCGATCGTATTCGTGAACACCAACGACCCGGTGGGCAACGGCCTGATCACCAGCTTCGCCAGGCCCGGCGGCAATACCACCGGGCTGACCAACCAGGCCGAGGACACGATGGCCAAGTACGTGGAGCTGCTGCGCGAAGTGCTGCCACGGGCGGCGCGCATAGCCGTCCTCAGCAACCCGGGGAACGCGTCGACCTCGAGGCTGTACGACCCGGTGCGCGCCGCCGCAGAGCGTTTCGGAATCGCCGTGCGCGTCGTCGAAGCGGCCTCGCCTGCGGGCTTGGACGCTGCGTTCCATGCGATCACGCAACACCGGCCCGACGCGCTGCTCGTGATCAGCGACGCGATGTTGATCGATCAACATGCGCGCATCTCGGCGTTCGCGCTGATGCAACGCATACCGTCATTCGCCCCCACTGCGGAGTTCGTCGCGTCGGGCAGCCTGATCGCCTACGCCTCGTCCCGCGTTGCAGCGTACCGGCGCGCTGCCATCTATGTGAGGAAGATTGTTCTCGAGGGCGCCAAGCCCGGTGACCTTCCGGTCGAACAGCCGACGACGTTCGAGCTGACCATCAACCTGGGTACCGCCAGGGCGCTCGGTCTCACGATCCCGAAAGCGCTTCTACTGCGCGCCGACGAGGTGATTCAATGAACCGACGCCGAACATTGCAATTCGGGATCAGCGCTGCCTTGGCCGCTCGCGCGCCGCCGCTGTGGGCACAGGGCGCGTCGGCCGGGCTGCGCCGCGTGGGCGTGCTGGCGCCGAGCACGCACGCGAAGGAGCAGGTCATCCTCAAACCGTTCTTCGACCAGATGCGCGAGCTGGGCTGGATCGAGGGGCAGACCGTTGTGTATGACCGCGTCTATGCCGACGACCAGCAGCGCGACCTGCCCCGCCTTGCGGCCGAACTGGTGGCGCGCAAGCCGGAGTTGATCTATGCACCGGCAATGGTGGGGGCCTCGGCCGCGAAGCAGGCCACGGGCACGATACCGATCGTGTTCGGCACCGGTTTTGACCCGGTGGGCACCGGCCTGGTGGCCAGCCTGGCTCATCCGGGCGGCAACGTGACCGGTGTCGTCAACGTGTTCGACTCGCTCATACCCAAGCGGCTTGAGCTTCTGCGCGAAATCCTGCCCAGTGCCAGGCGCGTCGGGATCCTGCGCGACCCGATTGAGCCGCTTTCGAAGGCCGGCCTTGACGGCACCAGCGCGGCGGCCACAGCGCTCGGCTTGACGATCGTCTGGGCCGACATGTTGAATGCAAGCGAGTTGGATGGCGCCATGGCCAAGCTGACCGGCCAGGGTGTCGAGGTGATCTTTGCCCCCTCGACGATCGCCAGCAATCTGCGCGCACAGATTGTCGAGCTGGCCAATCGAAAGCACGTGCCGGTGGTCGTGAATCGGGCGTCCATGCTCGGCGCTGGCGCCTTGTTCTCCTACGCCTCGTCGCGAGCCGATCAGCTACGCCGTTCGGCCCAGATGGTCGACAAGATCCTCAAAGGCGCCAATGCCGCCGACATCCCGGTGGAGCAGCCCACCAAGTTCGCGCTGGCCATCAACCTCAAAGCCGCCAAGGCACTCGGCATCAGCATCCCACGCGCCTTGCTGCTGCGGGCCGACGAGGTGATCGAATGATCTCGCGTCGCGGGTTCGGCTTTGCAGCCCTGGGTGCCAGTGCCCTGCCGTTGGCGGCGCAGGTGCAGCCAGCGGCCAAGGTCTATCGCATTGGCTGGCTCGCGCCTGCGCCGGTGCCATCGACTTTGCAGGGGTTTCGGGCCGGACTGCGCGCGCTGGGTTATGTCGAAGGCAGCAACCTCGTGATCGTGGAACGCTATGCGATTGGGCCCGAACCACTTGCAGGCCTCGCCGCTGAGCTGGTGGCGGCCAGGGTCGACGTGCTCATGACGAGCGGCGCAGCAGCCCGCGCTGCAAAGAACACGGCGGGCGCAACCCTGGTGGTGTTCGTGACCGGGAATCCCGTGGAGACGGGGCTCGTGGTCAGCCTGGCCCGCCCGGGCGGAAGTCTGACGGGTCTGAGCGTGATGGGCGGTCTCGAGGCGAAACGCCTGCAGTTCCTCAAGGAAGCTTTCCCAAAGCTGTCCCGCGTGGGCGTCCTCACGACTTCGACGACCCAACAGTCGCTGATGATGGAGCTCGAGGCGGCAGCCCATTCGCTGGGCCTGGAGATGACGCGCCTGGAGGTACGCGTGCCCGATGACCTCGAGCCGGCGCTGGCCGCCGCGGCCAAAGATCGTGTCGGTGCGATCTTGCCTTTGTCGTCGCCGCTCTTCGCCGCCGAGAAGCAGCGCATCGTCAACCTGGCGACCAAGCACCGGCTGCCTGCGATGTATGAACACCGCGACTTTACCGAGGCCGGCGGTTTGTTGTCCTATGGCCCGGACATCTTCGACGTCTTTCGCCGCGCGGCGGGCTACGTCGACAAGATCCTCAAAGGCGCCAGGCCGGCCGACCTGCCTGTCGAGCAGCCGACGAAGATCGAGCTGGTCATCAACCTGAAGACCGCCAAGGCGCTGGGCCTGACGATCCCGCAGTCGCTGCTGCTGCGCGCGGATGAGGTGATTCAGTGAAACCGGCTGATTCGCCCATCGCCGCAGACCAGTGCTCAAGCGCCGAGTGTGGCGACGCGCAGCGTCG
Organism: Rubrivivax sp.; assembly: GCA_031418855.1. Lineage (GTDB taxonomy): Bacteria > Pseudomonadota > Gammaproteobacteria > Burkholderiales > Burkholderiaceae_C > Rubrivivax. The sequence continues at coordinate 2,908 of JANOJR010000383.1, forward strand.
CCGCCGCACGCAGCAGCGCCGTGTCCTTGGTCGCCAGCGGCAGCCCCAGGCGCATGGCCAGTTCGAGGTAGCTCGCGTCGTACGTCGTGAGCTGTTGCGCGCGGGCGAGCGGCAGGACGTCCCGGAACACGCGCCCCGGCCGGTCTGGATCGACGCGAATGTCGAGTTCAGCCAGTATCCCCAGGAATTCGACGCTGCGTGCGTGGGTGATGCGCCGGCGGCGCTCAGCACCCAGCAGGATGTTCCCGATCTCCAGTGCCCACAGGGCCGGCACAAACGCGGGCGCGTGCTGCAAGCGGTCGAGCAGCGCCCAGGCGGCCGGCGTGCTTTCGTCGTCGAAGCACCAGGCGAGCGCGACCGAAGCGTCGAGGACGAAGCCGGTCACCGCCGGCCCTCGTCGCGAAGCTTCTTCCATGACAGGCGCCCGAGCGTCTGGGACTTGGCGAACGCCTTGGCCCGCGTGATCGGGTCGCCGACCGCGCTACTGCGCGGCGCATGGGCAGGCACCAGCCGCGCGATGGCGATGCCACGCCGCGTGATCACCACCTCCATGCCGCCGGCGACCTCGTCGAGCAGCGCGCTGAGGTGTGTCTTGGCCTCGAATGTCCCAACCTCTTTGATGTTCATGTGCCATCCTCTAACTAGCTAGATGACTAGTTTAGACCGTCCGAATGCGCCCATGCGCTCGGCCCTGGCTTCGCCACAGCAGCAGTCACTGCGCCAAAGGAAAGTGATCCCATGAACCCACGCCGACTTGTCGTTCTTGCGCTGGGTGCCAGCCTGTCTGGCCACTCGGCGCTGCTGCGGGCGCAATCACCTGCCGCCGGCCTGCGCCGCGTCGGCGTGCTGGCGCCGAGCACGCGCGCGAAGGAGGCCGTCACACTCAAGCCCTTCTTCGACCAGATGCGCGAACTCGGCTGGATCGAAGGGCAGACCATTGCGTACGACCGGGCCTATGCCGACGATCAGACGGATAGGCTGCCCAGGCGGGCGGCCGAGTTGGTGGCGCGCAAGCCCGAGCTGATTTACGCGCCGCCCGCGCCGTCGGCCGTGGCCGCCAAGCAAGCCACACAGACGATCCCCATCGTTTTCGGCACCGGGACCGATCCAGTGGGCAGCGGGCTGGTGTCGAGCCTAGCGCGGCCGGGTGGCAATGTGACCGGCGTCATCAGCGTCATCGATTCGCTCGCCCCCAAGCTGATCGAACTGCTAAGTGAAATGCTGCCGCGCGCCAAACGCATCGGCTATTTCGGTGACCCGAACGATCCGCGATCCAAGATCGACCGAGCCGCTTTGGCGTCGGTAGCTGCTGCGCGAGGCTTGACGATCATCGCGGGCGAAGCATCGCAGCCGATGCAATTGGAGGCCGCCGTCAACGGCTTGATCGCGCAGCGCGTCGACGCGATCGTCACCGGCACTGCCATCGCCTTCAATATGCGTGAGAGCCTGATCGCACTTGCGAGCGCACATCGCATGCCGGTGGTCGGGCATCGCGCGCAGTTTGCCGACGCCGGCGCACTGTTCGCCTACGGTGCGTCGCTGGCCGATCAACTGCGGCGCTCTGCGTTTCTGGTGGACAAGATTCTCAAGGGTGCCAAGCCGGCCGACATCCCCGTCGAGCAGCCGACCTTGTTCGAGCTGGTCATCAACCTGAAGACCGCCAAGGCACTTGGCATCACCGTGCCGCGTTCCGTGCTGCTGCGCGCGGACAGGGTGATCCAATGAGCACGCACCGCTTCGCCCTCGTGCTGGCGGCCATCGCCTTGCTGCTGCCAGCCAGCGCGTGGCCGCAACAGCCGGCGCGGTTGCCGACGGTGGGCATCCTGTCGCCGGGCGCGCCTACGGCCTGCACGTCCGGCGTGCCAGGCTCCGTGGCGGCCTGCATGCTCGACGCCTTGCGTGCGCTGGGCGATGTCGCGGGCCGCAAAGTCGCGGTCGAAACCCGGTATGCCCACGGCGACATCAGCCAACTGCCCGCGCTGGCTGCTGAACTCGTCGCGCTGCGCCCGGACGTGCTTTTTACGTTCACCAACGCCGGCGCCGAAGCTGCCGCAAAGGCCACCACCACGATCCCGATCGTCGTCGGCCCGGTCGCTGAGGCCACCATGATCCGGCTCGCCGGCAATCTTGCACGGCCAGTTGGCAACGTCACCGGCCAGACGCTCGACGTCGGCACGAACGAGCAGTCTGAGAAATGCCTGCAAATGCTGAAGGAGCTTGCGCCACGAACGTCGCGCGTGGCCTGGCTCGCCCATCCCGACAACCCCGGCTTCATTCGCGGCCGGGCGTCGCTGGACGCCGCAGCCGCCCAGCTCGGCCTGAAGCTGGTGCACATCGAGGCACACGGCGCTGCCGAACTGCCGCAGGCCTTCGCGGCGATCACGGCCGGCCGTATCGACGCCGTTTTCATGGACAACGAAGCCGCGCTGGCGGGCTCGGGCGAGGGGCGCAGGCAAGTCAGCGAATGGGCCCTAGCTCGGCGCTTGCCATTGGTCACGTCATCCGCCGGCTTTGCCGCCGACGGTGCCCTGCTCTCCCTGGGCACCGACGTTCCCGCCGTTGCCCGGCGCACCGCGTTCTACGTGCACCGCATCCTGGGCGGTGCCAAGCCGGGCGATCTACCCGTCGAGCGGCCGACGGTCTTCAAGCTGTCGCTGAATCGCAAGACGGCAGCGGCGCTGGGCATCACGATCCCGCAAGCGTTGCTGTTGCGGGCGGATGAAGTGATTCAGTGAACGGCAGCGCTCGCCGCCGATGCACCGGTTCGGCGGCCGCGCCACGGCTACTGGCCGCCGCGCTGTTGCAGCATCTCCTGCAACCAGACCTTGATCAGCGATTGGTAGGGCACGTCGCGGGAGTTCGCCGCCGCCTTGATGCCGTCCAGCAGGTGCACCGGCAGCCGCAGGGAAATGGCCCGCGTCGACGGTTTCAGGTTGGGCATCACGACACGCAGGGACTTGCTCTTGTCGAAGTAGTCGGTGGTGTCGTGCGTCAGCCAGAACTTGCGCTCGGCCGCCTCTGTTCTGAACGCCGGGACGGGCTTAAGCTTGCTGCTCATAGAGTGTCCTTTCCTTGCGGTGCATGTCGCGCGCGGAGATCACTCGCAGCAGGGTGCCTTCGCCACGCACGGTAAAAATGATCGTCACGCGCCGGCCTAACAGTGTGTGCCCCAGCGCGCGAAAACGCGGCTCGGCCCTTGAGTGTGCTTCGTCGGGTGTCACGAGCAAGGGCGCGACGAAAAACACCTGTTCCGCCTCGGGCATGGTGACACCGTGTTTGTCGTTCTTGAGCGCATTGCCACGGTCCCAGTCGAAGCCGACGATGCGGGTGAAATCGATCATCGCCGTATATTACAACCATATACAGAGGCTGACGCCATGATGCAGCGACGCACCTTGATCGGCGCTGGCGGGCTGTGGGTCGCGCCTTTGCCGAGCCGGGCGCAGCCGGCGCGCAAGGTCTACCGCATCGGCGTCGTCACCATTGGCCCCACCGCCAACGCGGCCGGGGCCGAGCCCCTGTCGCGGTCCGTCGCCGCGCTGCTGCGCGGCCTGCGCGAGCTGGGCTATGTCTACGGCAAACACTTCGTGACCGAGGCGCGCGGGGCCGACGACCAGCCCGGGCGCTTTCCCGTCGTGGCGGCAGAACTGGCCCGCCTCGACCTCGACGTGATCGTTGGTGCCGGTCCGTCGCTGCATGCACTCAAGCAGGCCACGTCGAGCATTCCGGTGGTCATGGCATCAAGCGACGACCCGGTGAGCGCGGGGCTGGTACAAAGCCTGGCCCGCCCGGGTGGCAACTTCACCGGCATGAGTTCGCAGGGAAGCGAGACGACACCCAAGCGGCTCGAGCTGCTCAAGGCACTGGTGCCGGGTGCGGCGCCGGTGGGCGTGCTCTGGCACGGCGACCACATCGTGCATTGGCAGGGGGCGCAGGCCGCAGCCCGCACGCGGGGCTGGAAGCTGCTGTCGATCGAGATTCGCGATGCCGGCGAGATCGACGCGGCCTTCAAGGCGGCAAGCGATGGGCGCGCGAGTGCGCTGCTCGTGCATGCGCCCACGCTGCTGCAAGAGCGCCGCCAGCGCGT
>JANOJR010000384.1:0-24399 GCA_031418855.1 Rubrivivax sp.
GGGAAGGTTGGGATGGGGGTTCGATGTTGGCGTCGGGCCTGCACTCGACCCCCTCCCCAACCCTTCCCCGTGCAGGGGGAGGGAGCCATACCAGCGCCACGTTCCTCCGCGAACGCCGGGTGCCGACAGGGGCCTGCAACGCTCTCAAGCCAGCAGCATCGACACCGGCCCGAGCACGCTGCCCTGAGCGGCGCCGCGTGCGTGGTCGCGCAGCCAGTTGCGCATGCTGATGCGGTAGCCGCCTGCGCCTTCGCGCGTCACCTGCAAGGCGGCGAAACCGCTGCCGTCCCAGCGCGCCACGTCCTGCATGGTCATGTCCCAGGGCGACAGGTCTTCTTGCGTCCACAGCGCTTCACGCGTGGCATTGGTGTAGCGCCAGGGTGCGTAGAGCGGTGGTGCCACGATGGCCGCACCGAGCATGCGCCCACCCACGCTGAGTGTTAGCGCTGCGCTGAGGTGGTAGTCGCCGGAGAGCAGCAAGAAGCGCCGTGGCGCAGCACCTGCGCTGGCTTGGGCCAACAGCGACAGCAGGCAGGCGCGGTCGCGTGGCGACCAGGCGCTGCCGTCTTCGCCGGGGTTGGCGGGGTTGCTGCCGCTGGCCAAGCGGGGCAGCAGCACGCTGCCGCTGACGACGCAGTTCAGGCAGCCCGCCGCCTCGTCTTGAGCGAACCAGGCGCGCAGCTCGGCCCAGGTGTCATCGCCGATGAGTTGTGGCCGGCCGTCGTTGTCATGGCCACGCTCGCTGCGTGTGTCGAGCACGAAGAATCGCACCGGGCCTTGGCGAAAGCGGTAGCTGCCGCCGCCGCCCACGCGCTCGGGCATGTGCAGTTGCTGAAAGGCGCGCACCGCAGCGGTGGCGATGCGCACCACGCGGCGTTCGCGCGCACGGCCCTGGCGCTGGCCTTTTTCGAGCGGGCCGCTGCCGGGCCAGCCGTCGCGGAATTCGTGGTCGTCTTGCGTTTGGTAGACGGGCATCGCGGCCAGCAACTCGCCCAGGCTCGGCCGGGCCTGACCCAGACCCATCGGCGAGCGGCCACCACGCGAGCTGGCGGCCAGGTGGCGCATGGCGAAGCGCTCCACCGGGTTGGCCGAGTCGACCACACCGGCAGTGGCGTCGGCGTAGATCTGGTCGCCCAGCAGCAGGGCGAAGCGTGGTGCAGCAGCGTCCGCGCTGCGCGACCAGGCCACGAGTTCGTGCGCGGCTTCGTCGACACGCGGCGCGTCGATGGCCATGCCGGGGTAGCGACAACATGCAGCGGCGAAGTGAATGCTGCTGGCGCTGTCGCCCTGGGTCAGCGCCGCGAGCATGGCGGTACTGAGCCGCGCCACGGCGCGTTGCTCGTAGCGTGCCTGGCGGCGCTGCGCCGAGACACTGCGCCAGGCCGGCGCCAGCATGTCGCGCCGCCGTGATGCCCGGCGCGTGGCGCGTGCGCGCTCGCACAGCAAGGCCAGCACCCAGGCTTCAAAACCTTCGCCCGGCGCGGCCTGGCTCAGCGACGGGTGCGCGGGGGTGAACTCCGGCGCGAAGCCGACCTCGGCGCTGGCCAGCGCTTCGTGCACGCTGAAGCCGCGCATCACGATCTCGCCCGCATGCAGCGGCGCCGCGATCTCAATGCGGCCGAAGGCAACGCGGTAACCCGGCGCGCCTTGAGCCGTAGTCTGGAAGGCTTCAATAGCTAACGGCCAAGTGACGCAGTCTTGGCCACGCCCGCAGCGCAGCCAAGCCCAGGTGCGTGTGCCTTCTGCGCCGTCCGCGCCCGCCTTGCCTTCGGAAAAGCGGTCGTCGATGAGAAAGGCCACCTGCACGGCAAGCCGCTGGCCGGGCAGCGCCACGACATGCCCTAACCACGGGCCTGAGCGGGGTGGGCGCGCCGTCACGCGCACGTCGATGCGCGGCGCGCGGCCGGTGTCGACATGGCGTTGCAGCTGCTCGAAGAGCTGCGCCAGCGGGCGAAAAACCTGGTCGGGTGCGTGCTTGCCAATCACCACGTCGACATGCGCGTGATCGTCGATCAACCACGCCGCACCCTCGGACGCGCTGGCCAGCGCGGTGTCGATGCGCGCGGCCATGTCGGGGAAGAGGCGTCGCATTTCGATGGCGCTGCGCCGCGCGCTGGACGCGTCAAAGAGCTCGTTGCGCTTGCCGTGCAGGAAGGCGATGGGCAGCCCGAAGTGGCGGCGCATGCGCTCGTCGTGCACGTAGACTGGGCGGTCGTCGCTGTCGACCAGTCGCTCATGCTCCACGCACTTGGCGGCATGGGCGAAGAGGTGCAGGTTGGCCGCGCCAAAGAGCCGTGGCAAGTCGGCATGCGTGGCGTCACTCAAGTTGCGGTGCAAGAAGAGCGGGGCTTCGATGAAACGGATGCGCCGGCAGGTGGCGCAGTCGTCTTGCGGGTGCGCTGGGTTGCGCTCTTGCGGGCAGCGCTCGTCGTCGGGCACGGGCAGGCTGGCGAAGAGGCGGTCGGCCCAGGCCTCAGCCAGGCTGTCCACCGGCCCGCGCACGGCCAGCGGCACGGCGCCGCCGCCCAGCGCGTTGCGCAAGAGCGCGGGCAGCCAGGTCTTGGCGCGCGTGAGTGCGGTGCCCACCAAGAAGGGGTGGGTCTGCGAGATCACCGCGCCGGCCAGCTTGGGCATCAAGGTCGGCATGCCTTGGTGGCCGCTGTCGTTCTCGGCCGCCAGGCCGTGGCTCAGGCGGCCGTCCAACAGCGACATGGCCAGGGCCGCGCCGCCGATGCACTGCGCAAAGCTGTAGAGCTGCAATTTGGCGTCGGCGGGCAGGCTCGCAGTGGCACCCGCTCGAAGTGACGTGAGAATGAAGTCCACCGCCGCGGGAATGTCAAAGCGCGCGATCTGGTCGATGGTGCTGGGCCATTCGGTGTAGGGCAGCCGCGTGCTGATGCGGTGCTCAAGAATCCAGACATCAAAGCCATCGGCGAGAAGCTGCTGCGCCATATTGGGCCTGACGCTGGGCAGCGTGAACATCGCGCCCGACTGGCCAAACGCGTGCAGCAAAAGCACGCTGCGTGCGCGCCACACGGGGTGGCCGTACCAGTGGTCTTGCACCAGCATGCGCGGCCCACCGCCTGGGCGCTTGTAGTGCCACAGGCGCAGGATCAGGCGCGTGGCGTAGGCGCCGCCGGGGCCTTCGCCTTCGCTGCGGCCACGGCGCACGGGCAGATCAAAAGCCTCGGGCACGACGCTTACGCCGTCGATGTCGATCGCCTCGCCCGCACCGCAAGCGTCGCGGGGCGGCGCGCCAGCGTAGTCGGGCAAGCGAAAGTCCAGCAAGTGCGTCTTCAGCGCATAACGCAGAAAAAGAGCGGGGTAGGCGGCCTGGGCTTGCAGGCCGCTGGCGAGGTCACCACGGTGCAGCAGCAAGGGCGCTTGCGCCAGCAGCTCGGCGGCGTCGATGTGAAATGGCCCGTGGCCCCAGGCACCCATCTGCATGGGCCACCACCGGGCCAACCACAGTCGCCACCAGGGTTGGCGCGTGCCGGCCCACAGGGTGATGTCGGGGTCGGTGATCTGCTGCCAGAAGCTGCGCCTCGGCGGCGGCACACCCGCACCCCGCCAAGCCGCCGCACCATGCTCGCGCAGCCAGGCCCACAGCTCGGGCACGCTGGCACCAAAGTCGATGCGCTTAGCTCCGATCAAGAGCAGCTGCGCCGGGGCGTCGCCGGGCCCGCTGCGCTCAAGCGTTAGCTGGTAGCGCATGCGCCGGCGTTCCGCCGCGTGGCCCAGGCCCTTGGCTAAGGACCAAAGGTAGCTGACGATGGCGCGCACGCTGCCCACGCCGGCGCCGTCGCGCAGCGCACGGCGGATGTCGTCCACGCCACGCAGCGCCAGCCAGCTCAGCAGCAGTGGGAAATGCAGAAAGACCAGAGCCATGGCGATGCGCAGCGACTGCACGCTACCGATCAGCCGCGCCAATGTGCGGCGCCATGCCGGTGGCGGCGTGGTGTGGCTGCGCGCGGCGGGTTTGGCCAGCGGCATGCGCCCAGCGGGCAGCAGCTCAAACCAGCCGCCGCGCACCTGGTAGTCGATGGTCTCGGGCCTGTCGAGCGCCGCCAGCGGCGTGGCCTGCAAGCGCAAGCGGCCTGCGCGCAGCTCGACGCGGTGGCGCTTACTGTCCCACACCGCGTGCCAATCGTCGCTGCCCATCTCCAACTTGAGCTCGGCGTGCATGGCGCGGCCGTCGGCGAGCGCGAACTCGTGAGTGCCGCTGGTCTGCCGCTCGAACAAGGTGATGTCGATGCTGCTGTTGGCCGGCTGCACATACGCACGCGGCGCGCTCGGCGCGTGGCCGGCCTGGCCGCCGCGCGTGCCCTCGGGCAAGGGCCTGGGCGTCGGGTTTGCGGCGGGTAGTTCCACCAGCAGATGCACCATCGCACGCTCGGCCAAAGCCGTGATGGTCAGCAGCGGGTTCACGCCCAGCGAGGTCGGCACGATCGAGCCGTCGAGCACAAAGAGATCGTCCCAAAACTCACCCGGCGCACGCCAGACGCGGCCACGGTGGTCGACCACGCCGCCGTTGAAATGCTCGGCCATCGGGCAGCCGCCCAGCGGGTGCACGGTGAGCATCGCGCGCGGCGACTTTGGGCCGGTCATCAGGGTCTCGGCCGTGCGGGGCACGAGCTGCCAGCTCAGCGGATGCAAATGCACGCCGCCAGCGTTTTCGGCGCGCGCAAACACGCGTGCTTGCTCGCGGTAGGTGTCGATCTGTGCCACGTCGCCCGGCCATACCGGCACGCTGGTGTCGCGGTCGGGCAGGCGCACAAGGTAGCCCGCCGAGCCGTCGTGGCCCATCGTCAACAGCACCTGGGTGTGGCGGCCGAAAGGGCCGTCGGCGTTGTCAGCGCCGCTGCTCAGCGCGTCGTGGCCAGGCGCGGCGCGCGGCAGGCGAAAGCCAAAGCCGTCGAGCTGTTTGAGCGTGTAGGCCGTGGCCAGCATCTCGCGCGCCAGGGTGGCCATAGTGCCGGGTGTGGCGCCGTCTTGCACGATGAGCCTGCGCGACATGGGCAGTGGCCGCAGGGCGCCATCGCCATCAGCGTTCGCGCTTGCGTGAGCCGGCTCGCGGCGCAGGTCGATGACGCCCGTGATGGTCGGCCCGACCGCCACGCGCTCGCCGTTCGCGGTGTGTGCGCCATGGCCCTGAGCGTGCACGGCTTCGGGCATGTCGGCCAGAAAACTCAGGCTGTCGCCGTTGCCTGAGAAGCGGCTGCCCAGCGCCGGTGACAGCCTGAAGCCTTCACCCGCCAGCGCCTGGCTGCGCTGCAAGAGCTCGGTGCTGCCGAAGGTGCCGGCGGCGATGAACAAGCGTCTAACGCTCAAAATGAGCGCGTCATCGCTGGCTGCGGCGTCGGCTGCGCTGACGTGGTGGGTGCCACATTCGGTGGGCAGCACGGTGACGAGCCAGCCGCCGCCAGCCGCTGGCGCCACGCGCCAGGCACTTGCGCCGCTAACGATCAACGCACCGTGACGCACGGCGCTGGCCAGGTAGGTGTCGCGCAGCGTGAGCTTGGCGCCGGGCACGTTGCAGCCGCTGGTGCAGTCGCCACAGCGTGTGCAGCGCGAGGGGTCGATGGTCAGGTTGACTGGCGTGGCCGTGGCCCCGGCCTGCAGGAAGGGCGCCAATCGTGCCAGCGCGCGGCTCTTGGCCAGTGCCGGCGTACTTAGGGTGTCAGGTGAATCGACCCATGGCGTGCTGCGCAGCGTGGCCAGTGCACGCTCAAAGCCGCGCGCCAGCGAGAGTGCAGGCGCATCGAGCTCGGCGCGCAAGCTCGCGGGCCAGGCGCTTTGGCGCAGCACGTCGGCCTCAGGCGCCATCGTCACGCCGGCATTGATGAGGCTGCCGCCACCGACACCGTTGGCCGTGAGCGAGACCACACCCGCGCCGACGTGCCAGTCGAAGAGCCCTGAAGGCGAGCCCAGCACGCCCGGGCCACGCAGCGCCGGTGCGCGCAGGAACTTGGGCAAGTCGCCGATGTCGTTCGGAAAGTCGCCGGGCAGGAACTCGCTGCCACGCTCCAGCACCACCACGCTGTGCCCCGCCTCGGCCAGACGCAAGGCCGCCACCGCGCCGCCATAGCCCGAGCCGATGACGAGGTTGTCAATCTGCGCCGGTGCAACCCAGTCGCAAAACGGCGTCGACAGTTGCGGTGGCGTGGCGCTAACGCTCATCGTGGGGTGGGCGTGTTCAGGCCAGCAGCTGCTCTAAGCGGTCGGGCCGCAGCGGTTTGACCAGCAGCGGCACGCCCTCGGGCAAGTCGGCCGCACTCAGCGCCTCGCCACTGATGATGGCCGCCGGCAGCGCCCCGAAATGCTGACGCAAGGTAGCGATGGCCATCACGCCGGTGGCATGTTCACCGAGCTTGTAGTCGCACAGCAGGTAGTCGGGCTGCAAGGCGCGCGCCAGGCAGGCGGCTACGGCGCTGTCGACATCGGCCGTGGCCACCACCGTGGCGCCGCGCTCTTGCAGCCACATCTCGGTGGCGCGGCGCGCGTTGCGGTCGTCTTCCACGAGCACGATGCAGCGGTAGCGCAGCTCTTTGCGCTTGCTCGCCGCGCTGCTTTCGCCCTGTGGGCCTTGCCCCATGGGCAGCCGCAAGCGCGCGGTCGTGCCCTGGCCTTTTTCAGATTGCAGCGTGAGCTCGCCGTGCAGCAGCGCGGCCATCTGCGTGCTGTTGGCCAGGCCCAGGCCCACGCCGTCGGCCTCGACCTCGCGCGCCGAGGCACCTCGGTAAAACGCCTCGTGCACATGGGCCAGATCGTCGCTGGCGATGCCCACGCCCGAGTCTTGCACCTCAATCTGCACCTGGCCTTCGTGCGCGCTGCAGCGCACCGTGATCTCGCCGCGCGGCGTGAACTTGACGGCGTTGTCGACGAGGTTGCGCACGATGCGGTCGAACATCGCCGGGTCGGCATGCACGTACACGCCCGGGGGCGTTTCCACCGTCAGCGTCACGCCCTTCTCGGCGCAGCGCGATTGGTACGCCGCCTGCACCGAGCGCAGCACATGCGCCACCGGCATCGAGGTTAGCTGCGGCTGCATCGTGCCGGCGTCAAAACGCGCCAGGTCGAGCAGGCCACGGAACATCGAGTCGATGGATTCGGCGGTGACGTGCAGCTGGCCCAGCACGTCTTCGCGGCGCGGGCCTTCGGGCAGGTCGCGCGACAAACTCGTTAACAACAAGAGTGCGTGCACAGGCTGCAAGAGGTCGTGGCTGGCCGAGGCCAGGAAGCGCGAGCGCGCACGCTGCGCAGATTCCGTTTCGGCCAGTGATTCTTGCAGGCGCTGCACGAGTTGTTCGCGTTCGTGTCGGATGTTGACCGACTCTTCAATAAGCTGGCCCACGCGGTCGGAGAAGCGCGTCAGCACCAGCCACATCGGCAGCATGGCCGCAGTGATGACAGCGGCCGTTTTGGTGTCGGCCCCGAGCCACCAGCCCAGAGCCACGTTGGCCATCGAGCAGGTGAGGTAGATCTTGTAGCTCGGTGGATAGACGCCGAGCACCGCGACGGCCGCCGTCATCCACGCGAAGTGGAACATGCTCAACACGGCGCGTGTGGCGGTGTCGGTGTAGGGGAAGAAGAGCGGGCCCGGCGCCGTGATGATCAGCCCCAACACGGCCGCGCCGATGACCGTGATGCGCAGCACCTGGTCGAGCGAGCCGCTGGCCTGTGCGCGCTCCATCAATCGTTGGCGCAAGGCGTAGCCCACAGCCAGCGTGGCCAGCCATACGAGATAGGGCAACACGCCGCTGCCCTGCACCATGGGCACGCCCATGAGCCCACCGGCCACGATGGCGGTGATGAAACCCACGCGCGACTGCTTGATGAGCAGGTCGGTCTGCGCGCGCAAGACGCGCGAGCGGTCGGGAGTGTCGGGTGCGTCGGGGCTGCGGCGGGACAGGCCAAACAGTGCACGCATGTCGGTGTGCATAGACGTATCCCCCCGTACGGTCGCCGATGCGGCCGGGCTGTTGTATCGATGGCCTGCGCAATGAGGCACCGTGGTGCATGGTGGTCTTGGCCTGCCCGGAGGGACTCGAACCCCCGACCGCCAGCTTAGAAGGCTGGTGCTCTATCCAGTTGAGCTACGGGCAGCTAAACACGACGAATTCTAGGAGCGGCTCGCGTCAGTGCTTCTTGTACTGCGTGTCGCCAAACAGCACCTCGCGCGCCTTGTCGTCGACCAGCGGCTTGCGCAAGTTGGCCAATACCTCGACACCGCGCATCACCGCCGGGCGCGCGCCGATTTCGTCGAACCAACCGCGCAAGTGTGGGTAGTCGTTCCAGTCGATGCCCTGGTTCTTCCACGAGCGCAGCCAGGGGAAGATGGCCATGTCGGCGATGCTGTAGTCGGCGCCGGCAAAGTACTTGGTTTTGGCCAGATGCGTGTTCATGACGCCGTACAAGCGCTTGGCTTCGTTGCTGTAGCGCTCGATCGCGTAGGGCACCTTCTCGGGTGCATACAGCCGAAAGTGATGCGCCTGGCCGAGCATGGGGCCGACACCGCCCATTTGGAACATGAGCCACTGCAGCATCTCCCAACGCGCGCGCAAATCGCTGGGCATGAAGCGGCCAGTCTTGGAGGCCAGGTACATCAGGATCGCGCCCGACTCGAAGAGCGATATCGGTTTGCCGTCGGGGCCCTTGGGGTCAACGATGGCCGGGATCTTGTTGTTCGGGCTGATGGCCAGGAAGTCGCGCTTGAACTGGTCGCCGGTGCCGATATTCACGGCAACCGTGCGATAAGGCAGCGCGCACTCCTCCAGCATGATGTGGACCTTGTGCCCATTGGGGGTGGCCCAGGAATAGACTTCAATCATCGCTTTGCCTCTCAGTGGCGCACCGGTTCTGCCGAGGCGTTGCGCACTCTACCCGATGCTCCAATTTGTCAAACGCTGGCTGCAGCCCGTCGCCAAGGCGCCGACCTCAGGCTGCGACGTCTTGCAGGCCTGGGCCGACGAGCGCCAGTTTGGCGTTCGCCGCGTTCGCGACGACGGCGGCGTGGTCATCGAAGGGCGCAGCGGCAGCAACCTCTGGCGCATGGAATGGGGCCCGGCGCAGCGGCGCTGGGTGCGCGGCTTTGAGCTTCGCCTGCGCGCCGAACTGGGCTTTGGTGGCGAGCTGCAACTGCTGGTGATGAACCGCACGCTGCAAGAAGCCATGGAGCGTGAGGTCTTTGATCAATACGTTGAAGGTGTGCAGACGCGCATTGACGACCAAACGCCGCCCGAGATGCGTTGGCTGGTGATGTTCCCCAAGCTCAGCGGCACCGACGCTGCGCCTTTGCAGGGCGATTACGTCGCCGTGGGTAACCATAAGACCTGGTTGGCGCGCTGGCTCGAAGGCGGTTTCGGCGCCGCGCTGTGCCGGCGCGACACATCACCCGAGCACCCGCTGGTACTGATGATTGGCCGCGGCCGCATGCTCTTGCGCACCGAATGCCAAGCGCCGAAGCACGAGCTGCTGGATGCGTGGGTCAAGCTTTTCGACAGCGCCCTGCGTGAGGCGCGTCGCACGCATCAGCAGTGCGCCATTGCGCCGGCGCCGGCGCCGCCGACACCGACAACGCAGGCCGGCGAGTTTTCGAGCAGCACGCTGGCGAGCGACGAAGTCGTGCAGTGAACCCGCTGCGCGTCGTGCGCCGCTGAACGTGGGTTACCGCGAGGCGCGGGCAAAGCCCCAGGCCATTTCCGCCAGTGCACGTGTCGCCGAGCCAGTGGAGCGGGCCTGCGCACTCGACGCGATGCCGTCGACCACCCGCTTGGCAATGCCCTGAGTGATCGAAGCCAGCCGAAACAGGTTGTAGGCCAGGTAGAAGTTCCAGTCGGCCAGCAGCAGCCGCGGGTCGGCGCGGCCGGTGCGCTCACAATAACGTTCGATATACGCTGACTCTGTCGGGATGCCCAGCGCCTCGTGATCAAGCCCGCCGATGCCGCGAAAGGTGCCCGGCGGGATGTGCCAGGACATGCAGTGGTAGCTGAAGTCGGCCAGCGGATGGCCCACGGTCGAGAGCTCCCAGTCCAGCGTGGCGACGACGCGCGGCGCGTCAGCAGCGAAGACGAGGTTGTCCAAGCGATAGTCGCCATGCACGACAGAGACCTGGCTGGCATCAAGCGCGCTGGCGGGCAAGTGCGCGGGCAGCCACGCGATGAGCTGGTCCATCTCGGCAATCGGCTCGGTCACCGAGGCCAGGTATTGCTTGCTCCAGCGGCCGATCTGGCGCTCGAAATAGTTGCCGGGTTTGCCATAGCCGTCCAGGCCCACGGCGCCGACGTCGACCTGGTGCAGCGCGGCGATGACGCGGTTCATCTCGTCGTAAATCGCGGCGCGTTCGCTACGCTGCATGCCCGGCAGCGACTGCTCCCACAGCACGCGGCCTTCGACAAAACTCATGATGTAGAACGCGCGGCCGATCACGGCTTCGTCCTCACACAGCAGCAGCATTTGCGGCACGGGTACGGCGCTAGCGGCCAGTGCCTTCATGACGCGGAATTCGCGCTCCACCGCGTGGGCCGAGGGCAGTAATTTCGCCGCCGGCCCGGGCTTGCTGCGCATCACGTACTGGCGTGTCGGCGTGATGAGTTTGTAGGTCGGGTTGGACTGGCCGCCCTTGAACTGCTCGATGGCCAGCGGCCCGGAAAAACGCTCCAAGTGTTGGCGCAAATAGCCCTCCAGCTGGCCGACATCAAAGGCGTGGCTGGCGGCCACTTCACGGGTACCGGTGAACTGTTCCATGGGCGTATGCGCAGTGAGGTGATGGGGTTCAGGGGTTCAGCGCTTGGCGATGGCCATCAGCTTCTCGCGCGAAGTCACGACCAAGCGCGCGGGCTCCACGCGCACGGCACCCAGTCGCTCAAAGCCTTTGAGCTCCTGGTTGACGCGTTGGCGCGAGGCGCCCAGCAGCTGC
The DNA here is from genome assembly GCA_031418855.1 of Rubrivivax sp. GTDB lineage: Bacteria > Pseudomonadota > Gammaproteobacteria > Burkholderiales > Burkholderiaceae_C > Rubrivivax. The sequence continues at coordinate 10,919 of JANOJR010000384.1, forward strand.
GCCAGGTCTTCCTGCGCCAGCTGCAGGCCGATGCGGATGTCGTCGCCCTGCGCGATGCCGTAGCTCTTGGCCAGCAGCAGCAGCTGGCGCGCCAGCCGCGCCTGCAAAGGCTTGGTGTTGAGTTCTTCGACCTGGTCGAACATCAGCCGCAGACGGCGGCAGTTCAGCCGCAGCAGCGCTTCATACAGCTCGACATGCTCGGCCAGCAGGGCTTTGAAGTCGGCACGACGCACCACCAACAGCGTGGTCTCGCCGTGGGTGTCGGCGTCGTGCGTGCGCGGCAGGCCGTCAAACAGCGCGATGTCGCCAAACCAGGTGCCGGGCTCGGCGTAGGTCAACGTGACTTGCTTACCGCTGAGCGAGACCGAGCTGATGCGCACCGCGCCGCGCGCCACGCCGCACCATTCTTCGGCCGCAGCGCCGCGTGCGGCCAGCGCCGTGCCATCGGCCAAGCGGCGCAGCGCACTGCGCGCCAGGATGGCCGCACGCAGGGCTGGCGAGAGGCTGCTGAACCACACGCCGGATTCGACATGCTGGCGTTCTTCCGGGGAAAGGTCCGGTGGGGTCATGATGGCGCGACGGGATGGGGAGCGCATTGTGCGCGCACCGCCACAGGCAGCAGCACCCTGAACGTGCGCAAGTCGACATCCCTGCGCGCGCGCTGCAGCCTGCGCCCAGAGGGCCGCAACCTTCATGCTAGAGTCGTTCGGACTTGCGCCGCAGTGCCTCTGCGAGCCACCATGGGAATGCAGAAAACGCGGTTTAAGGATCTCCTCGCACGGGTGTGTTGCCTCGGTCTTTTGGGCCTGAGCGCGGCGCCCGTTCATGCCCTCGGCCTCGGCCCGGGGCCGCAGAGCGTGACCTTAGGCCAGCCGCTTGACCTCAGTATCACGGCGCGTCTGGATTCGGGCGAGAGCCTGGGCCCCGAGTGCGTGTCGGCCGAGGTCTGGGTCGGCGAGCAACGCGCCGTGCCCGCCAGCGTGAGCCTGCGGCCTGCGACGGGCGCAAACGCCAACGCCGTCGTCATCCGTGTCAGCACGGCCTTGGTGATTGACGAGCCGGTGGTCACCGTGCAGTTGCAGGCCGGCTGCGTCTCGCGCGTGTCGCGCCGCTATGTCGCGTTTGCGGACCCCGTGCTTGCGCCGGCAGCGGTGTCGGTGTTGCCGCCTGTGGCCAGCTTACCGGCGCCACCGGCAGCCACCTTGCCGCAGGCCGAAACACTGTTGGAGCGTGCACCCGTAACCGCTGCAGAAAGTCCACGCGCCGCTGCCTCGCCAGCGCCACCCGGGCCGCCGCGTGACGCGGTCGTGCCAAGCAAGCGCGCCGAGCAGCGAGCCGCGCGGCTGGCTGCGCGTCGTCAGGCTGCTGCGGCCGTACCTGCGAAGCCGTCGATTGCCAGGGCGGCGACAGCAGCGGCCACTCAAGCCGCCCCAGCAGCGACCAAACAAGCCAAGCTAGCACCGACACCCGCAGCGCAGGCAGCCCCCACGCCACGCTTGCGCCTGGACCCCGTCGACGCCACGACCACGGCGGCGACAGCCGGCCCCGAGCTCATCGAGCAAGCCTTCGCGGCAGTGTCGCAAGCCGCCAGTGCCGCGCGCGCCTCGGCCGCTGCGGCGTCGGCTGCGGCCGAGCGCATTGCGGCCCTTGAGCGCACCCTGGAACGCACTAAGAGCGAAGCGCGCGGCAGTCAGAGCGAGATCGAGCGTTTGCGCGCGCTCGTGAACCAGCCGCTGCCGGCGCAGGATTGGCTTTGGCCCTTCATCGCCGTGATGCTGGCCGTGGCGCTGCTGGCGGCATGGCTGGCCTGGCGTTTGCGTGCGATGCAGCGGACCCAGGAAGTGGCCTGGGCACGTGCCTCGGCCTTTGCCGCCGCCGATGTGCCGACCAAAGAGACCTCGCCTCTGCCGCTCATCAACACCCTGTCGCCGCAGACCACGCCGAGCGCGTTGTCGCGGCCTGAGCCACTGAGCGCCGCGAGCGATGACGCTGAAGGCCCTGATGTTCCTGGAAGTGGCATGCACCGCGCCATGGCACGCACGGTGGTGTTGCCGCCCACGGCGCGTGTCGACGATGCCTCGCCGCGAGATGTCTCGATTGAAGAGCTGATCGACATCGACCAGCAGGCGGAGTTTTTCATCGCGCTGGGCCAAGACAGTGCGGCCATCGACATGCTGGTGGCGCACCTGCGCAACACCGGCGGTGGCAGCCCGCTGACCTACCTGAAGCTGCTGGAGATCTACCGCCGCGTGGGTGATAACGACGCCTATGAGCGCACACGCACACGCTTCAACCAGCGCTACAACGCCTACGCGCCGCAGTGGGGGGCCGACCTCGCGCAAGGCAAGTCGCTGGAAGACTACGACGCCGTCGTGCCGCGCCTGACGCAGGCCTGGACGCGCCCGCTCGACGCCATGGCTGAGTTGGAGGCCTTGCTCTTTCGCAAGTCGCGCGGCGAGCTTTTTGACCTGCCGGCCTACCGCGACGTGCTCTTCTTGTACGCCTTGGCTCGTGACCTGATGGACCGTGAACCCAGCGATGCTGATCAGGTCGACCTGCTGTTGCCGCTGGACGCTGCCGCCCGCGCCGCGATGGGCGACATGAGTGACATGGCGGTGGGCAACAGCCGTGCGCGTTCGGACGTGCCCGCCGACGACCAACCCACCGCGCCGCTGGACCTGGACCTGACGCCGGTGCGTTCGCAAGAAAGCATCTTCGGCGAGCCGCTGCAGCCCACCGTCAACGCGGGCCGACCGCGCCGCTAAACGCGAGCCAGCCGCTCGAGCGCAAGCTGCAGCGTCGCGTCCTTCTTGGCGAAGCACAAACGCGCAATGCGCTGCTCGAAGCCACCCGCGTAAAACACCGACAGCGGGATCGCCGCCACGCCCACCTCACGCGTCAGCCACTGGCAGAACTCGGCCTCGGGCAAGTCGCTCACCGCGCTGTAATCCACCGGCTGAAAGTAGCTGCCTTCACTGGGCAGCACACGCAGCCGCGTGCGCGCGAGCCCGGCGCGAAAGAGGTCGCGCTTGGCTTGATAGAAGGCCGGTAACTCAAGGTAGTGCCGCGCCTCCCCCATGTACTGCGCCAGGGCGTGCTGCATGGGGGTGTTGACGGTGAAGACGTTGAACTGGTGCACCTTGCGGAACTCGGCCGTCAGCGCCGCCGGCGCGGCCACATAGCCCACTTTCCAGCCCGTCACGTGATAGGTCTTGCCGAAGCTCGACACCACAAAGGCCCGCGACGCTAACGCTGGAATGGAGGCGGCGCTGATGTGCGGCACACCGTCAAAAACCATGTGCTCGTAGACCTCGTCGGCGATGAGCAGGATGGGCGTGCCATCGAGCAGCGCGCTGAGCTTTTGCATCTCGGCAGCCGTCCACACCGTCGCACTCGGGTTGTGCGGCGAGTTGACGATGATGGCGCGTGTCTTGGATGTTATTGCACCGCCTATGCATGCGAAGTCGGGGCGAAAAGTCCCAGGTGTCAAGGGCACGCGCACCACCACGCCACCGGCCAGCTCGATGTTGGGCGCGTAGCTGTCGTAGCAGGGCTCGAGCACGACGACCTCGTCGCCCGGATGCACACAGCACAAGATGGCCGTGAGGATGGCCTGCGTGGCGCCGGCGGTGATGGTGATTTCGTGGTCGGCGTCGTAGCTGTGGCCATAGAGCTTGGCGACCTTGGCCGCCACCGCCTGGCGCAGCGCGGGCACGCCCGTCATCGGCGGGTACTGGTTGTGGCCGGCCTGCATCGCTTTGGTGACGGCATCCACCAGGGCGGGGTCGCAGTCGAAGTCGGGAAAGCCCTGGCCGAGGTTGACGGCGCCATGCGTTTGCGCCAATGCCGACATCACCGTGAAGATGGTGGTGCCGACGTTGGGCAGGCGTGAGGCGATGGCGGGGGTCTGGGGCGTTTGGGTAGTCACGTGCTCGGGTCTCAAAGTTCAGAGTTCGTCGTAGTCGCCCGATTCACCGCGCATGGCGCGCTGGATCGAGGCGGGCGTCAGGCGTTCGGCAAGCTGCCCGGCAAAGGCGAAGACAAACTGGCGCAGGTAGGCGCCTTTTTTGAACGCCACGCGGGTGACGTTGTTGCCGAAGAGGTGGCCGACGGGGCGCGCCACGAGGTCGGTGCTCGCGGCCTCGTCGCGCATGGCAATGGCCGCGACGATGCCCACGCCCAGGCCCAGTCGCACATAGGTTTTGATGACGTCGGAGTCGATGGCTTCGAGCGCGATGTTGGGCTTGAGGCGTGCCCGCGCGAAGGCCTGGTCGATGCGTGTGCGCCCGGTCATGGTGGGCTGGTACAGCACCAGCGGGTGCGAGGCGATTTGTTCGAGGGTGGGCCGCTCGACGCTGGCCAGCGCATGCGCGGCGGGCACCACCATCACATGCTGCCACTCGTAGCAGGGCAGGGTGATGAGGCCTGCATATTCCGTCAAGGCTTCCGTGGCGATGCCGATCTCGGCGACGTCATCCAGCAGCATGCGCGCCACATCGGCGGGCATGCCCTGGTGCAGTACGACCTGCACTTTGGGAAACCTCTTTCGCAGCTGTGCCACCGGCTCGGGCAGAAAGTAGCGCGCCTGCGTGTGCGTGGTGGCGATCGACAACGTGCCGGCGTCTTGTTTGGAGAACTGCTCGCCGATGCGCTTCAGGTTGTGCACCTCGCGCATGATGATGTCGACCGCGCGCAGCACTTCCAGCCCCGGCTCGGTGATGCGGCGCAGGCGCTTGCCGTGGCGCACGAAGATGTCGATGCCGAGCTCTTCTTCGAGCTCGATGATGGCTTTGCTGACCCCCGGCTGCGAGGTGTGCAGCGCCTTAGCGGTTTCGGTCAGATTCAGGTTGCGCCGCGAGGCTTCCTGGATGAAACGGAACTGGTGCAGGTTCATGGTGGGCTTGCCTTGGGCAGCAGCTCGATGGCGGCCAGCGCCATGGCTTGCATCACGCTGTCTTGTTCGCCGATAGCCGCTGTCACGTCAATGTGGCAGTTAGGCGCGGCCACACGCATGGCGTCGAGCATCTGCGGCAGGTCGCGCCGCACATGGCCGCCCACGCCCAGGAACATGGGCAGCACGGTGACCTTTGTGCAGCCTGCCGCCGCCAGTTCAGTACCCGCCTCGGCCAGTGTCGGGGCCATGAATTCAAGAAAGGCCAGGCGCACTACCAGCTCGGGGCGCTGTGCCTGAATGCGCGCGGCGACCTCAGCAAACGGCTCGGACCAACGTGCGTCGCGCGCGCCGTGCGCGAAGAGGATCAGGCCTTGAAGTGTGTTCATCGAAAGCGCACCAACCAGGCGAAAGCCGCCATTGACATGAAGAGATAGAGCAAGCTGGGTGTGGCCGCAGCGACCCACGGCGTCCAGTCGCGCAAGAGGCCGATGTGGCCGGCGAGTTTGTTGAGCAACACAAAGCTGATGCCCAGCATGATGCCGCCGAAGACCTTCAAACTAACGCCACCGGCACGCGCATGCATGTAGGCAAAGGGCAGCGCCAGCGCCACCATCACCAGGCAGGCCAAGGGGTACAGCGCCTTGCTCCAGAAGCGGATCTCGTGGCTTTGGGCGGCCTGCTCTTGCCCGCTTAAGTGTTCGCTGTAGCGCCACAGCTCCAGCGTGGTCATGGTCGCCAGCGGCAGCACGGCTGCGGCCACGACATCAGCGCCCAGGCTGCTGGGCCAGGCAAGCAGGTCGTGGCGGGTTTCTTGCACCTTGTGCGCCATGGCCAGCAGGTTCGCGGGCCCGGCTTGCAGCTGCGGCCACTGTGTGTGCACGACATCGCGCAGCGTCCACAAGCCTTTGGCGTCAACGCTGGCGCGCTTGGCGCTGATGCGTGTGAGCAGCAGGTTGTCGCCGTCGAATTCGAAGATGAGCACATCGTCGAGCCCGCCGCTGGCGCTGGTGCCGCCAATGTTGATCGAGTAACTGCGCTCGCCCTCAGGGCTGCTGCGCCGCTCTTTGAGCCAGGCGCCAGCGCCGCCCACGCGCAAGCCGCCGCTGGTTTGCGCCCTCAGGTTCACCAACGCGCGCTCGCTTGCGGGTGCCACGTAATCGCCCACGACATAGGTGATAAGGCCGAACACGGCCCCGATGGCCGCCAACATCCTTAAGGCTCGGCCCGGCCCCAAACCACTGGTGCGCAGGATGGTGAATTCAGAGCTGTGCGCCAACCGCGCCAGCGCGTAGATGGTGCCGATGAGCACGGTGATGGGCGCGAGGTCGTACAAATGCCCAGGAACTTCAAGCAAGGCCGACAGCGTGACCTGCCACAGCGTGCGCCGCCCGCGCGCGATGCCGTCGAGCTCTTCGACAAAGTCGATGAAGTAGAAAAAGGCCAGGAACGCCAGCGCCACGAAAGCGACCGAGGACACGACGTCGCCGTAGAGCAGCTTGCGCACGGTCCTCATGCCAGCGCACTCCCGGCGCTCGCATTGCGCGCGCCGCGCCAGCCACGCCACACCGCCGCATGCTCGCGCCACCACAGCAGTGACAACGCCAGCACAAAGGCACCACCGTGCAGCACCAGCATGGCCAGTGCAGGCGACACGCGCGAGCCGCCGACCCACACCTGCGTCAGGTTGACGAGATTGAAGTACGCAAAGAAAGCGAGCACCGCAAAGAGCAGATTCCAGTTGCTCGGCCGGCGCGGATTGGCCGCCGACAAGCCGATGCCCAGCAGCACCAGATTGGCCGCCGCACAGAGCAGGCCCAGGCGCCAGACCAGTTCACCCTGAGCCTCAGGTGTGCCACGGCGGATGAGCTCGATGGTGCGCGTGGCTTTGGGTGGTTGCACCTGCGCTGCATTCAGCGCGCGCTCCTCGGCCAGCACGCGGTAGGTCTCAAAACGCGACAGCGTTTTGTCCGCCGTCTTCATGTCGATCTGGTTGCGCTGGCCTTGTTCGAGCACGAGAAAGCGGTCATCACCTTCGGGCACAACGTGACCATTGCGCGCCGAGGTCACCGACTCGCTGTGCGCCTCACGCGAGAGGATGAAGACGTTGCGCGCATTGAGCGCATTCGGCGCGTCGGCGCCGTCACGCTCGACAAAGAAAACGCGGCGCCCGTCGCTGGAGGTCTGGAACACGCCGGGCGCAATGCGCGAGATGTCTGAGCGTTGCTGATAGCGCTCACGCAGGGCTTGCGTTTGCTGGTTGCCCCAGGGCCACACAAAGAGCAGCAGCAGGGCCACCACCAAGAGCACGGGCCAGCAGGTGCGCAACACCGGCCGCACGAAGCGCATGAGGCCGGCGCCGGATGTAAACCAGATGACCATCTCACTGTCGCGGTACATGCGCCCCAGGGTCAGCACGATGGCCACGAAGAGCGACAAGGTGAGCATGGTCGGCAGGTGCCCCAGGGCCGTGAAGCCCAGCAGAAGCACCACGTCTTGCGGTGCCACCACGCCGCTGGCGGCCTGGCCGATGGTGCGGATCAGAAAGCTCGTAAGCACGATGGTGAGGATCACCACCAGCGTCGCGCCGAAGCTTCGCGCAAGCTCTTTGCGCACTGTTGTATCGAATAACATCCGCCGATTGACCTCTGGGCTGAATTATGGACTTCAAGACGCTTGTTTCCCGCGCCGGCAGCGCACCCAGTGCATCGAGCGTTAGCACGGATGCCTTGCTGCTGATTGTTTGCGGTACGAGCCTGCCCGAAGGTGTCGACGCGGCCTTGAACGAGGCCTTGCGCGCGGCTGTTGATGGCGGCGACCTCACGCTCAAAGCCGGGCAAAACCTTTATGCGCATCGCGTTGCCGGTGTGAAGGCCGCGCGCGTGTGTTTTTCGGTCGCCGCCGATGCGTCGCCCAAGGCCGTGGCCAAGGCTGCGGTGGCCGGGCTGGCCAGCATCAAAGGCGGTGGCGCGAAACATCTCACCATCGCCGTGGCCGGCGCGCCCAACTTGAGCGCGGCGCACGCCGAAGCGCTGGTGCTGGCGCTGCGCGACGCTGTCTACGTCTACCGCCACACCAAGCCCAGCGCACCGGCGCAGAGCAAGCTCGAAGTGGTCAGCCTCGTGTGCCACAAAGAGCAAAGCAGCGAGCTTGGTCGAGGGTTGCGCCAAGGCCTGGCCATCGCCGCCGGTGTGGCACTCGCGCGCGAATGTGCCAACCGCCCGGGCAACCACTGCACGCCAAGTTTCCTCGCGCAAGAGGCTAAGCGCCTGGGCAAGAGCCACGGCCTGAAGGTTGAGGTGCTCGACAAAAAAGACGTTGAAAAGCTCGGCATGGGCTCCTTTCTGGCTGTGGCCCAGGGCTCCGAGGAACCGCTGAAGTTCATCGTCGCGCGCTATCTTGGCGGCGCCAAGACGGCGGCACCGGTGGTGCTGGTGGGCAAGGGCATCACGTTTGACAGCGGCGGCATCTCCATCAAAGGTGCGGCCGAGATGGACGAGATGAAGTTCGACATGGGTGGTGCGGCCAGCGTGCTGGGCACGCTGTGCGCAGTGGCCGAACTCAAGACGCGCATCAACCTCATAGGCATCATCCCGGCCTGCGAAAACATGCTCGACGGCCGCTCGGTCAAGCCAGGGGACGTGGTCACCAGCATGTCGGGCCAGACCATCGAGATCCTCAATACCGACGCCGAGGGCCGCCTCATTCTTTGCGACGCGCTGACCTATGCCGCGCGCTTCAAACCGGCTGTCGTCGTCGACATCGCCACGCTCACCGGCGCCTGCGTGGTTGCTCTGGGCGCGCATCGCTCGGGCCTGTTTTGCGCTGACGACGCCTTGGCCAGCGAGCTCTTGGCGGCCGGCGACGCTGCGCTCGACCCGGCCTGGCGCATGCCTTTGGACGACGAGTACGACGAAGCCTTGAAGAGCAACTTCGCCGACATCGCCAACGTCGGCCCGCGCGGCGGCGGCGCCATCACTGCGGCGATGTTCCTCAAGCGCTTCACCAAGGCCTACCCCTGGGCGCACCTGGACATTGCCGGCACAGCGTGGAAGTCGGGCGTGAACAAAGGTGCTACGGGCCGCCCTGTGGCGCTGCTGACGCACTTCGTGCTGTCGCGCGCGGGCTAGTCGTCACACTTGCATAGCCATCCGCACACCGCAGACATGGTGCAGGTCGAATTCCACACCCACGTCGCGCAGCCGCTGCACTTTGCCTGCCGTCTGCTGCGCAAGGCCTATCGCCAGGGCGTGCGTGTGGCTGTTGCAGCGCCCAGCGCAACGATTGGCATGCTCGACCGCGAGTTGTGGGCCTTTGATGAGCGCGACTTCGTGCCGCACCTGCGACTGGGGCAGACCCAGGTGTCCAGCGCTGTGCTGTCACGCACGCCGCTGTGGCTGCTCGATGAAGCCCAGCGCAGCCAGGGCTGGCCCGAGGCCATGCCCGAGGTGCTGGTCAACATGGGCAGCGATTTCGCACTCGATGAACTGCCCGCCACGCGCGTCATCGAGATTGTTGCGCGCGATGCCGACGAGGCCGACCGTGCGCGCCTGCGCTGGCGCCAGTACCGCGAACGCAACTGGCCCATCGTGCACCACCAGGCGGCGCCAACGTGAGCGAGCCCGTCGATCACGCTGCGTCGGAACGCGTGCCGGTACTCACCGAGGTGCTGGGCGAAGGCGCACCGCCAGCGCCGCCCTTGATCGACGAAAAGCGCCTGGTCGAAGACATCATGGTCGCGCTGCAACAGCGCGTCGACCTGAGCTTCGAGTACCGCGTCCGCGAAGCCGTCGCACCCGTGCTCGAGCGGGTGGCGCAGACCATCGTGGCACAAACGCGCCTGGCGCTGTCTGCCACCTTGCGTGACGTGGTGGCGCGTGCGGTGGCGCAAGAAGTGGCGAAGCGCCTGCGCCGTTAGTTTCAAGCCGGTGGCGAATGGCTGTCGTCGAGATCGTCTGACGCCGCGTTGAGCCGCCGGCACATGAGCCCCGAGCGGTCAAGGCCCTAGAGGAATTCCCTCTTTGGCGCCACCCCCTTTTCGAGTATCGTGCGCCGCTTTCCAATCCTGTCACCCCGACAACATCCCCCCTGGAGGTTCTTCCTTATGCAAGTCAAGCTCAATGTCATCGTCGCTGCCGTCGCCGTCATGGCCGTCGGTACCGTGTTTGCACAAGAGGTCGTGAAGATCGGCCACGTCGGCCCCACCAGCGGCTCCATCGCCCACCTGGGCAAAGACAATGAAAACGGCGCCCGCATGGCGATCGAAGAACTCAACGCCAAGGGCGTGACGATCGGCGGCAAAAAGGTCAAGCTTGAGTTGCTGGCCGAAGACGACGCTGGCGACCCCAAGCAAGGCACGGCAGCGGCGCAAAAGCTCGTAGACAGCAAGGTCGTCGGCGTCATCGGCCACCTGAATTCGGGCACCTCTATTCCCGCGTCGAAGATCTACAGCGACGCTGGCATTCCGCAAATTTCGCCCTCGGCCACCAACCCCAAGTTCACGCGCCAAGGCTACAAGACCACCTTCCGCGTCGTCGCTGACGACGTGCATCTGGGCGGCACGCTGGGCCGCTACGCTGCCAAGGACCTGAAGGGCAAGTCGATCGCTGTTATCGACGACCGCACGGCCTACGGCCAAGGTGTGGCCGATGAGTTCGAGAAGGGCGTCAAGGGCGCGGGTGGTGCCATCGCCGGCCGTGAGTTCACCAGCGACAAGGCCACGGACTTCACCGCCATCCTGACCAGCTTGAAGGCCAAGAAGCCCGACATCGTCTTCTTCGGCGGCATGGACGCGGTGGCCGGCCCGATGATGCGCCAGATGAAGCAGCTCGGCATCGAAGCCAAGTTCATGGGCGGCGACGGCATCTGCACGGGCGAGCTGCCCAAGCTGGCCGCAGGCACCATGGGCGACGGGCAAGTGGTTTGCGCTGAAGCCGGTGGTGTTGAAGGTGCTGCCAAGAAGTCGATGGACGACTTCTACGCAGCCTTCAAGGCCAAGTACAAGACCGACGTGCAGGTCTACGCGCCTTACGTCTATGACGCGATGAACGTGCTCGTGGCCGCCATGGTCAAAGCCGGCTCGTCCGACCCGGCCAAGTACCTGCCGGTGCTGGCCAAGACCGAAGGCTACAAGGGCGTGACGGGCACCATCTCGTTCGACGCCAAGGGCGACGTCAAGAACGGCGCGCTCACGCTGTACACCTACAAGGGTGGCAAGCGCGAGCAGATCGCGGTCGTGCGCTGAACGCACTTTTGCCGATAAGAAAAAAGGGCCCCTCGGGGCCCTTTTTTTGCGCGCGCGGCGACGGCCTCAAGCCGGCGGCGGGTTCCAGCGTGTCGGCACCACCCCGCCGCGCCCCTGCGTCATCTGGCTCACCAACAGCACCGCTTGCGTGCGCGAGCTAACGCCCAATGCACGCAGCACGGCAGCGACATGGTCCTTCACGGTATCGACCGAGAGCTCGAGCTCGCGCGCGATCAACTTGTTGGGCAGGCCTTTGAGCAAGAGCCCCATCGTTTCAGCCTGGCGCGGCGTCAAACCGAGCTGCTCGAACGAACGCACCTGCTGGTGCGGCTCGGCGTGCGCGTGCTCGTGCAACTCGTTGGGGTTGCCACCGGTGTCGGGCGGCGGGTTCGAGAAGTCCAGGCCCAGCATGGTGGGCGGCACGTACAGGCCGCCCGAGAGCACCATGCGCAGCGCGTGCACCAGCTCGGCATTGGGTGAGCGCTTGGGCACAAAGCCCATAGCGCCGAGGTCGATAGCGCGGATGACGTCGCTGGTGCGCTCCGACGCCGAGACAATGCACACCGGAATGCCGGGGTAGGCCGTGCGCACCTCGGCCAGCAGCTCGAAGCCGTCGGTTTCGCCCAAGGCCAAATCCAGCAGCACGAGGTCATAGTCGGCGGCAGCCGCCAGAGCGGCGCGTGCCGCGTCGGCGCTGGCGGCTGCGGTGACGGAGACACCGTCGCCCAGGCCCAGGATCACGGCTTGCAGCGCCGCGAGGATCAGCGGATGGTCGTCGACCAGCAGTACTTTCATGCGTGCTCCCCGGGTTGACTTGGCGCCCGCATGCTAGGCCCAGGCGGCTGTGGCGGCGCCCCCCACAAAGAGGGTGTTCAGGTGAAACGCCGCGTCACCGTCTCCGCCACGCAGGCCGGCTTGGCCGAGCCTTCCATCTCGATGCTGACTTCAATCGTCAACTGCGCGCCACCCGGCAGCGGCTCGAAGCTGAGCAGCTTGAAGCGCCCACGCAGGCGGCTGCCCACGAGCACAGGTGCCGGGAAGCGCACGCGGTTCAGGCCGTAGTTGATGCCCATGGTCACGTCGTCGACGCTGAAGGCGGTTTCGAACAACTTGGGCAGCAGGCTCAGCGTGAGAAAGCCGTGCGCGACGGTGGCGCCAAACGGCCCGGCCGCAGCACGTTCGGCGTCAACGTGGATCCATTGATGGTCTTCGGTGGCGTGGGCGAACTGGTCGATGCGCGACTGCTCGATGCCGAGCCACGGGCTGGCGGCCAGCTCCTGGCCCACCAGGGCTTGCAGGTCGGCAAGATGCGGGAAACGGGTCATGGGGTTCCTAGGCCTTAAGCCAGGTTTGCAGTGGCAGCCATTGTTCGCGGTCACGCTCGACACGGCTGGGTGCCACGTCCCACAGCGTGAGCCCGCGCGCGGCCAGCTGCACGTAGTTTTGCGTGTCGCGCAGCCAAGCCACCACCGGCACCTTCAGTGTGGCCAGGTAGTGGTGCAGTTGCTCATTGGCCAGCGTGTGCTCGCGCACGCGCATGCCCACGAGTCCGAGCTGGATGTTCGCCGCGCGGCGATGCGACTGCACCTGCTGCAAGAAGGCGTGCGTGGCCTGGATGTCGAAGAGGCTTGGCTGCAAAGGCACGAGCAGCTTGTCGGCGATGCGCAGCACGGCGTCAAGCCGCTTGCCGTGCAGGCCCGCGGGTGTATCCAGCACGACATGGCTCACGCCTTTGGGCGGGCGCACAAGGGCGTCGGCCTGCACCTCCCAGCCCTGGATCAAGGGCAGCTTGGCGCTGCGCTGCGCCAGCCATTGGCGTGACGACTGCTGGCGGTCAACGTCCCCCAGCATCACCGCATGCCCGGCCGCCGCAAGACAGCCGGCAATGTTGGTCGCCAGCGTGCTCTTGCCTGCACCTCCTTTGGGATTGGCTACGACGATGACTGGCATGTGCGCTCCTGTACGTCAAAAAGGCTCGCACGATCGTAGTCGCGCGTAGCGTGGTGCGCGCTGGGGGCAAACCCAAGCCGGGGCGGGCTCGATCTCATGAGAAACAAGACAGCCAATTCGTGTCGGCTGCAACTCTCGCGCGCGAGCGCCGGGGAGGATCACCGGGTTCCGCTCATGTCCCCCGTCGTCGGCTTTGCCTCCTCCTCCCCCTTTTACTTCGCTCCACCCGGCGACCCTCCCCGTCGCTCGAACCACCGCCCAGGCGCTCGGACTCGTTGGAGCGCCACACTGGTGACGGCTGGCGAGGGGGCGGGGGGTGGGGTGGGGCGCAGGGAAGGGGGCGGGGGCGGGCGAGAAGCCGACCGCCGAGGACAAGTGCGCCACCCCCAACCCCCC
>JANOJR010000385.1:0-6042 GCA_031418855.1 Rubrivivax sp.
GATCATGAAGGCGCGGCGGTCGACGAGGTAGAGATAGCCGTCCCCATCGACGCGCCCGATGTCGCCCAGCGTCGTCCAGCCTTGCGCATTGCGGGCCTGCGCCGTGCGAATCGGGTCGTTGTGGTACTCGAAAGCCGGGCCCTCGGAAAAGTACACCAGGCCCGTTTCGCCGGCGGGCAACTCGGTGCCATCTTCATCGCAGATGTGCAGCACGCCCAACGATGCCTGGCCTACAGAGCCTGGGTGCCGCTGCCACTCTTGCGGCGTGATGGTGCAAAAGCCGTTGTTCTCGGTGCCGGCGTAGTACTCGAAGACGATGGGCCCCCACCAGTCGAGCATGCGCCGCTTGACCTCCACGGGGCACGGTGCCGCCGCGTGCACCGCCATTTGCAGGGACGACAGGTCATGGCGTTGCCGAGCGTGCGGCGGCAGCTTGAGCATGCGCACGAACATCGTCGGTACCCATTGGCTGTGTGTGATGCGGTGACGCTCGATCCAAAACAACGATTGCTCGGCGTCGAACTGCTCCATCACGAACACGCTGCCACCCATCTTGATCACCGTCATGCAGTGGCGCAATGGGGCGGCGTGGTAAAGCGGCGCTGGCGACAAGTAGCGGCAGCCGCGTTCGTAGCCGAACAGGGGCGCGAGCAAGTTGACCAGCATCGTGCGTCCCCCGGCAGGGGTGGTGGGCAAGGGCCACTTCACGCCCTTGGGGCGGCCGGTGGTGCCCGACGAATACAGCATGTCCAGGCCCTGTGCGGGGTCGGCGATCGGCGTGCAGGCGGCGGCACCCACCGCGGCCTCCCAGCTCTCGAAGCCGGGCGCGGGCACGCCCACTATGAAACCCTTCAAGCCTTCGGGCAACAAGGGGCGCAGCTGTTGGACCAGATCGTCCAGCCCCGCCGACACCACCAGCACCTGCGCGGCGCAATCGCGCACGATGTAAGCCACCTCGTCGGCCATCAATCGTGTGCTGATGCTGGTGTAGTACACGCCGGCGCGGTCGGCCCCGAAGCAGGCTTCCAGGAAGTGCCTCTGGTTTTTCATCAGCAGCGCCACATGCGCGCCACGGCCCACACCGCAGTGCCGCAGCAGCTGTGCGACCTGGTTGGCGCGTTTGTCCAATTGGCCGAAGGTGACCGCCTCGCCGCTCTCGCACATCTGAAATGCCAGGCGGTCGTCATCACCCGGCGCGGGGTCGATGGGGAAGAGCGTCGCCATGCTGAAGTGCCTCGTGCCTAACGCCCGGCGTGAGCGTCAGTGCGCCACGCAGACCTTGCCGAACTGCGCACCACTTTGCAAGTAGGCCATGCCTTGCTTGAGTTCTTCAAAAGCAAACACGCGGTCCACCACGGGCTTGAGCTGGTGCTGGTCGATGGCGCGCAACATCGCCTCGAAGCCGTCGCGGTGGCCCACGGTCACGCCTTGCAGACGCACCTGCCTCGTGATGATCAAACCTAGCGAGGTGGCCATGGCGCTGCCCGACAAGATGCCGATCATGGCCACCGTGCCGCCCGGCCGAATACAGCGCAACGACTGCGGCAAGGTCTTTTCGCCACCCAGTTCGAGGATCAGGTCATAGCCACGCCCGCCGGTGATCTCGCGTGTGGCCTTGGCCCACTCGGGTGTCGTGCGGTAGTTGATGGCAGCGTCCGCTCCGAGCTGCCTGACGTGCTGGATGCGCTCCTCGGAGGACGTGATCACCGTCACCTGCGCGCCCAGCATCTTGGCAAAGGCCACCGCAAACAGTGCCACGCCACCGCAGCCTTGCACCAGCACGTGGTCGCCAGGCCGGATGTTGGAGGTGGTGACCAGCGCGCTCCAGGCCGTAAGTGCGGCGCAGGGCAAGGTGGCGGCCTCCAGGTCACTCAGGTGCGCGGGCACCTTGGACACACCTTCTTCCGACAGGCACATGTAGTCGGTCATGGTGCCGTCGATGGGGCCGCCGAGCGACTGGGTCAGGCGTTCCAGGTCGGGTTCACCGCCGATCCAACGTTGAAAGTAGGTGGGGCAGACGCGGTCGCCCACCACCACGCGCCGCACACCCGGCCCGACTTCGGCCACCACGCCCGCGCCATCAGACACCGGGATCAAGGGCAAGGTGCCGGTGTGGCTGCCATAGCCGCGAAGGGGCACCACCAGGTCGCGGTAGTTCAGCGAAGACGCCGTCATCTTCACCACCACCTGGCCCGGGCCGGGCTTGGGCTCGGGGCGGGTGGACAGCTTGAGGTGGTCCATGCCCCAGTCACCTTCGATCTGGAATACGCGCATCGTGTTCTCGCGGTTGGTTTGTGGGTGGATTGCGGGGTGTTGGGGCCTGTCGTGGAGGCTGCGTGATGCAGGGCTCTCAGACTCTCAAGGGTGGGTGGCGCAGGTCTTTGGCCACCCGCTCCAGCAGCATTTCGGTCGAGCCGTCCGTCAGCGTGGCCACCTGCGCCGCCGCCAGGTGACGCAGGAACGAGTGCTGTTCGCGCAGGCCTTCGGCGCCCATGGCATGCAGCAATGCAGCGATGTGCCGGCCGGCCATGCGGGTGGTGAAGACCTTGGCTTGGGCCGCCGAGGTTTGGGCATCCACGCCAGCGCCGATGTGCGTTGCCGCGGCATCCACCAACAGCCTTGCCGCCGCCAGATCGATGGCCGCATCCGCGAGCACCCAGCGCCAGCCTTGGTGATCGTGCAGGGGCTTGCCGAAGGTGTGCCGCGTGGCGCCGTAGTCTGCGGCCACCCGCAGGCATTCGGCCACCATGCCACAACACATGGCGGCCACGTAGACCCGAGCGCCGTTGATGGAGCTCAGCGCGGCCTTGAACGCCTGGCCCGGTGGGTGCAGCAACTCGTGGGCGCGGGCGCGGTAGCCCAACAACTGGAAGCTGCCGGACCCCATGCTGCGTGCGGCCTTGTTTTCAGTGTTGCCGGCGGCGGCGCTGTCACGCACAAAGCCTGCTCGGGTGCCGTCCACGTAGAAGGCGGCAATGCCGCGCGCGCCGCTGCCGGCCTCGGTCTGCGCGTAAACGACCATCGCCTCGGCGTGCTGGGCATTCACGATCCACGTCTTGTGGCCGTCGATCTGCCATTCGTCGCCGACTCGTCGGGCCAGGGTGGTGATGGCGGAAAAATCCGACCCGGCTGTCGGCTCGGTCAACGCGATGCAGCCGGTGCGCTGGCCCGACAACAGGGCCGGCACGACCTGTTGCGCCAGCTCAGGCGTGGCCACGCGGGCCAGGTGATGAGCTACGTTGTGGCTGTTGATGAGCGCCATGGCGAGGCCGAAGTCGGCGGCGGCCAACACTTCGGCCACGCGCCATTTGCAGGCAAAGGACAGGCCCTGTCCGCCCTGGTCCACCGCCACTTCAAGACCCAGCAGGCCGGCGCGTGCGGCATCGAGGTGCAGGTTGCGGGTCTGGGCAGGTCCGAGCGCTCCCACCTCGACCAGCGGTAGCACGTGCGTGGCCACAAAGGCCTGGGCCGCATCGACGGTACGCTGCTCCTCGCAGGTGAGTACGCTCATCGTGCTGCAGATTTCAGCCGGTCGATCAGCGCACGCAGGCCTTGCGCCACCAAAGGCACCAGGCCGCGCGGCATGAAGATGGTGGCTGCGACGAGGATGAAGCCGTAGATCACCAGCCGGTAGGTCTCGGCCACGCGCAGGTACTCGGGCAGGAAGACCACGGCAAAGGCTCCCACCACCGGCCCAGCCAGGGTGCCACTGCCGCCCAGGATGACGGCGAGGATGGCGTTGAGTGAGTGATCCACGCCAAAGGCGTCGGGGTTCAGGAAGCCGATGAAGTGTGCATACAGCGCGCCGGCCAGACCGGCCAGGCTGGCACTGACGACAAAGGCCAGCAGCTTGTAGCGCCAGCTCTGGACGCCGGCGGCTTCGATCAGCGCTTCGTTTTGCCGGATGGCGAGCAACACCCGTCCCACGCGTGAGTGCAGGATCAGCGCGCACAGCAGCGTGGCCAGCACGGCAGCCAGCAAGACCAGGTAGTAGTAGCCGACGCGGCCGCCCAGGCTCCACACCAGGCCGCCCACGGCAATGTCGGGGGGGCGCGGCACGTTGGAGATGCCGGCTTCGCCACCTGTGAGCGAGCTCCAGGTCGTCAACACGATGAAGATGACCATGTTGTAGGCCAGGGTCACGATGGCGAAGTAGTGGCCTTTGACGCGCAGGCTGGGGTAGCCCGCCAGCATGGCGAGTGCCGCTGTCACCAGCGGAGCGGCCGCCATCGACCACCACACCG
Source organism: Rubrivivax sp. (assembly GCA_031418855.1). GTDB lineage: Bacteria > Pseudomonadota > Gammaproteobacteria > Burkholderiales > Burkholderiaceae_C > Rubrivivax. The sequence goes on from JANOJR010000385.1 coordinate 4,245, forward strand.
GCCAACCCAGCTTCACGCTGAGCAGCGTGGAGCTGTAGGCACCGATGCCCATGAAGCCGGCCTGTGCAATCGACACATAACCGGTGAAGCCCTGGATCAGGTTTTGCCCCTGGGACAACACCACCCAGATCAACGCCAGGATGATGAGGTGCAGGAAGTAAGGCAGCTTCACCACCAACGGCAGCGCCACTGCGGCCAGCAGCAGTGCTGCCAGGCCCAGGCCACGGAACAGGCCATAAGAACGGTGCGCGCTCATCGTTTGCCCAGCAGGCCTTCGGGCCTGAACAGCAACACGACGATCATCACCATGAAGGCGATCACGTCCTTGTAAGCCGATGAGATGAAGCCGGCGGCCAAGGACTCGCTAACGCCGAGCACGAGGCCACCGAGGATGGCCCCGGGCACGGAGCCCAGGCCGCCCAGGATGAGCACCGCAAAGCCCTTCACGGCCAGGCCCTCGCCCACACCCGGCGCGATGGCCAGCAGGGCGCCGACCAGTGCGCCGGCCGCTGCACCCAGCGCCGACGACACCGAAAACACGATCGCCGACACGCGGTTGACGTTAACCCCCATCAGCACCGCCGCAGGGCGGTTCTGCGCCACCGCGCGGATCGACTTGCCGGTCTTGGTGCGGCTGATGAGCAGCGCCACCGCAGCGATCATCGAGCAGGCGGTGAGGATCACCAGCAGGCGCAGTTCTGCCACCGCCACGCCACCGACCTTGAAGACATCGCGGTAAGGCGTCTGGATCACCACCTGGTCGGCACCAAAGGCCAGCAGGTTGATGCCCTCCACCATCATCGTCAGCCCAAGGGCAATGATGAAGGCGTTGATGTGCGGCGCGTCGCGCACTGGCCGGTAGGCCAGCCGCTCGATCACGAGCCCGATCACAGCGCCCACCAACATGGCCAGCGCCATGGCCGGGAAGAAGCCGATGCCCAGCCGCTCGCCAAAGAAGAACGTCAGGTAACCGCCCGACATGGCCACCGAGCCGTGGGCAAAGTGCGCAATGCCCAGAATGCCGAAGACCACCGTCAGGCCCAGCGCGATCAGCGTGTACACCGAGCCCATGGCCAGGCCATTGAGCATCTGCTGCAGGATCTCGGTGATCATGAACGTGTCCGCGCGGTGGGCAAGGGCAGGTGCGGGCGTGCCACCCTACTTGCGCAGGCCGCGCAAGAACTCGGAGTACAGCGCCGGGTCGGACGGCAGGTCGGAGGCATAGACCCACTTGCCCTTTTGCCATTGGAAGGCGCCGTTAGACGTGTAGGCCTGGCCGTTGACGTCGAACATGGTGCCGCCCACGGGCAGGTACTTCATCACTGCCTCCTTGGGGATCGTCACTTTGCGCACCTCGGCCATCACCTTCTTGGGGTCGTCGGCCGAACCGGCGCGTTCGATCGCCTGCTTCAGCACATAGACCTGGTCGTAGGCGTAGGGCGAGCTCGGCGAAGGCGCCGCACCAAAACGCTTGGTGTAGTTGGCCACGTAGGTCTTGGCGTTGGCGGCCAGCGCCTCCACCGTCAGCTCGGTCGGGCGCAGGTCCCACACGCCTTCCATCTGCTCGCTGGTGGCCACTTTCAGGAACTGCTCTTCGCTGCCGCTGGTGAAGCCGTAACGCGGGATCTTCATGCCCAGTTCGGGGGCCTGCCGGTAGACAAAAGCGGCCGGTTCGACATAGCCCAGCACCAGCAATGCGTCGGGGTTGAGGGCGCGCACTTTGGTGAGCTGCGGCGTCATGTCACGGTCCTTCAGGCCGAAGGTCTCCTTGGCCACGATCTTGCCCCCCAGCTTGACC
>JANOJR010000386.1:0-4283 GCA_031418855.1 Rubrivivax sp.
CCCGGCGCGGGCCAGGTGCGCGCGCTCATCACGGTGGCCAGCAACCCGGTGCTTTCCAGCCCCGGAGGTACCAAGCTGGCGCAAGCGCTGGAAGACCTGGACTTCATGGTCAGCGTGGACCTCTACGTCAACGAGACGACACGCCACGCCGACGTCATCCTGCCGGGCCAAAGCCCGCTGGAGCACAGCCACTATGACGTGGCCTTCCCGCAGCTCTCGCACCGCAACCATGCGCGCTACAGCGCGGCGGTGTTCGAGCCCGCTGCTAACCATCCACCGGAGTGGCAAGTGATGTTGCGCCTGGCGGCCATCGCCAAGGGGCAGGGCGCGATGTCCGACGTGCTGGCGATGGACGACGAGCTGGTGGCGGCGGATGTCGGCAAGCAGGCCGGTGCGATGGCCGGCGCGGTGCTGCAAGCCGTGGCGCCGCTGCGCGGCCCTGAGCGGCTGCTGGAATTGAGCCTGCGCGGCGGCCCGCATGGCGACCTCTTCGGCATGCGACCCGATGGCCTGACGCTGGCCAAGGTGCAAGCCGCGCCTGGTGGCATCGACCTCGGCGCCCTGACACCCCGCATCCCCGAAGTCTTGCGCACCGAAAGCGGCCGCATCGAACTCGCCCCCGCCATGCTGCTGGCCGACTTGCCCCGCGCGCTGGCGGGGCTGCACGAGCCCACCGCCGAACTCGTCGTCATCGGCCGGCGCGACGTGCGCAGCAACAACAGCTGGATGCACAACCTTTCGACGTTAGCAAAGGGGCCGAACCGCTGCACAGCGCTCGTGCACCCGCAAGACGCCGCGCGTGCCGGCGTGACCGACGCCGGCCGTGCGCGCCTGAGTGGCGCGCAAGGCGCCGTCGAGGTCGACGTCGAGATCAGCAGCGCCATGATGCCCGGCACCGTGTGCCTGCCCCATGGCTGGGGGCATCACGACCCCGCCGCGCGCTTGTCGGTGGCGGCTCAGCGGCCCGGCGTCAACCTCAACGAACTGCTGGACGACCGGCTGCGCGACCCGCTGTCGGGCAATGCGGTGTTGAGTGGTGTGGCGGTGGTGATGACGGCAGTGGTGACGGCGGTAGTGACGGCGGGGTAGGACGCACAGCGCGTGGAGAATGCGCGCTCGCCACGTAGCGCGTCCGGCCACACCCATGTTCGAGCAAGCGTTCTAAAACATCGCCGACACTCATGACAAAGTCCTCTTTGATGTGGTGCTGGCGAATGCGCCCTTCGGCTGCAAGGGGCGCAAGGAAGTCCAGTCGAGCCACCGAGCTGCGTGGTGACACTCGCCCAAGCAAGAGCATGCGGCCTTAGGCGCTGGCCAATGGGCACGCACGCGTTGCTGGCGCGGCTGGAGGCGAGCCAGACGCCGCCCGCACCGGCGCGTTTTCACGAGGCTGGGCTTGAAGGCTTGCCCGCTCCGGTGCAGCGTTATTTTCGCTACCATCGCCGGCTTCACACGGGCACACGCCCCCACACTGAAAGCAGCGCACCATGACCCACACCGTCCTCGTCTCTGGTGGCAGCGGCTACATCGCCGGTTTCCTCATCCGCCAGCTGGTGGCTGAAGGCTGGATGGTGCATACCACCGTGCGCAGCCTGGCCAAAGAAGCAGCGGTGCGTGAGCTGCTGGCGGTGGACAACAGCCGGCTCAAATTCTTCGCCGCGGATTTGATGAGCGACGCCGGTTGGGCCGAGGCGATGGTTGGGTGCAGCCATGTCGCGCACCTGGCCTCACCGCTGCCCCCGGGTGTGCCCAAGGACGCCAACGAGCTGATCGTGCCCGCGCGCGACGGCGTGCTACGCGCGCTGCGTGCGGCCAAGGCGGCGGGCGTGCAGCGCTTCGTCATGACCTCTTCGGTGGCGGCGATCTCTTAAGGACGAGGCCGCGGCTTGCACCACTTCACCGAGGCCGATTGGACCGACCTGTCCAAACCCGGCATCTCGCCCTACATCCAGAGCAAGACCATTGCCGAGCGCGCCGCACGCGAGTGGATGGCCAAGGAGGGCGGCGACATGGTCTTTTGCAGCATCTGCCCGTCGGTGGTGCTGGGGCCCGTGTGGAGTGCTGACTATTCGGCGTCGGTGTCGGTGGTGAAGTCGCTGCTCAATGGCCGCGTCAAGTCCTGCCCCGACATCGGCTTTGGCGTGGTGGATGTGCGCGACGTTGCCGACCTGCATGTGCGCGCGCTCAACGCGCCGGGCATGGCGGGCGAGCGCTTCATCGCCTCGGGCCGATTCATGAAGATGCGCGAGATTGCCGACATCCTGCGCGCGCAGCTTGGCGCGGGTGCGGGTGAGGGCGCGGCCAAGGTCACCACGCGCAACGCGCCCGACTGGCTGGTGCGCATCGCCGCACGCTTCAACCCGCTGGCGCGTGCGGTGGTGGGTGAACTCGGCAGCGTGCGCCACCAAGATGCCTCGCACGCCAAGGCTGTGCTGGGCTGGGCCACGCGGCCGGTGGAAGAGAGCATCCTCGACACCGCGCGTGCGCTGCTGGCGCTGGGCATCGCGCGCCCGGCCCCACACAAGTAGGACAGCACCTACAGCCGGGGCACGCCAGGCCTGACGTGCGGCTCACGGCGAACGGGCCACACTGCTCGCCACGTGCGCCAGCCCTTGCCTGTGCGCTGATCAAAGGGCTCGCCGCGCAGCATGTCATTCACACAATGGTCTTTGTTCCTCGGCGTGCTGCTGGTCATCATGATGCTGGCTGGCACGCTCATCGGGCGCTTGCCCTTGAGCACGGCCATGGTCTACCTCGCGCTGGGTTGGCTGCTTGGGCCCGACGCCATGAACGTCTTGCTGCCCGACCCCTTCAAGCACACCGCGCTGCTCGAGCGGCTGGCCGAGGTTGCGCTTCTGATCTCGCTCTTCGTCGTCGGCTTGCAGCTCGGCGTGCCGCTGCGCGACGCGCGTTGGCGGCTGCCCCTGCGGCTGGCGTTTGGTTCGATGACGGTGATGGTCGCCATGATCACCGCCATCGGCGTGTGGGCCCTTGATTTGCCGCTGGGCGCCGCCGTCGTCTTGGGCGCCATCCTCGCGCCGACCGACCCCGTGCTGGCCTCGGGCGTGCCCGCCGACCCTGGCCGGCGCCCCGATCAACTTGGCTTCAGCCTGGCCGCCGAGGGCGGGCTCAACGACGCCGCAGCCTACCCGTTTGTCATGCTCGGTTTGGGGCTGCTGGGCATGCACGAGCTCGGTCCCGGACTGTGGCAGTGGTGGGGCGTCGACGTGGTGTGGGGCACGCTGGCGGGCTTTGCCATCGGCTGGGCGCTGGGCACGGGCACCGGTCGACTCGTCGTTTACCTGCGCAGTCGCCACGACGAAGCGGTGGGGCTGGACGAGTTTCTAGGCCTGGGTGTCGTGGGCATGGCCTTCGGCGTCGCGCAACTCAGCTTGGCCTCGGGCTACCTGGCGGTGTTTGCCGCAGGCTTGGCGCTGCGCCGGGTGCGCGAACAGCCGCAGGCATCAAGCGAGCCACTGCCCGCCACTGCCCGCGTGGAGGGCCACTCCTACGACACGCTGGCCACGCACCCTGACCATGCCAGCACGACCATGCGCGACTCGGTGCGCAGCTTCAATGAGCAACTGGAGAGCCTGGCCGAAATGGCGCTGGTGTTGGTGGTCGGCGCGATGTTGGCGTACGCGCGGCCCTTGCCGGTGGTGTGGTGGTTCGTGCCGCTGCTGCTGCTGGTGTTGCGGCCGATGTCGGTGCTGCTGGCCACCTGGGGCGAGCCACTGACGCGACCGCAGCGCGCCATGATCAGCTGGTTCGGCGTGCGCGGCATCGGCTCGGTGTTCTACCTGCTATTCGTGCTGCGCAAAGGCCTGGAGCCGGAAGTGGCGGAGCTGCTGATCTCGCTCACGCTGTGGACGGTGGCCGCGTCCATCGTTGCGCATGGCCTGACGGCGCAGCCGATGATGCAGCGCTACATCCTGTGGCGCCGCCGCGCCCGGCATCTGAATAAACCTTGATGACTGCGCGCGGCGCGATGACTCTGCACATCGCAAGGCACGCTGGCCATGAAAAAACCCCGCCGTTCAATGAAGAACGCGGGGCTGTGGGCGGCTTCACCCGGGCCCGCGTGGGGCACCGAGTTTGCGCGGACTAGCGGCCGGCTTTGTCTTTGGTAAACCAAGCGTCAGTGGCCTTGAGTTGCCAATCGTTGACTTGTTTTTCGGCTTCGTCCTTGGCCACGCCGTAGCGTTCCTGGATCTTGCCGGCGAGCTGGTCGCGGCGGCCGGCGACGACGTCGAAGTCATCGTCGGTCAGCTTGCCCCATTGCT
>JANOJR010000387.1:0-5244 GCA_031418855.1 Rubrivivax sp.
GCTGCGCCAGGCGGGTTGGGAAAAGGCCGTGGCGCTGACCGGCGGCACGGCGGCGTGGCGCGAGGCCAGCCTGCCGGTGGAAAAGGCGGCAACATGAGCCGAAAGGTGAAGATGTACACCACGCAGGTGTGCCCGTTTTGCACGCGCGCCAAGGCTTTGCTCAAGCAGCGTGGCGTTCACGACATCGAAGAAGTTCGTGTCGACTTATTGCCCCGGGAGCGCGAGCAGATGATGGCGCTGACCGGCCGACGCTCAGTACCGCAGATCTTCATCGGTGAGACCCATGTCGGTGGCTGCGACGACCTCGTGGCGCTGGACCAACGCGGCGGGCTGCTGCCCTTGCTGCAGGCCGCTTCGGCCTGAGTTACGTCACGCTTGACGCGCCGTCGCCGAGCCGCGCTCGGCCATAATCCGCCCCCCAACGGCCGCCGCTGAACACCTCAGGGCGGCCGAATTTTTCTTCTAGCCCCACTCGGAAAACCCATCATGGCCGACGCACCTACGCCCGTGTTCCAGATCCAGCGCATGTACCTCAAGGACCTGTCGCTGGAGCAGCCCAATTCGCCGCAGATCCTGCTGGAGCAGACGCAGCCGCAGGTCGACATCAACCTCGGCGTGGCCGCGCAGCCGGTGGCCGACGGTGTCTTCGAAGTCAGCGTCACCGCCACGGTGACGACCAAGGTCGGCGACAAGGTGCTGTTCCTGGTGGAAGCCAAACAGGCCGGCATCTTCGAGATCCGCAACATCCCCGACGAGCAGATGCAGGGCATCATCAGCATCGTCTGCCCGCAGATGGTTTACCCCTACTTGCGCGCCATCGTCTCCGACGTCTGCACGCGCGCCGGCTTCCCGCCGATCTTGCTGACCGAGGTCAACTTCCAGGCCATGTTTGAGGCGCAGCAAGCGCAGCAAAACGGCGCGGCTGCGGGCAACGGCAGCGCGGCCAGCGCGCCGAGCATCATCACCAGCGTCAACTGACCGCGGCGATGAAGATCGCGGTGCTCGGGGCCGGTGCCTGGGGCACCGCACTGGCCACCGCGGCCGCACCGCGCCACGCGCTCACCCTGTGGGCGCGCGACGCCAACCTGGCCAGCGCGATGGCGCAACAGCGCAGCAACCCGCGCTACCTGCCCGGCGTGACACTGCCCGCCACGCTGGACATCACGGCTAACTTCGAAGATGCACTGACCGACGCCGAGCTCGTGGTCGTGGCCACGCCGATGGCGGGGCTGCGCGAGTGTCTGGCGCGTTTGCGCAGTACGCCGCACGTGCTGTGGCTGTGCAAAGGCTTTGAAGCCGACACCGGCGCGCTGGGCCATGAGATCGCACGCGCGCTGTGCCCAGGCCTGGCCAGCGCGGTGCTCTCGGGCCCGAGCTTTGCCGACGAAGTGGCGCGTGGCCAGCCCACCGCGCTGGTGGCGGCGGGCGACGACCCGGCGCTGCTGGAGCGCGTCGTGGCGGCCTTTCACAGCGAGACGCTGCGTGTCTATACGTCCAGCGACATCGTCGGCGTGGAGGTCGGCGGTGCGGTGAAAAACGTGCTCGCCATCGCGGCGGGCATCGTCGACGGGCTCGCGTTGGGCGCTGCTCCCGGCCCCGGCGTGCCCGGCCTGAACGCGCGCGCCGCGCTCATCACGCGTGGCCTAGCGGAGATGTCGCGCTTGGGGCTTGCGCTGGGTGGTCGCGACGAGACCTTCATGGGCTTGTCGGGCCTGGGCGACCTGGTGCTCACCGCCACCGGTGCCTTGTCGCGCAACCGCCGCGTGGGCCTAGCGCTGGCGGCGGGGCAAAGCCTGGCGCAGGTGCTGGCCGAGCTGGGCCATGTTGCCGAGGGTGTTTACAGCGCGGCCACGGTGGTGGCGCGTGCGCGCGCGCTCGGTGTCGAGATGCCGATCTGCGAGGCGGTGGCCGATGTGCTTGAAGCGCGCCTGTCACCCGCGATGGCCATTCGCCAGCTGATGTTGCGCCAGCCACGCGCAGAAGCTCATTGAGCACCCTGCGGCCTGCGGACTCACACCCCGTCGGCGTAGCCGAGCTGGCGCCAGGCGTCAAATACCGCCACGGCGACCGCGTTGCTAAGGTTCAAGCTACGCTGACCGGCGCGCATGGGCAGGCGCACACGCTGGGCGGGCGGGAAGTGCTCGCGCAGCTCATCAGGCAAGCCCGCCGTTTCGTTGCCGAAGACGAGCCAGTCGCCGCGCTGCCAGCGCATGGCCGGCAGCATCTGGCTGCCGCGTGTGGTGAAGGCAAAGCAGCGCGCGAACGTGGGTTGCTCGGCCGCCATCAAGGCCGTCCACGAGGCGTGACGCTTGACGCGGGTGTACTCGTGATAGTCCAGGCCGGCACGTTTGAGCTGTCGGTCGTCCATCGAAAACCCCAGCGGCTCGACCAGGTGCAACTCGCAGCCCGTGTTGGCCGCGAGGCGAATCACGTTGCCGGTATTGGGTGGGATTTCGGGGGCGACGAGCACGATGTGGAACATGGCCGTTCATTGTGCGGGCGTGCGCGCCAGCACCCACAGTTCCACAGCGGCCACGTCCGAGCGCAGCAGGGCCTGGCTGGCCTCTTCGGCGGTGGCGCCTGTCGTCATGACGTCGTCGACAAGCGCGATGCGCCGGCCGCGCAGCGCTAGCTGCTGAGCGGTAGGCACGACAAACGCAGCGCGCAGGTTCGCGCGGCGCTGGGCCCGGCCAAGCTCGGTTTGATGGGCGGTGTCGACCACGCGCTCGAAGGCGTGGGCCGTTGCGGCCAGGTGCAGCGTCGCGGCCACGCGGCGTGCCAACTCCCAGGCTTGGTTGAAGCCGCGCTCGGTCAGCCGTGCCTGCGAAAGTGGCACCGGCAGCACGATGTCCGGCAAGGCGTGGCCTGTTGCCTGCACGGCACGCGCCAGTACGCCGGCCAGAGGTGCGGCCAGCTCCGCCATGTGGTGGTACTTCAGGCTGATGATCAAGTGGTCCCAGGGAAAGGCGTAGTCGACGGCGCACACGGTACGCGTGAAGGCGGGTGGCTGGCGTTGGCAATCGCCGCACACGCCGGCGCTGCCCGACAGCACGAGCGCGCAGGTGGCGCAGCGCAGTTGCGGCATCGCGAAGCGCTCAAGGCAAGGTGCGCACAGCCGCGCATCAGCCTCACGCCGGCAGATTTCGCACAGCGTGAAGAGCGGCTTGAGCCGGGGTGGCAATGCGCTGGGCCAGGGCATCGGCTCAATATACTGGCCGCCATGGCCGCCGATGCTGGTACCTCACGACCTGTCGACGCCAAGGCTCTGGCGCGCATCGCCACGCGGCTGCAAGCCGCCGTCGAGCCCCCGTGGTTGCACGGCGAAGTGGCACGGCGCATGGCCGAGCGGCTGCCCTTGATGCGCCGTCAGCCGCAGCGCATCGTGCAGTGGCAGGCCGGGCTTGGCGCCAGTAGCGAGCTCTTACGCAAGGCCTGTCCGAAGGCGAATCTTGTCGAGGTTCGCGCGGCCTCAGGCGTACAGCCACATGAAGCGCCACGCGCTTGGTGGCCGCCCAGCCGCTGGTCGCGCGCGGCGGCGTCAGTGACGCCAGATGAGGTGGCCGACGCCAGCGCCGACATGCTGTGGAGCAACATGGGCCTGCACTTCGAATTCGACATTGAAGCCGTGATGCAGCGCTGGCGCCGCGCCATCGTGGTCGACGGCTTCTTGATGTTCTCGACCCTGGGCCCGGGCAGCCTCGCCAGCTTGCGCCGGCTCTATCGCCAGCGGCAATGGCCGGTGCCGATGGCGCCGCTGGTGGACATGCACGACCTGGGCGACATGCTCGTGCATGCTGGCTTCGCCGAGCCGGTGATGGACCAGGAGCTGCTCACGCTGACGTGGCCCACGCCCGTGGCCATGTTGGCCGAGTTGCGTGGCCTGGGCGGCAACGCCGACCCGCAGCGCTTTGCAGGCCTGCGCACACCGCGCTGGCGGGCCGAGCTCGACGCCGCCTGCACTGAGCTGCGCGGCGCCGACGGCTGCTTGCGCCTGGAACTCGAAGTGGTTTACGGCCACGCCTTCTGTGCCGCACCGCGCGTGCCTGTGAGCCCTGAAGCGGCCGTCAGCCTGGAGCAGATGCGCAGCATGTTGCGCGGTACCCATGAGACCAGTCCGGGCCATCGGCTGCGATAGAATTCGCTGCGTTTGACACAGCGTACCCAGCGAGAGTCGGCCATGCCGCCGCTCACCTAAGCGAGAGACGCGGCGAACAAAACCTACATGCCCATCTCCTTGCCTCCTTCCCACTGGACACCAGGCACCGCAGCTGCGGTGGCATCGCCATGGCGACCATGGTTGACCAGCATGCAGAGTGAAGGTGCGGGCGCAAGTGGTGCCACGCGCTGGGAGATGAAGCGCAACTGCTCGATCACCCCCAACCAGTTGCTGGCGGCTTATCTAGGTCTTTGCGCGGTGTCGCTGGCGATCGGCGTTTTCTTTCTGGTGCAGGGCGCGGCCATGGTGCTGGGTTTTGCCGGGCTTGAGCTGGCACTTGTGGGCGCGGCCATGCTGGTCTTTGCGCGCCACGCGGGCGACCGCGAAAGTGTCAGCCTGCATGGCCGTCGTGTGCAGGTCGAGCAGTTCGACGCCGGTGTGCTCTCGCGCAACGAATTCCGCGCCGAATGGCTGAGGGTCGAGCCTGCCGCCGGCCAGGGCTCGCTGGTCGAAATTTCCGGCCAAGGCCGCAGCATCAAACTTGGCCGCTTTGTGCGCCCCGAACTTCGCGCCGAGCTTGCGAGCGAGATGCGCCAGGCCCTGCGCCGCGCCTGCTTGTGCGAGCCGCCCGAACGCCACGCCTCCGATAGACCCACCACAAGATGACGACGATGACCTCAGCTTGGCCTAGAACCACCCGTGCCTTGGCGGCTGCCGGCGCGATGCTCGCGACCTCGGCCGCCATGGCCGTCAACGACCTGCCCGGCGGGCCGGCCGTCAACCAGCTCAACCTGCATCCGCCGGCGACCAAGATCGCCGCGCAGCAGATGTGGATGCACGACGTCATGCTCGTCGTGTGCCTGGTGATCTTCATCGCCGTCTTCGGCGTGATGTTCTATTCGATCCTCAAGCATCGCAAGTCGGTGGGCCACAAGGCCGCCAACTTCCACGAGAGCGTGGCCGTCGAAATCGCCTGGACCATCGTGCCCTTCATCATCGTCATCGCCATGGGCGCGATGGCCACGCGCACCGTGGTGGCGATGAAAGACACCTCCAACGCCGAGCTGACCATCAAGGCCACGGGCCAC
>JANOJR010000388.1:0-14472 GCA_031418855.1 Rubrivivax sp.
TTTCGCAGCCCGGCCGAGCTGCCGGCCTGTCCGCTGGTCATCGACCCCACCGGTGTCTACTTCCGGCCCGAAGGCCAAGGCTTCCTGTGCGGCGTGGCGCCGCCCGAAGATGCCGACCCGGTGAGCCACGACTTCGAGGTCGACTGGTCACTTTGGGAAGAGCAACTGTGGCCCACCGTGGCGCAGCGCGTGCCGGGCTTCGCGGCAGCGCGGTTGCTCAGTGCCTGGGCGGGGCACTACGACGTCAACGTGCTCGACCACAACGCCATCATCGGCGCGCATCCCGACCTTGAAAACCTGCTCTTCGCCAACGGCTTCAGCGGGCACGGTCTGCAGCAAGCACCCGCCGTGGGGCGAGCGTTGGCGGAAACCATCGTCGACGGCGGCTACCAGAGCTTGGACCTGTCGCCGCTGGGCTGGCAGCGTGTGCTGCGCAATGAGCCGCTGCGCGAGCTCAACGTCGTTTAACCTAGAAACGGCAGTTGGACGCGCCCGAGTGGGCCGTGATGCGGTGCGCTGGCAAGGCGCGACGACGACGCGGGCTCATGCCCGCTAGAAGAAGCAACGCGGCCAGCGTGCCGCAGCGCGGCCCAATCGGGTGTGTAGCGCTGTCACCCAAGCGGTGACGCATGTCGTGGGCAGAAAAGTCCGTAGTCATGGGATATCCCCCGCGGCGCTGCGCGGTCAACTGCCGTTTCTAGGTTTAATCAGGGCGCCAGCCGCTCCCGTTGCCAGGCGCCGTCCACCAGGCGATAACACAGCCGGTCGTGCATGCGGCTCTTGCGGCCTTGCCAGAACTCCCAGCGGTCGCTCACCAGGCGGTAGCCGCCCCAGTGCGGCGGGCGCGGTGGCCGCAGCAGATATTGCGCGGCATAACGCGCGGCACTCGCCACCAGCACCGCACGTGAGCTGATGACCTGGCTTTGCGGCGAGGCCCAGGCGCCGATGCGTGAATCCAGCGGGCGCGTGGCGTAGTAGGCGTCGGACTCTTCGGCGCTGGTCTTCACCACATGGCCTTCGATGCGCACCACGCGTTCGAGCTCGACCCAGTGGAACTGCAAGGCGGCGGCCGCGTTGGCCGCGAGTTCCTGGCCCTTGCGGCTCTCGTAGTTCGTATACCAGGCAATTCCGCGCGCATCACAGCCCTTGATCAGCACCACGCGCGTGGATGGCCGGCCGCTGGAGCCCACGGTGGCCAAGGTCATGGCGTTGGGCTCGGGCAATTGCGCTTGAATAGCCTGTTGCAGCCAGGTTTCAAACTGTAAGAGCGGCTCGGCCGCCGAGGCGTTTTCGTCCAGCGCGCCGGCTTCGTAGCTCTTGCGCAGGTCGGCGAGGTTGGGGCTGGTTGTCATGGCGTCAGTATAGGTAGCGTGTGCGGTTTGTGGCAGTTCGTTGAGCGTTAGCCTCGGGTTCATCCCTTACGTGAAAGGCCGTAAGTGAACGCCCCAGTTTCGGTCGCGAGGTGATGCCCCCATTGTTCAGGGGCCATGAAGACACTGCCCATCATCGTTGTCTTAGCTGCCGGTTTTGGCAGCCGCTTTAAGGGTGCGCGCCACAAGCTCGACGAGCCGCTGCATGGCAGCACCTTGCTGGGCTGCACCCTACGCCAAGCCGTGGCCTCGCAGTTGCCCGTGGTGCTGGTGACGACAGCGCCTTTTGTGGCGGCCGCCAACGAGGTGCTGGCCATGCACGACATCGTCGTGCTCTCGCTGGCCGAGGCCAGCCGTGGCATGGGGCACTCCATCGCCGCTGGCGTGGGCGAACGCCCCGATGCTGGCGGCTGGTTAGTCCTGCCTGGCGACATGCCCATGGTGCGTGCGCAGACGCTGCGCAGCGTGGCCGCCGCACTTGAGCGCCACCCGGTCGTCTACGCGCAGTACCACGGCCGGCGTGGCCACCCGGTGGGCTTCGGCTCCGAGCTGTATTCCGAGCTCATCGGCCTCACCGGCGACGAAGGCGCGCGCCGCATCGTCGCGCGCTATCCCGTGCACGGCGAAGAGCTTGACGACCCCGGCGTGCTGGTCGACGTCGATACGCAAGACGACCTGGCTGCGCTGACGGCTTCAAGTTCGGTGCTTTGAATTCAATTCAAGGCAGCAGCTCATGCGCTTGCGCCAGCCGCATCAAGCGCTCGATCTCGCAGTCGCGCAGGCCATGTTCGCGCAGCGAGCGCGCGGTGTCGGCCAGGTAGTCCAGCGTGCGGCCATAGCGGCCGCTGGCGTGGCGCAGGATGTGCAGCATCTTCGTGTCGTCAATGGGGCCCATGAAGCTCTCACTGCGCCGGCTCAAGGTGAAGGCCAGAGCCGGCACGGTGCCCTGCGTAGTGCGGCAGGCCAGCCAGCGTGGGTCGTACACGCCTGTGGGCATCTCGCGCGCCCACAGGCGTTCTAGCTCGTCGTCGGCGCGCGCGCTGTGCAGTCGGTAGACGACACCGTGGCACGAGCCGCCTGGCATCAGCGCGAAGACGAGCCCCGGCACCTCGGCATTGCCCCGGTTCACGCGCGAGCGCATGCGAAACGAGCGGTGCCAGCCGTGCACCTGGGCCGCGCGGCGTTCGGCCGCTTTGAACTCGGGCCGCCAGATCAGCGAGGCATAGCCGAAGACCCAGAGTTCGCGCCGCGCCGCGGGCTGGTCGCGTGTGAGCTGATGCCACTGCGCGCGCAGGCGCACCAGCATGGCGGCGGGGTCGCGCACGATCAGGCTCGGGTCGATGGCGTTGATGGCGGCAGGGGTCAGGCTCATGGCATCGCAGCTTAGCGGCTGAGCGTTTTCGGTCGCGGCGGGCTCATCACGTGCGCATCTCGCGGGTGTCAGCCTTTGATGCTCGGCAGGCCTCAAGCCCAAGGCCGAGTTGCTGCTGAAGACCATGACGCTTGATCCTCTGCAGAACCCACCGTCGTTCGAGAAGCCCGTCGGTGATCTGGCCGGCGACAACTCAAGACGAATCAACAGCCACAACCGCCTCTTGTACGAGATTCTCCTGAAGAAACCCGTGGTTCCGGTGCTGCGCCTGGCGAGGCACCATGAATGAGCCGGCAAACACTTCGGCCGCGCCGACACCGCCACCTCACCCTAAACGGTAGCCGCTGGGCTTCTTGGCCAGCAAAAGCAACAGCACGCCGATCAAGGCGATGCTGGCCGCCAGCCACTCACCCCGGCTGACGACCTCGCCGCCGACGGCCACGCCGAGCAGCAGGCCGATGACTGGGTTGACGAACGCATAGCTCGACGCCAGCGCCGGGCTGGTGTGCTGCAAGAGCAGCATGTAGGCGCTGAAGGTGATCAAGGTGCCAGCGCTGACGAGGTAGACCCAGGCGGCCAGCGCGCGCGCGTCGGGTGGCCACTGCGGCACTTCACCGAGTACATGCGCGATGAGCAACATCAGCAAGCCGCCCACCAGCATTTGGCTGGCGTAACCCGCCGCGCCACTAGCCAGCGCGAGCTTGCGCCCACCCGGCAGGCCGTGCGCCGTCCACACGCTGCCGAGCGACCAGCACAAAGATGCGCTGGCCAGGCACAGCACGCCGCTGAGTGACGCCGACAAGCCCTGGCCACGCGTTAGAAGGCCCACGCCGATGAGGCCGCAAGCGATGCCTGCGAGCTCCAGGCGCTTGGGTCGTATGCCGTAGGGCAGCTGCATCAAGGCCATCACCGCCGGTGAGACGGTGAAGAAGGCGACAGCCAGGCCCGAGCTGACTTCGGTTTGCGCAAGCGCCGTGAGGCCGAATCCGCCGACGATCATCAAGAGCGACAAGACGGTGGCACCGAGCCACTCATCAAGGCTGGGCCAGCGCGCGCCGCGCCACCAGGCCCAGGCGCCCAGCAGCAGGCCCGCAACCACAAAGCGCGAACCCATCTGCAAGAAAGGCGGAAAACTCACCAGCGCAAACTTGATGGCCAGGTAGGTCGAGCCCCAGATGAACCAGATGGCGCACAGGCAGCCGGCGATGAGCGCGGTGCTGGCGGGCTTGGGCACACGCAGCGCGGCGGCTGCCGTCATGCGGCGTGTTCCACATGCCGTTGCGCGTGCCGTTGCATCACGGCGAAGAGGTCTTGGCGCCTTGCAAAGAGGCGGCCGAAAAAACCCCAGAACAGCAGGCTGGGGTGGCGCAAGAAGTGGCTGGCGGGGATGTCATCGAAGGCGAAATCCATCATGCCGTCGCCGCTGTCGAAGAGATGAAAGAGGAACATGGTGTTGGCGAAGGGGTAGGGCGTGTCGATGGTGCAGGCGTCGATGACTTGCTCAAGCCGCCAACCGGGCAGCTGGAAGAACACGGGCGCCTGCGCCTTGGCCATGATGAAGCGGTGAAAGGGCTGGTGCAGCACGCCGAGTTGGTCGATGCGGTCGTGCAGGTCGACGTTCTCGGCGTAGGGTGTGCCGATGATCAAGCGGCCCCCAGGTGCGACGCACGCCGCCAGCGTGGCCAGGAATTGTGCGGGGGTGTCGACATGCTCGATCACGTCCTGGCTGGTCACCAGCGTGTAGCGCTGGGCGAGCACGCTGGCGTCGGCATAACGTTCGTTGTAAGGGTCGTATCCAGCGCAGCGGTAGCCCTGGCTTTGCAGGTAGCGCACGAAGTGGCCGCTGCCGCAGCCGTAGTCGAGCACGCTGTCTTGCTTGCGCAGCCCGGCGCGCACGAGGATCTTCAAACGCTTGGCGAACATCAGCCGCGAGAACGCGTCGTCACGTTGGCGCTGGATCGGGTAGGCGCGGTAGATGCGCGCGTAATCCACGGCTTCCAGCGCGTTGAGGCTGGCGCAGTGCTGGCAGCGCCAGACGGTGAAGGTTTCGCCTTGCACGTCGCGCGTGGCGCCGCCCACTTGCACGAAGGCAGGCTGATGACTTGCGTGCTGACAGATGCGGCAAGCGTCGTTGATGTCCAAGTGCGAGTCCTTCAAGAAGCTCATGAGAAACAAAATGGTTCGAGGGCATTTGCATTGCCCCTTCCCCCTTCAAGGGGGAAGGCTGGGATGGGGGTTGAATGCTGACCGCGCCACGCCTGCATTCGACCCCCTCCCCAACCTTCCCCCTGCCAGGGGGAGGGAGCAACGCAGGCGCATCGTTTCTCCGCGAACGCCTGGCGCCGCCAGGGACCTGGGATGCTCTCAAGCCGCCGCCAGCGGCTTGGGCGTGCCGTGCATGTAGGGCTTAAGTGCCAGGTACGCCAGCTCATGCACGGGCGTGGGCACACCCAACTCGCGGCCCTTTCGTACGAGGTAACCCGAAAGGCTGTCGAGCTCCATCGGCCTGCCTTTGGCCACGTCGTGGTACATCGAGGCGTACATGGTTTTGGGGAACGACTGATGCATGGCCAGCGCGCGCTCGGCGGCATCGGCGGGCAGCTCAATGCCCATCGCGTGCGCCACGGCCACCACCTCGGCAAAGCCGCGCCGCGCCAGCGCCGCGATCTCGGGGTCGTGATAGATGTAGCCGACCGGCAGTCGAAACAGGCTGGTGAGCGCGGCGTTGGTGCATAGGCCGACAAACTTGGCCCATTGCGTGGCGCGAATGTCGGGCACGACCTCGGCACCAAACCCTGCCGCCGTGCAGGCATCGCGAAAGGCGATGGCACGAGCGCTTTGGCTGCCATCGGACTCGCCAAAGCGCAGGCTTGACATCGTTGAGGTGTAGCGCATCACGCCCGGCGCGGTGATCACGCCCGAGACCATGGCCAGGCCGCCGAGCACCGTGTCCGCGCCAAGCACGGCAGCGATGCGGTCTTGATGGTCGACACCGTTGAGCACCGACACGATGCAGGCGCCGCCCTCGACCAGCGGTTTCAGCGGCGCGCAGGCGGCTTCGATGTCATAGGCCTTGACGGCAAACAGCACGACGTCGCATGCAGCCACTGCGGACGCGTCGTCGACAAAGCGGGCGTTCGTGACCTTCAAGGTCGCTGCGGGCGTTTGGAGCGTCAAGCCCTGGTCTTGCATCGCGCGCAAGTGTTCGCCGCGCGCGATGAAGGTGACGTCGTTCCCGCCCAGGGCCAGCAAGCCGCCGAAGTAGCCGCCGACCGCGCCGGAGCCCATGATCACGATGCGCATGCTTGTTCCTTGTACTTCGATTGGGTTAGACGCTGGGTCGCTCGGTGCGCCAAGAGATGTCCTTGAGACTTGCCGGGCCATGGCATGCTGCCATACCCTTGTCACCCCGCCTTGCCACCCCGCCTTGCCACCCCATCGATACGGCCGCCCATGTCTGACCTCGACACCGACCTTGACCACATAACCCGGCGCTGCCGCAAGCTCGTCAACCAGCGCGCGCTGATGGCCGCAGGCGTGGCCATGGTGCCTATCCCCGGGCTGGACTGGCTCACCGACCTGGGCGTGTTGCTCAAGGTGATGCCGCAAATCAACGCCGAGTTTGGCCTCACGCCCGAGCAGATCGAACGCCTGGCGCCCGACCGCCGTGTTGTCGTCTACAAGGCCATCAGCGCGGGTGGCGGCATGCTGGTGGGCAAGGTCGTGACGCAAGAGCTGTTGATCAAGGTGCTCAAGATGGTGGGCATGCGCTTGAGCGCTCAGCAGGCCGCCAAGTACGTGCCCCTGGCGGGCCAGGCGGTGTCGGCAGCGTTAACGTATTCGGCGCTGCGCTACGTCTGCTACCAGCACATCCGCCAATGCGAGGCGGTGGCGCGATTGCTGCGACTGCCAGCGCCGGCGAAGGCCGCGTAAACCCAGCGTCTACAATCGCGGCACTCGGGGTGTAGCGCAGCCTGGTAGCGCATCTGGTTTGGGACCAGAGGGTCGAAGGTTCGAATCCTTTCACCCCGACCAACATTTCAAGGCCGTCACTGACGGCCTTGGTCGTTTCAGCGCCAGCGCTGCATCACGCGCGCGGCCATATCCAGCACCACGCCGCCGCCCACCGAGTCGCCATCGTCTTGCGGGGGCGCGGTTGGGCCCACCACATCAAAGCATTGCGCCACCTCCGGCGTGATGAAACGCGTGAGGTTGCCGTAGAGATGGCGGTCGCCGTGGTGGCGCTGCTGCGTGACGTGAAAGCGCTGCGGCAGCATCAGGTTCAAGTGGTCGCGTGCGCGCGTCATGGCGACGTACAAAAGGCGGCGCTCTTCTTCGATCTCGGCCGCGCTGCCGGTGGCCATGTCCGAGGGCATGCAGCCGTCCACCACCTTGAGCACGCTCACGGCATGCCACTCCTGGCCTTTGGCTGAATGGATGGTCGACAGAATCAGATAGTCCTCGTCGATCAGCGGGTCGGCGGCTTCATCGCTGGTGGCTTGCGGTGGGTCGAGTGTCAGCTCGGTGAGGAAGCGCTCCAGCGAGCCGTAACCTGCGGCCAGTGCGCAGAGCTGGCGCAGGTCGGCTTCGCGCACGCGGGCGTCGTCGTGCAGGCGCTTCAGGTGCGGCAGATACCAGCGCACGGCGTCGTCGATGGCCGCCGGCCAGGGTGCATCGGCGGCGGCCAATGCGGTGTACGCCGCCACCAGTGCGGCCCATTCTTCGGCCGCACGTGGTGGTGGTGCAAACGTTTGAAGTAAGCGCAATGGGTCGTCACCCGCGCTCATGGCTTCGGCCACCCGCCGTGCGATGGCCGGGCCGATGCCGGGCACGAGGCGCGCCACGCGCAAGCCGGCCAACACGCCGCGTGGGTTTTGCACCCAGCGCAGCAGCGACAGCAGGTCTTTGATGTGCGCGGCTTCCAGGAAACGCAGGCCGCCGTACTTCACGAAAGGGATGCGCCGCCGGCTGAGCTCAAGCTCCAATGCCGCGCTGTGGCTGGCGGTGCGAAAGAGCACGGCCTGCTGCTTCAGCGCCAGGCCTTCTTCGCGCCGACGCAGCACCTCGTCGGCGACCCACGCGGCTTCAGCCGCTTCGTCGAGCACGTTGACCAAACACGGCCGGGCGCCGGCCACGCGTTCGCTGAAGAGCGTCTTCGGGAAGCCTTCCTGCGCCAGCGCGATGACGGCATTCGCAGCAGCCAGGATCTGGGGCGTGCTGCGGTAGTTCTGCTCCAGCGTGATGCGCTCGGCGCTCGGCGTGAACGTTGCGGGGAAGTCCAGGATGCCGCGCGCGTGCGCACCGCGAAAGCTGTAGATCGCTTGCGCGTCGTCACCCACCACCACCAGGCCGCGGCCGTCGGGGCACAGGCCGCGCACGATCGCTTGCTGTAGCGCATTCGTGTCCTGGTATTCGTCGACCAGCACATGCTCGAAACGTGCGCGCACGCGCGCGGCCAAACTCGGCTCATCGAGCATGGCCTGCCAGTACAGCAGCAGGTCGTCGAAGTCGAGCAGGTGCTGTGTCAGCTTTAGTTGGGTGTATGCGACGAAGAGCGCGCCCAGCGCATCGACATGCTGATCGCACCAGGGGTATTCACGCTCGACCAGTTCGCGCAAAGGCTGGTGGCTGCCCTGCACACGGCTGTGCATGGCCAGGCACGTCGCGGCGAGCGGGAAACGCATCGCGCTGGCGTGCAGGTCAAGCTGCTGGCGCGCCAGGCCCATGAGCTCTTCGCTATCGGCGTGGTCAAGCACGGTGAAGTCTTGCGCCAAACCCAGGTTGCCGGCATGCAGGCGCAAGAGCCGGGCGGCAACGCTGTGAAAGGTGCCACACCAGGCCAGCTGCGGCGGCGCGCTGCTGCCGGGCAAGCCCAGCGCCTCGTGCAGCAGGCGCGAGACGCGGCGCTGCATGGCCTGCGCCGCGCGGCGCGAGAAGGTCACCATGAGGATGCGCTGCGGGTCAGCGCCGGCCAGCACCAGCTGCGCCACGCGCGTGGCCAGGGTCAGCGTCTTGCCCGAGCCCGCACCGGCGATCACTAACAGCGGCGCTGGCTTGTGCGGCTGCGTCAGGCCGTGGCACGCGGCGGCGCGCTGCGCCGGATTCAGGGCGTCCAGCACGTCAGTTCGTGTCAAGGTGCTTGGTGTCACCTGCGCACTGTATCGGGCGGCTCATGCGTCGGCGTACTAGACTTCTGCCCCCTTTGCCACTCGAATCCCCCGGCCATGTCCCTCGTCACTGAATCCGCTTTGCTCGACAGCTTGAAGAGCGTGATCGACCCGCACACCGGGCGCGACTTCGTCAGCACGCGCCAGCTCAAGAATCTGCGCATCGAAGGTGGCGACGTAGCCTTTGAGGTCGAGCTCGGCTACCCCGGCAAGAGCCAGGTCGCACCACTGCGCAAGGCACTGATCAGCGCGGCGCGTGCGGTGGCGGGCGTGGAAAACGTCAGCGCAGGCGTGACGTGGAAGATTCAGGCGCATGCCGTGCAGCGCGGCGTGCAGTTGCTGCCGCGCGTGAAGAACGTCATCGCCGTGGCCTCGGGCAAAGGTGGTGTCGGTAAGAGCACCACCACCGCCAACCTGGCGCTGGCGCTGGCGGCTGAAGGTGCCACGGTGGGCATTCTTGACGCCGACATCTACGGCCCCAGCCAGCCCATGATGATGGGCATCCAGGGCCGGCCCGAGAGCGCCGACGGCAAGACCATGGACCCGCTGAAAAACCATGGCGTCGAAGTCATGTCCATCGGCTTCCTGGTCGAAGACGACCAGGCCATGATCTGGCGCGGCCCGATGGCCACGCAGGCGCTGGACCAGCTCTTGCGCCAAACGAACTGGGGTGAGCTTGACTATCTCTTGGTCGACATGCCCCCGGGCACCGGCGACATTGCGCTCACGCTGAGCCAGCGCGTGCCGCTCACCGGCGTGGTCATCGTCACCACGCCGCAGGACATCGCGCTCTTGGATGCCAAGAAGGGCCTGAAGATGTTCGAAAAAGTCGGCGTGCCGGTGCTGGGCATCGTCGAGAACATGGCCGTTTACCAGTGCCCGAATTGCGGCCACAGCGAGCACATCTTTGGCGCCGACGGCGGCAAGCGCATGGCGGCGGAATACGGTGTCGATTACCTCGGCGCGCTGCCCTTGACGATGCAGATCCGCGAGCAGGCCGATTCAGGCATGCCCACCGTGGTGGCCGACCCCGATTCCGCCGTGTCAGCCATGTACAAAACCGTGGCGCGCACGGTGGCCGTGAAGGTGGCGCAGAAGGCCAAGGACTTCAGCAGCAAGTTCCCGACCATCAGCGTGTCCAAGGGCACCTGAAATTCCGCTCCAGAACGCATGTCGTCTGACCTCGAACAGAACAAGCGCAACGCGCAGGCGTTTTACGACCTGATGTTCAACCAAAACCAGCCGGCCGAGGCCGTGGCGCGCTTCGTGGGCGCGAGCTACACGCAGCACAACCCGCATGTGGCCGATGGCAAGCAGGCGTTCATCGACTACTTCGTGCGCATGGCCAGCGAGTACCCGGGCAAGCGCGTGGTCTTCAAGCGCACCGTCGCCGAGGGCCACCTGGTGGTGCTGCACTGCGAGCAGCATTGGCCGACGGCCGCGGACAAACTCTGGGCCGGCATCGACATCTTCCGCTTCGACGACGACGGCAAGATCGTCGAACACTGGGACGTGCTGCAAGTGGTGCCGGCCGCGTCGGCCCACGCCAACACGATGTTCTAGTCGGGCCGGGCGGGTAAGCTTCAGGCCCTTTGAGTCGACTGGAGACAGGCCCATGAAAACGACGCGACGCGTGCTGCGTGTGCTGGTGATGTTCGCTGGCCTGCACGCACTGCTGGTGCCTCTGGTGACGACAGCCCAGCCCACGACCAGCAGTGCGGCACTCGCGACCAAGGAGTCCACCTTCGTCGTGCGCGACTTCCGCTTCAACGATGGCACGGTGCTGCCCGAACTCAAGCTCCACGTCACCACCCTGGGCAACTCGTCGGGCGAGCCAGTGCTGCTCTTGCACGGCACCACCGGCAGCGGCATGGGCCTGGCGCAGGCGCCGGCGTTCGGCGGTGAGCTCTTCGGCCCGGGGCAGCCGCTGGATATATCGCGCTACTACGTCATCCTGCCCGACGCCATCGGCCACGGTAAATCGAGCAAGCCCAGCGACGGGCAGCGCGCGAAGTTCCCGCGCTACAACTACGACGACATGGTCCGTGCCCACCATCGCCTGCTGACCGAGCACCTGGGCGTGCGCCACCTGCGCCTGGTGTTGGGCAACTCGATGGGCGGCATGGAGACATGGCTATTCGCGCAGATGTTCCCGGGCTTCGCCGACATCGCCGTGCCGATGGCGTCAATGCCGACCGAGATGAGCAGCCGCAACTGGATGCTGCGCCGGCTCATCACCGATTCAATCCGCAACGACCCCGACTGGGCCGGCGGCAACTACACCCAGCAGCCCAAGAGCGCGCGCGTCGCCTCGGTGTTCTTCGGCCTGGCCACCAACGGCGGCAACCAGGCGCTGTACCGAATGGCGCCGACGCGGCAGCAGGCCGATGCGCTGCTTGACCAGCGTCTTGCGGCGCCGTTCAGCGCCGACGCCAACGACGTGCTGTACCAGTGGGACAGCTCGCGCGACTACGACGCAAGCGCCGGGCTCGAGCGTATCCAGGGCAGGCTGTTGGCCATCAATTCCGCCGACGACGAACGCAACCCGCCCGAGCTGGGTGTGATGGAGCGTGCCCTGGCCCGCGTGGGTGGTGGGCAACTGCTGCTGATACCCGGCAGCCCGCAGACGGCTGGCCATGGCACGACGGGACAGGCGCGCTTCTGGAAGACCGAGCTGGCGGCACTGTTGCAAACGGCGCCGCGGCTGGCGCCTTGAGTGGCTGAGAGCATGCCCCTCGCGGTCACGCTTTAAGCGTGACGGTGAACACCGCACCGCGCACGCCGTCGCCGCGGTCTGCCGCCATCAGCCCGCCGCCATAGCGTTCGACGATGGTGCGGCTGATCCACAGCCCCAGGCCCGTGCCGTCTTTCTTGCGCGTGACGAAGGGCTTGAAGAGCTCGGCAATGAGCTCCGGCCCAAGGCCACTGCCGGTGTCGGCCACCGTGAGGGTGACCCCGTCAATGTGCTCGGCGCTGTCGTCACTCCCCAGTGTCAGCGTGCCGCCGTCGGGCATGGCATGGATGGCGTTGACGAGAAGGTTCACCAGCACCTGCTGCAGTTCGTTGCGGTTGATCTGCGGCTGGCGCGTGGCGCGTAGCTCGCGCCGCACACCGATCTGCGTCTTCGACAGCAGGTGCGTGGTTAGCACGAGGCTGTCCTCAATCAGCCGGTTGACTTCCACCGCGGCGATGTAGCCGGCAAATTCAGCCGGCCGCGCGAACTGCAAGAGCTGCGTGACGATGAGGCGCATGCGCTCGATCTGCGCATCCACCAGCGCCAGCTCAGCGCGCACCGGCTCAGCCTGCGCACCCAGCAATTCGCGCACGAGATCGAGGTTGCCCTGGATCACCGCGATGGGGTTGTTGACCTCGTGCGCGATGCTCGCCGTGAGCTGGCCCACGGCGGCCAGCTTTTCGGCGCGCACCAGTTGCCCCTGCGCGGCTTCGAGTTCGTGCGTGCGCGCTATGACCTTGGCGTCGAGCTCGCTGTTGACGGCTTGCAAGGCGCGGGTATGGCCGCCCACCACATCGAGCAAATGGTCCAGGTGGCCGGCAAGCTGGCCGACTTCGTCATGGCTTTGCACGGCACCCACGCGCGCCGTCATCACGCCCGCACCCACCGACTGCATGGTCTGCGCCATGCGCTCCAGCGGCGCAAAGATGCTGCGCGCCAGGCGCAAGCAAACTAACGCTGCAAGCACCATGACACCAAAGAAGAGCACGCCGATGCCCAGCAGCACGCTGTACTTGGCCCAGCGAAACGGCGCCTCCGTAAAGCCGACATAGAGCATGCCCACGCGGCGCGCGCTGCGGTCCAGCAAGGGCAGGTAGCCCGAGACGTACCAGTCGTTGACGACAAAAGCACGGCCCAGCCAGGTTTGGCCGCCGTCGAGCACGGCGTCGTGCACGGCCTGCGAGACACGTGTGCCGATCGCGCGTTCGTCACGCTCGCCGCCAAACAAGCGCACGTTGGTGCTGATGCGCACGTCGTCCAGAAAGAGCGTGGCCGTACCCAGGCTGCCGTAGGGCAGCGAGCCTGCGGGGTAGACGATGCTGTTGATATGGTCGATGAAGGCCAGGTTGCGGTTGAGCAGCACGCCGGCCTGCACCTGGGCCAGCACGCGGCCTTCGACATCGCGCACCAGGCGCGTGGCCAGCAGCACCATGGCGCGGTCTTCGACCTCGCGCTGGCTGGGTGAGGCGTTGCGCGTGGCCAGCAGCGGCACCTTGATGCGTTCGCGCAGCTCGGGCGCCAGCACCGCCAGCTCGGCGCGCGACAAGACCTCGACGCTGGTGCTGTCGGTTTGAGTGTTAGGCGCCTTGGTGGCCGAGCTGGCGTCGACGGCGCCGCTGTCGACAACTCGCAAGCTGCCATCGGCCGCGCGCAGGTTGATGAAGTCCAGCCGTTCGCGTGTCTTCAGGCGCTGCAGCAAAGCCACCTGCGCCGCTGTATCACGCTGCGCGAGCGCCAGATGCAGCACCTGTGAATCGGCCACCGCTGCCGTGCTGGCACCGACCTCGCCGAGCACACGCTCGAAGTAGCCCTGCGCCACCGCCAGGTCGCTGCGCACCTTGGTCACCAGCAGTTGGTCCAGCGCGTTGTTGCCCCAAATGAGCAGCACGGCGCCCAAGAGTGGCAGCACGCCCACCAGCGGCATCAAGACCAGCACCAGCAGCTTGTTGCGGATCGACAGCCGCGTAAAACTGCCCCGCAGCTTCACGCGCCGCCCCACTCGGCCACGCGCCGCTCCAGCGTGCGCCGCGAGACACCCAGCAGCGCGGCCGCGCGCGTTTTGTCGCCCGCCACCGACTCCAGCACCGCCTGGATGTGGCGCTTCTCCAGGCTGTGCAGGTCGACCGGGCCTTCCATGGTGGCGCTGTGCTGTGCGCCACTTTGTGGGCCGTGCAGCGGCAGCGGGTTGCCCTTGGTGCGCGACAAGCCCTGGTACAGCGCCGAGACGTTGAGCGCGCCAAGGATCAGCGAGCGCTCGATCAGGTTGCGCAGCTCGCGCACGTTGCCGGGCCAGTCGTAATCGGCCAGAAAGCGCAGCTCGGCGGCGCTGACATCAAAGGGCGCCACACCCAGCTGCGGCGCCAGCGTGGTGATGAAGTGCGCCACCAGGTCGGGGATGTCTTCCTTGTGCGAAGCCAGCGGCGGCAGGTTGATCTCCACCACCTGCAGGCGATAGAAAAGGTCGGCGCGAAAACGCCCGGCAGCGACCTCGTCGCGCAGTGGCCGGTTGGTCGCGGCCACGATGCGCAGGTCCACCGGAATCTCTTGCTCGCTGCCCACCGGGCGGATGCGGCGCGTTTCCAAGACACGCAAAACGCTAGCCTGTACGGGCAGCGGCATCTCGGCAATTTCGTCGAGAAAGAGCGTGCCGCCTTGCGCGTAAAGGAAGAGGCCGTCGCGGCCATGTTCCCGCGTCTGGCCTTGGCGCTGGGCATGGCCGAAGAGTTCTTCTTCAATGCTGCCAGGCAATACGGTGGCGCAATTCACCGGCACAAACAGGCCGCCGGCATGCGCGCTGAGGCGGTGCAGCGAAAGCGCGGCGAGCTCCTT
>JANOJR010000389.1:0-3659 GCA_031418855.1 Rubrivivax sp.
CGACCGGCGCACGGCCGGCACGCAGCTGGAAGACGAAGCCATCGAGCTCAAGGCCGGCGCGCGCGCACGCGAGGTCTCGCCCGCCGGGCACATCAACGTCACCAGCTACAACCGCATGCTGCTGGTCACCGGTGAAGTGCCCAACGAGACCGACCGCAAGGCCGTGGAGCAGGTGGTGGGCAGGATTGAGAACGTGCGCTCGGTGGTCAACGAGCTGGCGATCGCCGGCAACAGCGCGCTGGGCGTGCGCTCCAGCGATTCGTTGATCTCGGGCAAGGTCAAGGCCTCGTTCATCGACGCCAAGGACTTGCAGGCACAGGCGATCAAGGTCACCACCGAGCGTGGTGTCGTCTACCTCATGGGCATGGTCACCGAACGCGAAGCCACGCGCGCCAGCGACGTCGCGCGCAGCATCAGCGGCGTGCACAAGGTGGTGCGTGTGTTCGAGCTGATCAGCGAAGCCGAGCTCGCGTCACTGCAGCCCAGGTCGGCGCCGCGCTGAGGACGCAAGGGCGCCGCGCGGTTCAGCCCAGCCGCTTGATCAGGCTGGACGTGTCCCAGCGCCGCCCGCCCATGCCCTGCACGTCGGCGTAAAACTGGTCCACCAGCGCCGTCACCGGCAGCTTGGCGCCGTTGCGCCGCGCCTCAAGGAGCGCGAGGCCGAGGTCTTTACGCATCCAGTCCACGGCAAAGCCGAAGTCGAACTTGTCGGCGACCATGGTCTTGCCGCGGTTGTCCATTTGCCAGCTCTGCGCCGCACCTTTGCCGATGACGTCGAGCACCAGGTTCATCTCAAGGCCCGCGCGCTGGCCAAAGGCGATGGCTTCGGACAAGCCTTGCACCAGGCCTGCGATGCAGACCTGGTTGACCATCTTGGCCAGCTGCCCCGCGCCGCTGGCGCCCACCAGCGTGACCGCGCGTGAAAACGCCATCGCCACGGGCTTCATCAACTCGAACGCTGGCGCATCGCCGCCGCACATGACGGTGAGCGCACCGTTGACGGCGCCGGCCTGGCCGCCTGAGACGGGCGCGTCCACAAAGTGCAGGCCGCGTGCCAAGGCCAGCGCATGCAGCTCGCGTGCGACTTCGGCCGAGGCGGTGGTGTGGTCAACGAGCGTTGCGCCGGGCTTCATGCCGGCGAAGGCGCCGTCGGCACCAAGCACCACCGAGCGCAAGTCGTCGTCGTTGCCGACGCAGACGAACACGATGTCTGCACCCGCCGCCGCCTCGCGCGGCGTGGCGGCTGACTGGCCCTTGTGCGCCGCCGCCCACTCCCGGGCCTTGGCCTCGGTGCGGTTGTAGACGCAGACGCGGTGGCCGGCGCTGGCGAGATGGCCGGCCATGGGGCTGCCCATCACGCCCAGGCCGATAAAGGCGACGTTGCGCGCGGGGATGGTGTCGTAAGTGCGTGTGCTCATGGGCTGCCTCAGGGTTGATGGCCGCCATCGTGCCACGCCCCAAGGTCGCCTCTGCCCACAGCGTGGCGCGTCACACCCCGCGTTACATCACGCGTCACATCACCCGCATGTGCTCGGTGCCCGCCGCCAAGTCGGGGTTGCGCGCGCGCTTGCTGTGCAGCTTGATCTGCAAGCGCAGGTCGTTCACCGAGTCGGCGTTGCGCAGTGCGTCTTCGTAGGTCACGTCGCGGTTCTCGTACAGGTCAAAGAGGGCCTGGTCGAAGGTCTGCATGCCGATCTCGCGCGAGCGTTTCATCAGCTCTTTGATTTCGCCAACCTCGCCTTTGAAGATCATGTCGGAGACCAGCGGCGAGTTGAGCAGGATCTCGACCGCCGCCACGCGCCCGCGCCCAGACTCTCGTGGCAAGAGGCGTTGCGAGACCAGCGCTTTCAGGTTCAGCGACAAGTCCATCAGTAGCTGCGCGCGGCGCTCGTCGGGGAAGAAATTGATGATGCGGTCGAGCGCCTGGTTCGAGCTGTTGGCGTGCAGCGTGGCCATGCACAGGTGGCCGGTCTCGGCGAAGGCCACGGCGTGCTCCATGGTTTCGCGGTCGCGGATCTCACCCATCAGGATGACATCGGGCGCCTGGCGCAGCGAGTTCTTCAGCGCGGGTTCCCAGCCGTCGGTGTCGATACCGACTTCACGCTGGGTGACGATGCAGTTCTTGTGGCGGTGCACGAACTCCACCGGGTCTTCCACCGTGATGATGTGGCCGAAAGAATTTTCATTGCGGTAGTCGACCATCGCCGCCAGCGAGGTGCTTTTTCCCGAGCCGGTGGCGCCGACAAAGATCGCCAGCCCGCGCTTGGTCATGGCGATCTCTTTGAGGATGGGCGGCAGGTTCAGTGACTCGATCGTCGGCAATGTTTGCGGGATGGTGCGCATGACCATGCCGACCTGGCCTTGCTGGATGAAGGCGTTCACGCGAAAGCGGCCGATGCCTTGCGGCGAGATCGCGAAGTTGCACTCCTTGGTGCGTTCGAAATCGGCGGCCTGTTTGTCGTTCATCACCGCGCGCGCCAACGCCAGCGTGTGCTGGCCGGTCAGCGGCTGCGGCGAGACCTTGGTGACCTTGCCGTCGACCTTGATCGCGGGCGGAAAGTCGGCCGTGACGAAGAGGTCTGAGCCGGTGCGGCTGACCATCAAGCGCAGCAGGTCGTTGACGAACTTGGATGCCTGGTCGCGTTCCATGTGCTTGGCCTACCCTGGAAAGTTTTCTGGAATTTTGGCTTTAGATCGTGCCTCGGCCGGCGAAACCACATTGCGCCGCACCAGGTCGGCCAGGTTCTGGTCGAGCGTCACCATGCCCAGGCTTTGGCCGGTCTGGATCGACGAGTACATCTGCGCGATCTTGTTCTCACGGATCAGGTTCTTGATGGCCGATGTCGCGATCATGATTTCATGCGCAGCCACACGGCCGCTGCCGTCTTTGAGCTTGCACAGCGACTGCGAGATCACCGCCTGCAGCGACTCCGACAACATCGAGCGCACCATTTCCTTTTCGGCCGCCGGGAAGACGTCGACCACGCGGTCGATGGTTTTGGCCGCCGAGCTGGTGTGCAGCGTGCCGAACACGAGGTGGCCGGTCTCGGCCGCGGTGAGCGCCAGGCGGATGGTTTCCAGGTCGCGCATTTCGCCCACGAGGATGGCGTCGGGGTCTTCGCGCAAGGCCGAGCGCAGCGCATTGGCAAAGCTCAGCGTGTGCGGCCCGACCTCACGCTGGTTGATCAGGCACTTCTTGCTTTCGTGCACAAACTCGATCGGGTCTTCCACCGTCAGCACGTGGCCGTACTCGTTCTCTTTGAGATCCAGGGCCTGGCGCGGTTTCGCGTCAACGCCTTCAACCAGAACCGCGGCGCGGGTGCCGTCTTCCGCACCATCCCGAGCAAGATCCTCACGCTGGAGCAGCTCGGCGCGCCGAAGGTCTTTGCCGAGCTTTCGCTCAAGCCTCGCGGCCTGGTGCTCGTCACGGGCCCGACCGGTTCGGGCAAAAGCACGACGCTGGCGGCGATGGTCAACCATCTCAACGAGAACGAGTACGGCCACGTACTCACCGTGGAAGACCCGATCGAGTTCGTGCACGAAAGCAAGAAGTGCTTGATCAACCAGCGTGAGGTGGGGCCACACACGCTGAGCTTTGCCAACGCGCTGCGCTCGGCCTTGCGTGAAGACCCCGACGCCATCCTGGTGGGCGAAATGCG
>JANOJR010000390.1:0-2418 GCA_031418855.1 Rubrivivax sp.
GGGTGTTGGCGATGCATTTGGTTGTTTAGAAGTCGTCACGCCACGCTGGTGGCGGGAGCGAAGCCGACTGCGGCGCCGCGTTCCGCTCATGTCCCCCGGGCCGGGAGTACCCGACCCTCCTCCTTTACTTCGCTCCACCGCTCTCCCAACGGCCGCGCCCGCCGGCAGCATCATCGCCAGGCGTGCAGTCAAAACGCAGCGCCGCCCGAATGCTGATCCGAGCGCTGTGGTGGGTCGCTGTGTGGAGCGAAGTAAAGGAGGAGAAGCGGCCGTTCAGGCCGGCTTCGGGGGACATGAGCGGAACACAGCGGCCCACCACAGCGCTCGCGCCACGAATGTGGAAAGCCGAGCTGTGAAGGTCATGGAAGCACCCAAGCCGCGCCAGAAGCATCAAGGATACAAACCGCGCTCTTCACGCGCCGTCAGGATGCGCTCGCAGGCCACCGCAAACGTGGCGGTGCGCAGGGTGATCTGGTGCTTGTCGGCGGTGTCCCAAATCTTCTTCAGCGCGTCGACCATGATCTTGTCCAGGCGCACATTGATCTCGTCTTCCGACCAGAAGAACGACGAGAAGTCCTGCACCCACTCGAAGTAGCTCACCGTCACGCCGCCGGCGTTGCAGATGACGTCGGGCACCACCAGCACGCCGCGCTCGGCCAGGATGTCGTCCGCTGTGGGTACAGTTGGGCCGTTAGCACCTTCGAGCACGAGCTTGGCCTGGATGCGGCGCGCGCGTTTGGCGTCGATCTGGCCTTCCAGCGCGGCGGGGATGAGGATGTCGCACTTCACGTCCCAGAAGGCTTCACCGTCCATCACCTCGGCGCCTTTGAAGCCGCCCACACCGCCTGTGGCTTTGACGTGGGCCATGATGTTGGCCATATCGAAGCCCGCGTCATTGAAGATCGTGCCGGTGTGGTCTTGCGCGGCCACGATCTTGGCGCCGGCCTGGGCAAAGAGCTCGGCGGCGGACGAGCCGACGTTGCCGAAACCCTGCACCGCCACACGCGCGTTGTCCAGCTTCAGCCCCAGGCGCCTCGCCGCTTCGCGGCCGGTCACGAAAACGCCGCGGCCGGTCGCTTTCACGCGCCCGAGCGAGCCGCCAAGGTGGATGGGCTTGCCCGTCACGACACCGGTGCTGGTGGTGCCGGTGTTCATCGAGTAGGTGTCCATCATCCAGGCCATGATCTGGCCGTTGGTGTTGACGTCGGGTGCCGGGATGTCGCGCTGCGGGCCGATGATGATGCCGATCTCACTCGTGTAGCGCCGCGTCATGCGCTCCAGCTCCTTGATCGATAGCTTCTTCGGGTCGACACGGATGCCGCCCTTGGCGCCGCCATAGGGCAGGTTCACGGCCGCGCACTTCACCGTCATCCAGGCCGACAGCGCCATCACCTCTTCGAGCGTGACGTCAGGGTGGTAGCGCACGCCGCCTTTGCCGGGGCCGCGGCTCAGGTTGTGCTGCACGCGATAACCCTCAAAGTGAGCGACATCGCCGTTGTCCATTTCGATCGGCACGTCGACGATGAGCGCGCGCTTGGGGCGCTTCAGCGTCTCGACCCACTTCGCCAGGTGGCCCAAGTAAGGCACAACGCGGTCGACCTGCGAGATGTAGGTGCCCCAGGGGCTGTCGGCGGTGGGGTGGACGAAGGAAAGGGGCTCGTTCATGGAAAGTCTCCGGTGGGGTTGCCTGCATGAGGTCTGCGCCGGGGCCTCTTGTGGGGGCGCCAGCGCGGTGCCGCACTGTAGTGGCGGCCTCACTGGATTTGTCACGCTTCGTCATGCCGGGTTTGCATGACGAGGCGTGGCGGCACGCATCACGCCGGCTTGCGCTTGTGCCAGCGGATCGTCTGCTCACGCGCTGGGCGCGCCGGGGCGCCGTGGGCTTGCAGGGTGATGTCCAGCGCGATGCCAGCGTCGTCGGTCAAGGCGGCTTCACGAGCGGCGCGCACGGCGGCGGTGCGCTCAGCGGGCGGCGCGGCCGACCGCGCGAGGTGGCGCACGATGTGCAGCAGGTTCTCTTTGCCGCGCTCGTTGGTGCTGCCGTAGCCTTTGATCAAGCGGCCGCACTTGGCCAGCTCCAGCCCCAGTGCCGCGGCCTCGCGCGTGCCGGCCACGACGGCAGCCAGCCATTCGTCCAGCAGCTGCTGCTCCAGCGCAAAGCGCAGGCCGCGCCGGCGCTGACCACGCAAGCTGGCCAGTAGTTTGAGTGTTAGTACGCCGAAGACGGTGTGCGTGCCGAGCTTGATGGCCAGGGCCCAGGGTTCACGCCCGGCCTGTACGCGGCGGCGGTCCCAGGCCAGCAGCCGCTGCGCCAACGCCTGCGGCAGCAGTGCCGCAAATTCGCTCACGCCGGGCTTGAAGTGATCAAAAGTCTTCACGATTTCGTCGTCGCGCGCGCCGACCTCGTGGCGGATGCGC
>JANOJR010000391.1:0-3317 GCA_031418855.1 Rubrivivax sp.
GCCATGGGGTTGCGTTCGCGGCTGCGCGCACCGGGCTCTTCACCGGGGCTCAGGCGCTTACTCATACCTTCGGTGGGGATTTCCCCCGGGCCCACGGCGTTCAAGCGAATGCCGTGGCGCGCCCATTCCACCGCCAGCGACTTGGTCATGACGTCGATGCCCGCCTTGCTCATCGCCGAAGGCACGACAAACGGGCTGCCGTTGTCGACCCAGGTCGTGATGATGCTCATGACACTTCGATACGGCTGCCCGGCCCGCCACAAGCCCGCGCGCGACTGCTCGACCCAGCGCTTGCCCACCGCCTGCGTGACGTAAAACGTGCCGTGGAAAACGACGTTGGCAATAGTGTCAAAGGCGCGCGGCGACAGGCTCTCGGTCGGCGCGATGAAGTTGCCCGCCGCGTTGTTGATAAGGCCGCTCAAGCCGCCAGTGTCGAAGAGCGCTTGCACCATCTCGTCGACCGCTTGTGCCACGCGGATGTCAACGCCAAACGTATCGATGCGCCGGCCCGGGAACTTCTCGCGCCACTCGGCGGCGGTGGCCTCACACACGGCAGCGCGTCGGCCGCAAATCGCCACTTCGGCGCCGAGTTCAAGAAAGTGCTCGGCCATGGCCCGGCCCAGGCCCGTGCCCCCGCCGGTGACGAGGTAGCGCTGGCCTTGCATCAGGTTCGGTGTGTACATGGTGGGCTCCTGGCGCATGCTGCTGTGCGCGCCAGTCGATACTAGCCGGCCACCTTTGCGCTGCCCGCCGGAATGCCCCCATGAGCCACGTCTTCCACCGCCACCTGCGCCAGCACTACCCCGTCGCCGTCGCGGCCGATGGCCCCTACCTCATCGACGCGCAAGGCAAGCGCTACCTCGATGGCAGCGGCGGTGCGGCGGTGTCGTGCCTGGGGCATGGCCACCCGGCGGTGATCGCCGCCGTGCGCGAGCAGATCGGCAAGCTCGAGTACGCCCACACCTCGTTCCTGACCAGCGCACCGGCCGAGGCCTTGGCCGACGATTTGATCGAGCACGGGCCTGCGGGCATGTCGCATGTCTACTTCGTCAGCGGCGGCTCGGAAGGCGTGGAGGCGGCGCTGAAGATGGCCGTGCAGTACCAGGCCGAGCGTGGGCTACCGAAGAAGACCCAGATCATTGCGCGCTGGCAGAGCTATCACGGCAACACACTCGGCGCCCTCTCCGCCGGTGGCAACCGCTGGCGGCGCGCGCAGTTCAGTTCGATGCTGGTGCCGATGTCGCACATCGATGAATGTTTCGCCTACCGCGGCCAGCGCGCCGATGAGAGCGCCGAGGCCTATGGCCTGCGCATGGCCGACCTGCTGGACGCTGAAATCCTGCGCCTAGGTGCAGAGAACGTCGCCGCCTTCATCGCCGAGCCCGTGGTCGGCGCCACGCTCGGCGCCGTAGTCGCCGCGCCGGGTTACTTCAAGCGCATCCGCGAGATCTGCGACCGCCACGACGTGCTCTTGATCCTTGACGAAGTGATGTGCGGCTTGGGCCGCACGGGCACGCTTCACGCCTGCGAACAAGAAGGCGTGGCGCCCGATATCGAGGTCGTCGCCAAAGGCTTGGGCGCGGGCTACCAGCCCATCGGCGCGGTGCTGGTGCACGCGCACATCGTCGACGTTATGCGCCAAGGCAGCGGCTTCTTCCAACATGGCCACACCTACCTCGGCCACCCTGTCGCCTGCGCTGCCGCCTTGGCGGTGCAGCAGGTCTTTCGCAGCGAGGCCTTGCTGCCCAAAGTGGTGGCCGACGGCCAGCGACTAGACACGCTGCTGCGTGAACGGCTGGACGCCCACCCCAACGTGGGTGACATCCGCGGCCGTGGTCTCTTTCGTGGCATCGAGCTGGTGGCCGACCACGCCAGCAAGGCGCCCTTGCCCGCCGCCTTGAAGACGCACGCCAAGATCAAGTCGCGCGCGTTTGAGCTCGGCCTGCTGTGCTACCCCATGGGCGGCACCGTGGACGGACAGCAGGGCGACCACGTATTGCTCGCCCCGCCCTTCACCTGCACCATGGCGCAGCTGGACGAACTGGCGGCGCTGATGTCGCGCACCGTGCACGACGTGCTTCCGGCTTGACACGCCCACCCCACGCACCCACCCAAGATCGTCACAAACTTCCCAACCCACCCGAATGGAGATGACATGCGCTTGACCATGACCTTGGCTGCCCTGCTGGCCAGCACACTCGCCGCGCCCGCCGTGGCGCAGCAAAAATTCATGACCGTCGGCACCGGCGGCGTTACCGGCGTGTACTACGCGGCCGGCGGCGCCATCTGCCGCCTGGTGAACTAGGACCGCGCCAAACTCGGCATCCGTTGTTCGGTCGAATCCACTGGCGGCTCGGTCTTCAACATCAACACCATCAAGGCCGGCGAGCTCGACCTGGGCTTCGCGCAAAGCGACGTGCAATACAACGCCAACAAGGGCTTGACGCAGTTCAAAGAAGGCGGCGCGCACGCCGACCTGCGCGCCGTGTTCTCGGTACACCCCGAGCCCTTCACGGTGCTGGCGCGCAAGGAAGCCAACATCAAGACCTTCGCCGATTTCAAAGGTAAGCGCTTCAATGTCGGCAACCCCGGCTCGGGCACACGCGCGTCGTTGGAAGAGCTGCTCAGCGCCATTGGCTGGAAGCTCGGCGACTTCTCGCTCGCCTCGGAGCTGAAGGCCGACGAACACGGCTCGGCCCTGTGCGACGGCAAGATCGATGGCTTCTTCTACGGCGTGGGCCACCCCAGCGCCAACATCCAAGACCCGACCACGTCCTGCGGCGCCAAGCTGGTGTCGATCACCGGCCCGTTGGTCGACAAACTTGTGGCCGACAAGCCCTACTACGCGAAAGCCGTGATCCCCGGTGGCCTCTACCCAAATAACGCCGAAGGTGCACAGACTTACGGCGTGCTCGCTACCTTGGTGGCCTCAAGCAAGGCCCCGGCCGAATCGGTGTACCAAGTGGTGAAGGCCGTCTTCGACAACTTCGACGAATTCAAGAAGCTGCACCCAGCGCTGGCCAACCTGAAGCCCGAGAACATGGTGAAGGATGGGTTGTCGGCTCCGCTGCATGAAGGCGCTGCGCGGTACTACAAGGAAAAGGGCTGGATCAAGTAAGTCCTGGCGCAGGTCCATGCGCAGTTGAACGCGCGCGTTGCGTCCGAGCGGGCCTAGGGCGAAGGCTGACCGGTTCCGCTCATGTCCCCCGGCCGGGGGTACCCGGCCTCCTCCTTTACTTCGCTCCACCGGTCGCCTATCGCCCTCGGCCTGCCACCGATGTGCCTGGGCACGAAGGCGCGCCACCACTAGTCGTTTG
>JANOJR010000392.1:0-15305 GCA_031418855.1 Rubrivivax sp.
TGCCTTCGCCATGAACCTGGGCTTCCTGGGCAAAGGCAACGCGAGCCGGCCTGAAGCGCTGCAACAGCAAATCGACGCCGGCGCCATCGGCTTGAAGCTGCATGAAGACTGGGGCACGACGCCGAGTGCCATCAACCAGTGCCTGGAGATTGCCGAACAGACCGACACCCAGGTCTCGATCCACAGCGACACGCTCAACGAATCGGGTTTCGTTGAAGACACCATCGCCGCCACCAAGGGCCGCACGCTGTGCGCCTTCCACACCGAAGGCGCGGGCGGCGGCCACGCGCCCGACATCCTGCGCGTGGTGGGCGAGGCCAACTTCCTGCCGAGCTCGACGAATCCGACCATGCCCTACACCGCCAACACGGTGGACGAGCATCTGGACATGCTGATGGTGTGCCACCACCTTGACGCCGGCATTGCCGAAGACCTGGCCTTTGCCGAAAGCCGCATCCGCCGCGAGACCATCGCCGCCGAAGACGTGCTGCACGACCTGGGCGCCATCAGCATGATGAGCAGTGACAGCCAGGCCATGGGGCGTGTGGGCGAGGTCATCTTGCGCACGTGGCAGACGGCGCACAAGATGAAAGAGCAGCGCGGCAGCATGGCGGGTGATAACGCTCGACATGACAACACACGGGTGAAGCGATATATCGCCAAGTACACCATCAACCCGGCGATCGCCAACGGCATTGCGCATGAAGTTGGCTCGATCGCGGTGGGCAAGTGGGCTGACCTGGTGTTCTGGCGCCCGGCCTACTTTGGCGTCAAGCCCAGCCTGGTGGTGAAGGGCGGCTTCATCGCGGCGGCAGCGATGGGCGACCCCAACGCCAGCATCCCGACACCGCAACCGGTGCACTACCGGCCGATGTTCGGTGCCTTTGGTGGCGCCATCGCGCGCGGGTCGATCAGCTTCGTGAGCCAGGCTTCGCTGGCCAACGGCGCGGCTGAAGGTTACGGGCTGCACAAGCACTTGTCGGCGATCAAGGGCTGCCGCAGCGTGCGCAAACACGACATGGTGCACAACGCCTATTTACCGCGCATGGAGATCGACGCGCAAACCTATGCCGTGCGTGCCGATGGCGAACTGTTGACCTGCGAGCCAGCCACAGTGCTGCCAATGGCGCAGCGCTACTTTCTCTTTTGAGTCCCCACGACCACACACAATCGCGGCATGCTGACCATCAACAAACTCATCCCCCAGGGCCGTGGCTTGGCCACCGTGCTGATCAAGCGCGCGCACCACGTCGAGCTCGATTGGGACGTGCGCTGCAAGAGCCGCTTCGACGCCGTCGACTCTGACGGCCGCGCCATTGCGGTGTTCCTGCCGCGCGGCACGGTGGTGCGTGGCGGTGACGTGCTGGTGGCCGAAGACGGCTCCTTCATCGCCGTCAAAGCCGCCGCGCAGCCGGTGCTGGTGGTGCGCCACTGCAGCGAGCACGGCTCGCCACTCGACCTGACGCGCGCGGCCTACCACCTGGGCAACCGGCATGTGCAGCTCGAAGCGCGCAGCGACCACCTCAAACTTGAGCCCGACCATGTGTTGGCCGCGATGCTGCGCCGCCAGCACTTGCTGGTGTCGGAAGACTCGTTGCCGTTCGAGCCCGAGGCGGGTGCCTATGACGCGGGTGGGCATGAGCATCATGACAATCATGACCACGGCGACCATGCCGGCCATGGCGATCATGCTAAGCACGGACATGAGCATGGTCACGGCCATGACCACCCACACGGCCACGAGAAGAAGCCGTGACCACGGCGGCTGAGCTTGCGCCGGCCAGCCTGCTGGGTTTGATGTGGCTGGCCTCGCCGGCGCTGCCGGTGGGCGGCTTCAGCTACTCCGAAGGCCTGGAAGCCGCCATCGACACGGGCCTGGCCAGCGATGAAGCGGGCCTGCGCATCTGGCTGCTCGACCAGCTGGCGCTGACGCTTACACGCTCCGAGTTGCCGGTGGTGGCGGCGGCCCACCGGGCCTGGACAGCGTGGCCGCAGGCGAGCCGCATCACCGAGCTCAACGACTGGGTGCTGCAAACGCGCGAGAGCGCCGAGTTGCGCCAGCAGACGCTGCAAATGGGCCGCTCACTGGCCGCGTGGCTGCGCCCACAGAGTGCGCCGGGTGACGTGCGCGTGCACGCCTTGCCCGCACTTGAGCCGGCACCCAGCTGGCCCATCGTCTATGCACTGGCGGCCGTGTGTGCCGCCGCTCCTTTGCAGCCCACGTTGCTGGCCTTCGGCTTTTCCTGGGCCGAGAACATGGTGCAGGCCGCCGTCAAAGCCGTGCCTCTGGGCCAGAGTGCAGGCCAGCGTTTGCTGCGTGCCTTGGTCGATGCCTTGCCTGAAGCCGTACAAGTTGCTGCTACCTGCGACGACGAATCGCGGCAGAACTTCAGCCCGATGCTGGCCATCCTTTCGGCCCGCCACGAAACCCAATACTCCCGGCTCTTTCGCTCATGAACTCATCCACGTCTACCTTGCATTC
The DNA here is from genome assembly GCA_031418855.1 of Rubrivivax sp. Classification (GTDB taxonomy): domain Bacteria; phylum Pseudomonadota; class Gammaproteobacteria; order Burkholderiales; family Burkholderiaceae_C; genus Rubrivivax. The sequence goes on from JANOJR010000392.1 coordinate 2,483, forward strand.
GACACCCGGGCGCAGCAAGCGCTTGCCGGCCTTGCGCGTGGGCGTAGGTGGCCCGGTGGGTTCGGGCAAGACCACTTTGCTTGAGATGCTGTGCAAGGCCATGCGCAAAGACTGGGACCTGGTCGTCATTACCAACGACATCTACACCAAGGAAGACCAAAGGCTGCTCACCGTGGCCGGCGCGCTGGAGGCCGAGCGCATCATGGGCGTGGAAACCGGCGGCTGCCCGCACACGGCGATTCGCGAAGACGCGTCGATCAACCTTGAAGCGGTGGACCGTATGTTGGAGAAGTTCCCCAACGCCGACATCGTCTTCATCGAGAGCGGCGGCGACAACCTGGCCGCCACCTTCAGCCCCGAGCTGAGTGACCTCACGATCTATGTGATTGACGTGGCTGGCGGCGAGAAGATCCCGCGCAAAGGTGGCCCCGGCATCACCAAGAGCGACCTCTTCGTCATCAACAAGATCGACCTGGCACCCCATGTCGGCGCCGATCTCGCGGTGATGCGCGCCGACACCGAGCGCATGCGGCCGAAGCGGCCGTTCGTGATGAGCAACCTGAAGACGCAGCTAGGCGTGGCCGAGGTCGTGCGTTTCATCGAAGAGCGCGGCCTGCTGCATACGCGCTAACCCTCTAACGTTCAAGACGTATGCCATGGCATGCCAGCCTGCGCCTGCACTACCGGCGCGACCTTGAGACGACACGCGTGCACAGCGAACACGTCGGCCCGCTGCGTGTGCTCAAGGCGCTGTACCCCGAAGGCGCGGGCATCTGCCATCACACAGTGCTGCATCCGCCCTCAGGCATCGTTGGCGGCGACACACTGGACCTGTCGCTAACGCTTGAAGAGAACGCACACGCAGTCTTGACGACACCGGGTGCCAGCCGCTTTTATCGCTGCGATGGCGATACGCAAGCCACGCAGATCGTCAGCGCGACCTTGCAGCGTGGCGCGCGCTTGGAGTGGCTACCGCAAGAGAACATCGCCTACAGCGGCACGCGAATGTGCAACCAGCAGCGCTTCAGCCTGGCGCCAGGGGCCGAGATGATGGGCTGCGATGTGCTGGCGCTCGGGCTGCCGGCGTCTGGCCAAGCGTTCGTGGCCGGCAGCGTCGCGCAGCGCATTGAACTCACGGGCTTATGGCTGGAGCGCTCGCGAATTGCGGCAAGCGACCGGTTGCTCTTGCACTCACGGCTGGGCCTGGCCGGGCGCACAGCCATGGCCACCTTGTGGTGGGCGGCCGGCAGCACGCTGGCTGCTGCGCGTGTGGCCACCGCGCTGGATTGCGCGCGTGCGCTGCTGCCGGTGGGGCAGGGCTTAGATGAAACGGTGCTGGCCGGCGTGAGCCAGGTTCATCCGCAAGTGCTGGTGCTTCGAGCGTTAGCCCACCAGACCGAGCCGCTGACGCAGCTTGTGCGCGCCGTGCATGCCGCGTGGCGTTCCAGCCTGTGGGGCGTGGCCGGCGCGCCGCCGCGAGTCTGGGCGACCTAGGCTTTAAGCTGGGTGCGCGAGGTCGCGTATGTGCGTCGGCCCGGCGTGGCGTTCGATGTCGGCCAGCAGCGTCTTGAACAAACCCAGCGGCGCCAGCAGCTCCAGCGTCACAAACATCGGCCCGACCAAGAGGCCCGTGATGTCGTCGACAAACGCCGGCTTGCGCCCCTCGTAGTAGTGGCCGACGAACTGAATCAACCAACCCAGCGCAAAGAGCCCGACGCCCCAGCCGGCCCAGGCCACGACGCCAGGCGTGGGGATGCGGTGGGCGATCAACATCACCAATGCAAAGATGAGACTGGTCGCCAGGCCCAGCAGCAGCGCGCCGCGTGTGACGAACCACAAGGAGGCCAGCGCCACCAGCAGCCAGCCTGGTGTGATGGCCAGCCCGTTGACCACAAAGCTGGGCTCGGACAAGAGCACGCCCAGCCCAACCCCGATGATCGGCACGCCGATCAGGTGCGTGGCGATGTTGCGGCGGTCGCGGTGGTACTCGGCGTACTGGTTGAGCAGCACAGAGGCTGGGCGGAAGATGGTGGCCATGGCGTGGGCTCCGAACAATGTAAGCGCTGCCGGCCATGCTACGTCAGCCTCCTAGAATGGGCCAGCCCGGGATAGCCCGGCGCGGTTCACAGGGCGGCACAGGGCATGACGATCAAGAGCGATAAGTGGATACGCCGTATGGCCAAAGAGCACGGCATGATCGAGCCCTTCGAGCCCGGCCAGGTGCGCACCAACGACAAGGGCCAACGCATCGTCAGCTACGGGACTTCAAGCTACGGTTACGACATTCGCTGCGCGCCGGAGTTCAAGGTCTTCACCAACATCTACAGCACGGTGGTCGACCCGAAGAACTTCGACGAGAAGAGCTTTGTGGACATCAACGCGGACGTCTGCGTGATCCCACCCAACAGCTTTGCGCTGGCGCGCACGCTCGAATACTTCCGCATTCCGCGCAATGTCCTGACGATCTGTCTGGGCAAGAGCACCTACGCGCGCTGCGGCATCATCGTCAACGTCACACCCTTCGAGCCCGAGTGGGAAGGCTACGTGACGCTGGAGTTCAGCAACACCACCCCGCTGCCGGCCAAGATCTACGCGGGTGAAGGCTGCGCCCAGGTGCTGTTCTTCGAGAGCGACGAAGTCTGTGAGACGAGCTACAAAGACCGCGGCGGCAAGTACCAAGGCCAGCGCGGCGTGACGCTCCCCAAGACCTGAAACAAGTGCACAAGGGCTAGCGCCCGGGAGACGCGCATGAAGTGGGAAGGCCAACGTCAAAGCGAGAACGTCGAAGACCGGCGTGGTGAAGGTGGCGACGCTCGCCCGGGTATGCGTGTCGGAGGGCGCGGCATCGGTGTCGGCACCATCGTGATTGCCTTGCTCGCGGGTTGGATCTTCGGCATCAACCCGCTCACGGTGCTGGGTTTGCTGTCGGGGGGTGGCGGTGCGGAGATGGTGCAGAGCGCGCCGCAAGCGCCGGCGCAGCGGCCACCTGCGGCGGACAAACAGGCCATGTTCGTTTCGACCATCCTGGCCGATACCGAAGACGTCTGGACCAAGGTGCTCGCCGCCAGCGGCAGCCGCTACGAGGCGCCGCGCCTCGTGCTCTTTCGCGGGCGCACACCCACTGCTTGCGGCAGCGGTGACGCCGCCATGGGCCCTTTCTATTGCCCGGGCGACCGCAAGGTCTACATCGATTTGCAGTTTTTCGAGACGCTGCGCGCGCGCCTCGGCGCACCGGGAGACTTCGCGCAAGCGTATGTCGTGGCGCATGAAGTTGGGCACCACCTGCAGCAGCTGATGGGCGTCTCGGCCAAGGTCGACGGCATGCGTGCGCGCATCTCGGAAGTGCAGTCCAAGGCCTTGTCGGTGCGCGTGGAGTTGCAGGCGGATTGTTTTGCCGGCGTGTGGGCCCATCACTCGCAAAAGGGCAAGAACTGGCTCGAACAAGGCGACCTGGAAGAGGCCATGAATGCGGCGGCGAAGATTGGCGACGACGCCTTGCAGCGCCAGAGCCAGGGCACGGTGGTGCCCGAGAGCTTTACGCATGGCTCCAGCGAGCAGCGCATGCGCTGGTTTCAGCGTGGCTTGCAAAGCGGGCAGGTGGCGCAGTGCAATACCTTTGAGGCGCGCACGCTTTGAGCTGCGCGTCCGTGCTTGCGTGATGCCCCCATCTGAACCATGCCTCAGACCTTCGAGACCCAACTTCCAGTCCCCTTGATCCAGGCCATGGCGGCGCGTGGGGGCACGCGCACCTTTCCGGCACAAACCATCGTCGTGCACGAAGAGGATGAGAGTGACGCGCTCTTCATCCTGACCAAAGGCCGCGTGAAAGTCTTCGGCACGGCGAAGAACGGGCGCGAGGTGATCTACAACACGCATGGCCCAGGTGAATACTTCGGCGAGATGACGCTCGACGGCGGGCCGCGCAGCGCCTCGGTGGCGACGCTGGAGCCCAGTGCCTGCATCGTCGTTCCTGGCACGCAGGTGCGCGACTTTCTGGCCACGCATCCGGATTTCGCCATTCACCTCGTGCAAAAGCTCATCGCCCTGGTGCGCCGCTCCACGGCCAGCGTCAAACGCCTGGCGCTGGACGATGTCTACACGCGTGTGACGCAACTGCTCGACGACCTGGCCGAGCCCGACGCCGCCGGCATGCGCGTCATCACCGAGCGTCTGACGCAGCAAGAAATTGCCGAGCGCGTGGGAGCGTCACGTGAGATGGTCAGCCGCATCTTCAAGCAGCTCATTGAGGGCGGCTACGTCTCGCTGCAGAGCCGGCGCATCACGCTGCTGCGCAAGCTGCCGACGGGGTGGTAGCGCAGCTTGACGCTGGCGGCGCGAACGGCGCGGTCCGTTATCTGCATGGGCGCTGTATGAAAATGCTCGTCGAGAACGACCACCGCATAGTCCCCCTTCAGGAGCTCACCATGATCCGCCGTCGAACCGTCTCCTCCGCGCTGGCGTCAGTGATGGCACTTGGTCTTGTCGGCCTGGCCGGCTGCGCCGCACCACGCGACCGGCGCAAGGAAGCCTGCTACGGCATTGCCAAGCGCGGGCAGAACGATTGCAACAATTTGGCAGGTACACACATCTGCGCTGGCCAGTCCAAGGTCGACTTCGATCCTGGCGAGTGGAAGTACGTGCCCAAGGGCACCTGCACGAGCTTGAAGGGCAAGACGGCCGATGAGGTCGGCTCGGGGTATGGCACCCCCGGCAAGCCCGGATCTTGAATGCCGCAGGCGCTCGGCAGGCCTTGCCGGCGAGCTCGGGGGCGTCGCCATGCGAGCACTTGACTGCCGGCATCGGCCTGCGCCAGGCGCACTACGCTGAGCTGCTTCAGGGGCCGGCATTGACCTTGCCTTTTGTCGAGGTGCATTCCGAAAACTTCTTCGGCGCTGGGGGGGCAGCAGCAGGCGTGCTGCGCGCCGCGCGCGAACGCTGGCCGGTCAGTCTGCATGGCGTGGGGCTGTCGCTCGGATCAGCGGTTGGCCTCGACGCCTGGCATCTGGAGCAACTGGTGGCGCTGGTGGAACGCATCGATCCGGTACGCATCAGCGACCACGCTTGCTTTGCAAGAGCAGCGACGCCTGGGCCCATCGTGCACGCGGCGGACCTGCTGCCACTGGCCTTCAACGAGACCTCGCTGGACATCATGGTGCGGCATGTGCATGCCGTGCAGGAGCGGCTGCGGCGGCCGATCCTGGTCGAGAACATCTCGGCCTACCTCCGCTTCGAGGGCGACACTTTGGCCGAGCCAGAGTTCTTCAACCTGCTTTCCCGGCGCACGGGATGTGGCGTCTTGCTGGACGTGAACAACCTGGTCGTCAACGCGTGGAACGAATGCGCAGCGCTCGGATCGGCGCGCGACGAGCGCGACGCCGGCGCGGCCACATGCCGCGAAGCCGCCGCAGTCGCCAAGGCCTGCCGATGGATCGACGCACTGGACGCGCATGCCGTGGGCGAAATCCATCTCGCCGGTTACGACGACGCCGGCGAGCTGGCCATTGACGATCACGGCAGCCGCGTGCGCGCGTCGGTGTGGGCGGTCTTTGAGCACGCGTTGGCCCGCGTCGGCACGGTGCCGACCTTGATCGAATGGGACAACGACCTGCCGCCACTGGCCGTGTTGTTGTCCGAAGCTGATGCGGCTGGCACACGTCTGGCAGTGTGTGCGGGGGCCGGCTCATGAGTGCGATGCAAGGCGAGCCGGGTTGCAAGGCATGGGGCGCGGAAGCCGAACGCCAGCAACGCCTGCTTGCCTTGTTGCGCGACGAGCGCAACACCTCCGGCGCAGGGCTCGCGGGCCCCGCAGCCGCGCGAAGGCTCGGTGTTTCGGCCTACCGCGCCAACGTGGCGGCGCTGGCACCACGAGCCTTGGCGGCAGCCTACCCCACGGTGGCGCAGTTGATGGGCCAGACCGCGTTTGCCGCCATGGCGCGTGTGCATTGGCGTCACCATCCGCCGCAGTGCGGTGACTTGGCTTGCTGGGGCGAACACCTGCCTGAGGCCATCGCGCAGGACCCGCAACTCGCCAGTGAACCCTACCTTGCCGACATCGCCCGGCTTGACTGGGCCGTGCATCGCGCCAGGGTCGCCGCCGACGACGAGCTGCCACCCGAGGGCCTGCTGTTGCTCGGTGAGGCCGATCCGGCGCAATTGCATGTGCGCTTGCGTGCGGGCAGTGCTGTCGTCACCTCGGCCCACCCCGTCGTCGAGATCTGGTCGGCGCATCAAGACGGGCAGTTGCCTGGTCAGCCTGAGGGCCCCAGCGTTGACCGATTCGCTGCGGCGCGCATAGCCCTGCTCGAAGGTCGCGCCCAGGCAGCGTGGGTCACACGCGCGGGCGGCAGCAGGGTGCAGGTCTTGCCGATGGACCACGCGAGCGCACGACTGACGCAAGCCATGCTCGACGGCCACAGTCTCGACATCGCGCTGCAACTTGCCGGTGACAGCGTCGACTTCGATGCCTGGTTGATCCAGGCGCTGCGCCACGACGCGCTGGCTGCGGTGCTCGTCGCGCGGGCTTAGAGCAGCGACTCCGGCACAAAGGGTCGCAGCAGCTTGAGCTTGAAGCGCAACCAAGCCGTCGAGTCAGGCTCTTCGGTAAGCATCGTCTCCACGTCGTCTTCGAAGCCCAGCCATTCGCAGCGTTGGCCATCGGCCGAGAGCTGCAATCGGTAGGCGCTTTGCAGGCGGTCGATGTCGATGATGCGGATCATCTCGCGGGCCAGCTGCGGGCTGTCGATCACGGACCCGAGTTCAGTGTTGATCGTGGCCGAGCGCGGGTCGAGATTCATCGAGCCGACGAACAACCAGCGTCGGTCGATGACCGCCAGCTTGGCGTGCAGACGACCCAAAGACGCACCGAAGAGGTTCTCGCGGCGGTTGCGTTTGACCCGCGAGCCGCTAATTTCATAGATCTCCACGCCCAGCGATAGCATGCTGTCGCGGTAGGTCGTGTAGCCGATGTGCACCAGCGGCTCGTCGGTCGAGCCTAGCGAATTGGTCATGGCCGTCACCTTCACGCCGCGCGCGCGCAGGCCACTGAACAGCTCCATGCCGGCCTTGCCAGGAACGAGGTAGGGCGACGAGATGAGCACTTCCTTCTGTGCCTTGCGCATCGCTTCGAAGAGGTTGAAGGTGACGCTGGTTTGCGCGACCTCGCCACCGGCCTGGCCATCAAACGGCTTATCCGGATGGTCGGCAAACGCGAAGGCGTCGGCCCATATCAAACCCAGGCGTCCGCGATCCAGGTCCTCGGCAAGCGGGCCGTAGCCCAGGATGTCGCTGTTGGGCAAGGGGCCCGGCGGAGGGGTCTTCGTGGGCCCCGTCCATTCCTCGAACTTGCGCCGCAGCTCGGCGGCGGGTGTGGCTGACTTTGCGACCGCCTGGATCGGGAAGACGGCGTCGGCATTCCAGTAGCGGTCGAACGAGCCCTGCAAAGGTTCGATGAGCCAACCCACGACGAACGCGTCGACATCAATGAAATTCAGGCCACGGTCGTTGCGAAGGAAATATTCGTTCGCCACGTTGCGCCCACCGATCACCGCCATCGCGCCGTCGGCCACGAGAAGCTTGTTGTGCATGCGGTGATTCAGCCGCTTGACGTCAGCCAGGGACACCGCGAAGCGTGTCAGCTGGCCGCTGTCGCGTGCACAACAGAAGGGGTTGAACAAGCGCACCTCGACGTTGGGGTGTGCCACCAGGGAGAGAAATAGTTCGTCCTCGCCGCTGGTGTAGAAATCGTCAATGAGCAAACGAACGCGCACGCCACGCACGGCTGCGTCTCGCAGCGCACGCAGCAACCAGCGGCCGCTCTCGTCATTTTCCAGGTGGTAGTACTGCACATCGAGCGAGACCTGAGCGCGCTTGGCCAGTTCGACCCGTGTGTTGAGCGAAAAGCTGCCCAGCGGCATCAACCGAAAGCCTGATTGCTCTGGGGCGGGCCGGTAGTCAGCAGCAATGCGGCCCAGTGTCGTGCTCGTGGACAGCGGGATCGCTTCGCTGGGTACGGGCTGCTGGACGAGGTGGGGCAGCGTGCTGCAAGCACCCAAGGCACTCAATGTGAGTACCGCGAACGCCCAGGTCAAACCGCGGCGCCACCGTGTGCCCAGCACTGCGACGCCGTTTGCAGAACCGGGGTGCGGCGAGTGATAGAAGTGCATGGTCAGTCCGACTCCGTTGTAGCTCAAGACCATCAAGCCGTAAAACGACGTGAGGTTTCAGGCAAGGGCCAATGATGGCGCAAGCATCCTCACAACCCATGACAATACGGGTCGCCTTCTGACTTTGACGGAGAACTGCATGTACTTCTTACGGCGCATCACCCTGGTTTGGATCAGCGTCCTGCTGTGGCCAAGTGCGTGGGCGGCATTGGACGTCGGTGAAAGGGCGCCGGACTTTTCAACCGTCGCCGCGCGCGCCGGCAAGCAGTTCCAGTTTTCGCTGAATGCTGCGTTGGCCAAGGGGCCGGTCGTGCTGTACTTCTTTCCTGCCGCCTTTTCAACGGGCTGCTCTATCGAAGCGCATAGCTTTGCCGAGGCCATCGCCGACTTCGAGGCCCTGGGCGCCACGGTGGTGGGCGTCTCGCGAGACGACATCGAGGTGCTGTCGCGCTTTTCGATGCAGGCCTGCAACGGCAAATTTGCCGTGGCGTCCGATGAAACGCTGACGATCGCCAAGTCGTTTGATGCAGTGATGCAGAGCCGCCCGGACTACGCCAACCGCGTCTCGTACGTCATCGCGCCGTCCGGCAAAGTTGTTTACAGCTACCTCAGCCTGGACCCAAACCGGCACGTGGCCAACACATTGGCGGCGCTGCGCGGTTGGCGCGCGCAGCCCAAGTAGTTTCGGTGCCTGGAAAAAGAGTTGCTGTGCCTGTCGGCCAGTCGCGCCGACCCAACGTTATGCGGCTCAGATTCGACCTCGGTCATGCGCTTGGTAGTGTTGCCAGGAGTAGTCCGCCTAGAATCCACCCCTTAGGCCTAGATTGATTCGGCGCGAGGGCGCCGAGCCGTGAATCCGACCACATCGGGTCGGCGGTTCGGGCGGTTGGATCTTTCGTCCCAGTGCAAGTCCCCTCAACCATTCAGGAGAACCCCATGACCATGAAGACCGTTCTGTCCATTGTTGCCGCTGCCGCCGTTGCGCTGCTGTCCACCCAGTCCTTCGCCCAAGACAAGGCCCGCGCCGACGTCAAGGCCGAGACCGTCGACGCCGCTAAGAAGAAGCAGCTGACCCCCGCTGGCGAAGGCGCCCCGGCCGCTCCGGCTGCCAAGGTTGCCAAGGATGGCAAGGCCAAGGAAGAGCGCGCTGCTGTGAAAGCCGACGCCTCTGCCGCCAACAAGAAGCACCAGATGCCCGCCGGTGATGGCACTGCGGCCGCTCCCGCTCCCAAGGTTGCCAAGGACGCCAAGTCCGCTGAAGCCCGTGCTGACGTGAAGGCCGAAGCTGTCAAGGCCAACAAGAAGCACGAGATGCCAGCTGGCGAAGGCGCCCCGGCCGCTCCCAAGAAGTAAGCACTGTTCTGCGCGCGGCTGCGTTGCGGCCGCAGCGCCAGGGCGACTCACCTTCACAGGTGCGTCGCCCTTTTTCATGGTTCGCACGGGTGGCCGGCGGCCCCCATAAACAACAAAGGGTTGACGGCTGCTAGGCCGTCAACCCCGCCTCAAACGCTGGTGCCGGTGAGAAGAGTCGAACTCACTACCTTCGCATTACTAATGCGCCTGTAATAGTGTTTGCCGCCACTCATCTGCGTTGATAGACTCGACACATAATCATTGCAAATCAACGGTTTACGCTCACAATGTCCTCACGCGCCGCTGACAGAGTGTTGATTCAGATTTGCCAAAACTGATAACTGGCGCAGGTATGTCGCAGGTATGACGGACAAACCGGCCGGGAGGCTCGCATGGCAAGACCGAAGAAAGACGCGCCTATCGACCTGGGCGCCACCCACGAACTGAGCGAGTGCCTGATTGCCCGCTTTGCCTGTCCGCCTGGAGCGCCCAAGGCGTTTCTACGCGTCACCGACCCGCCCGGCCTGCGGGTGCGGGTGACAGCGAACGGAGCGAAGGCATTTGTCTATGAGGCGAAGCTGAACGGCCGCGCCATAAGCCGTACGCTGGGCCGCTTCCCGCTCATGACGATTGAGGAAGCCAAAGCGGAAGCCCGCGACCTCGCAAGGACCGTCAAGAACGACAAGCTAGACCCCCGCGACCTCGACCGCCAGCAGGCCGAGCGCGAGGCACAGGCGAAGGCCGAAGCCGAGGCACGCACCATCGAACTCGCGGCCGCCGAAGCCGCCTGGGCCGTGACTGTGGCTGAGGTCTGGCCGCGCTACATGGCCGAGGGCAAACCCAAACGCAAGACCGCATGGAAGCCCCGCTACGTGGCCGACCTGAACAAAGCCGCCGCGATGGGTGGCGAGCCGAAGAAGCGGGGCAAGGGCTCCACGAAGCCGGGACACCTGGCCGCTTTGATGCCGCTGGCGCTGGCTTCGATTGACCAAGACACCATCCGCGAGTGGTATGCCAAGGAAGCCAAGACGGCCCCGATTCAAGCCGCCCGGGCCGTGGCGATGTTTTCGGGCTTCCTGGGCTGGTGCGCCACAAAGAAGGACCTTCGTGCCCTGGTGCAGAAGGACGCCGCCCGCGCCAGCGAGTTGGGCGATGTGCTGCCGGGTGTAGTCAAACGCCGTGATGCGGTGGAGATTGACCAGCTGCCGGCATGGTTCGCGGGCACCGACAAGCTGCGCAGCCGTACCGCTGCTGCCTACCTGCAAGCCCTGGTGTTGACCGGCGCGCGCCGCGAAGAGATGGCCGGGCTGACATGGGCGAACGTCGATTTCCGGTGGCACAAACTGACCATCGCCGACAAAGTGGATGCGACCCGCGTCATTCCGTTGACGCCCTACATGGCGCAACTGCTGGCCGGCCTGCCGCGCATCAACGCCTACGTCTTCGCCAGCACCATGAGCACGTCGGGCCGCATCGCCGAGCCACGCGCGCCGCATGCGCTCGTGCTCATGGATGCCGGCATCCCGCACGTTTCAATCCACGGGCTGCGCCGCACGTTTTCGCTACTGGGTGAAGCCGCGGGCGCGCCAGCCGGCGCCATCGCTCAGGTGATGGGCCACAAGCCCAGCGCCATCGCCGAAGGCTACCGGCCCCGCTCGATTGACGCCCTGCGCCCGTACCTGGCGACGATTGAATCGTTCATCCTCGACAAGGCCGGCGTGACTTTCGACCCCAATGCCGCCGCGCGCGGGCCGTTGCGCGTCGTGCATCAACGCTGAACGACTTGCCCGCATACCTGTCAATGTGTACGATACACACATGACCAGCGCCGAGCTGATACGCGAGATGCGCCAAGCCGGCTGGCGATTGGACCGAGTGTCTGGTTCGCATCATGTCTTCAAGCATGCCGCCCGGCCTGGCATCGTCGTCGTGCCGCATCCCAAGAAAGACTTGGGCGCGGGTCTGGTCAAGGCCATACGGCGCCAAGCCGGTATCTGAGAGGCAATCGCATGCGCTACCCCATCGCCATCGAAAACGGCACCGACACAAGTGCCTGGGGTGTGGTGGTGCCCGACCTGCCTGGGTGTTTCTCGGCGGGCGACACCATGGAAGAGGCTTTGATTCAGGCCGAGCTTGCCATCACCGCCTGGATTGAAACCGCGCTTGATAGCGGGCAGGCCATCCCGGCGCCGTCAAGCATTGATGAACTGCGCGCAGGCCATGCCGAGCTGGAGGGCTGGCTTTGGGCGCTGGTGAAGCTCGACCCGGCGATGCTCGACGACACCTTGGAGCGCGTGAACATCAGTTTGCCGCGCCGCGTGCTGCATAGGCTTGACGCGCGCGCACGCTCGGCGGGCGAAACGCGCTCGGGGTTCATTGCACGCATGGCTATCGAAGGGCGCGAGCCGGCCGAACACGCATGACCGCCGCGACCTGAGGGTTCCGCCCCAGCTAGGCCCGGCCGCAAACCGGACCGAAAGCCACGGCCCCCGACGTGGCGCGCTGGGGCACCTTCACGCGGGGTGCATCGGGGGAGGCAATGGCACACCAAATTCCCTTGTTCGAACGCCTGACGCCGAGCACTCCGTTCCAGGGGGGAAGGCTGACCGATACCGATGTGCTGACGCTGGGTGATGCAGCCCGCATGGCTTCCGATCATTCCGGAGAGTCAGTGACCGTCGGCGATTTTCTACGTGCAGCAGCCCGAGGTGAAATCACGATGCATGCTGTCTGCCCGCGAGACGTGACGATGGAACCTTGCCGCGAAGGCGACATGCCGATGCCCATTCCTCAGCGCAGCATTCCCACGCTGCCGCTCGGCGCCTGCTTGGGCTTGCGAACGTGGGCCGGGCCGACTGGCGAACATATGAATGGTTCGAGCACGTGCCCGAGCTCGGAGTGCTTGGTCGATTCACGTGATGGCAACTGCCCGATGGCGAGCCGGACCTAGTGACCCTACCGGATGATTGCCGCGTGACCGGGAATGGCCGGCGTCAACTATCTTGGCCGCCGCATTGACTCATCAGAACTGCTACCCGTGCTGACCTGTTGCCTCACGTAGCTTGCTACCTGTCGGATTGGCGCCCGGTTCGTGCGCTTTGGCTGGAAGGGCTGCCCCGATGTGCTGGGGCAACTGACGGACGGCCGCCTCTTGGGTGTGGAAGTCAAGGTGGCAAGCTGCGCGCCGAGCAAGCCGTTTTTCTGGAGCGCATCCGCTGCGCTGGTGGCGTGGCTTTCCTGGTCCGCGATTGCCGCGACGTGCTGCGCGAACTGCAAGCCTTGCAGGGCAGGTGATGACGAAGCCAAAT
>JANOJR010000393.1:0-2361 GCA_031418855.1 Rubrivivax sp.
GCCGTGATGCCGGTGCTGGCCGGTGCCATCACCATGACGCTGACCGACCGCCACTTCGGCACCACCTTCTTCAACCCTGCCGGTGGTGGCGACCCGGTGATGTACCAGCACATCTTCTGGTTCTTCGGCCACCCCGAGGTCTACATCATGATCTTGCCGGCCTTCGGCATCATCAGCGCCATCATCCCGGCCTTCGCGCGCAAGCGGCTCTTTGGCTATACGTCGATGGTCTACGCCACGGCCTCGATCGCGATCCTCTCCTTCATCGTCTGGGCGCACCACATGTACACCACCGGCATGCCAGTGACGGGGCAGCTCTTTTTCATGTACGCCACGATGCTGATCGCTGTGCCCACGGGCGTGAAGATCTTCAACTGGATCGCCACCATGTGGCGCGGCTCGATGACCTTCGAGACACCCATGCTCTTCGCCGTGGGCTTCATCTTCGTCTTCACGATGGGCGGCTTCACGGGCCTGATCCTGGCCATGGCGCCGATCGACATCCAGCTGCAAGACACGTATTACGTGGTGGCGCATTTCCACTACGTGCTTGTGGCCGGCTCGCTCTACGGCATGTTCGCCGGCTATTACTACTGGGCGCCAAAGTGGACCGGTGTCATGTACAACGAGACACGCGGCAAGATCCACTTCTGGGGCTCGCTGATCTTCTTCAACGTCACCTTCTTCCCGATGCACTTCCTGGGCCTGGCCGGCATGCCCAGGCGCTACGCCGACTACCCACTGCAGTTCGCCGACTTCAACATGCTGGCCACCGTCGGCGCCTTTGGTTTCGGTTTGATGCAGGTGTATTTTTTCCTCTTCGTCGTCGTGCCCATGATGCGTGGCAAGGGCGAGCCGGCACCGGCCAAGCCTTGGGAAGGCGCTGAAGGCCTGGAGTGGGAGCTGCCGTCGCCGGCGCCGTGGCACACCTTTGAGACGCCGCCAAAGCTCGACGCCACGGCCACGCGGGTGATTGGCTAAACGCCTCTCTAGAATGAGCCACCCCGACCGCGAACCACAGCGCAAGGCCAACGTGAGGCTTGGCCTCATCCTGGCCAGCTTGGCGGCGGTCTTCGTAGCGGGCTTCGTCGTCAAGATGTTGTGGCTGGGTCGCGCATGAAGCTCGCACTACTGCACAACCGCCGCCTGCTGACCAAGCTACTGGTCGTGGTGGCCATGATGTTCGGCTTTGGCTACGCCTTGGTGCCGATGTACCGCGCCATCTGCGACGCCCTGGGCATCAACGTGCTGAGCTTGTCTGACCAGCGCATAGCCACCGGCAGCTGGGGCGCCGGGCGCGAGAGGCCTAACACGCAAGTTGACACCACACGCACCATCACGGTGGAGTTCGACGCTAACGCGCGCGGGCCTTGGGACTTCAAGCCGGCGCAAAGCTCGGTGCAGGTGCACCCGGGGCAGCTCGTCACGGTGATGTACGAGTTCAAGAACAAACAAAACCGCAGCATGGCCGCGCAGGCCATCCCGAGCTACGCGCCGATGCAAGCCGGCCAGCACTTCACCAAGCTCGAGTGTTTTTGCTTCGCTGAACACATGTTGGCGCCGGGCGAAAGCAAGCAGTGGCCGGTGGTCTTTGTCATCGACGGCAAGCTGCCCAAGAGCGTGACGACCATCACCTTGTCGTACACCTTCTTTGAAGTCGGCGGCAAGGTGCCGGCGGCGCCGTTGGCGGCGGCAAAGGCCGCGAAGGGTGGCGCATGAAGCCCGCGAACGCGAAGGCTGAAGGCACCTTCTTGCAAACCGTGGGTGCCGTGGCCTGGTCGTTTTTCGGCGTGCGCCGCGCGGCCGATTACGAGCGTGATGTGCAGCGCCTCAACCCCAAGCATGTGGTCATCGCAGGCATCGTCGGCGCCGTACTTTTCATCGCCGTGTTGGTCATGTTGGTCAAGTGGGTGGTCGGCAGCGGTGTCGCTGCATGATGCTCACCCGTGAATCAAATTTGAATCTGGATCCAGGAGAACACCCAAGATGTCGGCCATGACGCCTGCGGGCAGCGCCCCGTACTACTTCATCCCACCGCCCTCGCGCCACCCGGTGATGGCGGCGTTCGGGCTCTTCCTCGTCATCCTTGGCGGGGGGCAGTGGATCAACGGCTCGGGCTGGGGCAAATGGGCCGTGCTCATCGGCCTGGTCTTCTGGGCGGTGGTGCTGTACCAATGGTTCAGCGACGCCATCGCCGAGAGCGAGGGCGGCCAGTACTCGGACCGCGTCGACGTCTCCTTCCGCTGGAGCATGAGCTGGTTCATCTTCTCCGAGGTGATGTTCTTCTCGGCGTTTTTTGGTGCGTTGTACTGGGCGCGCGTGTTCTCGGTGCCGATGCTCGGCGACCTGAATCACCAGGTG
>JANOJR010000394.1:0-8830 GCA_031418855.1 Rubrivivax sp.
GCCACGGCACGCGCGCGATGCCCATCGCAATCGGCCCTGCCGTGCGCAGCCCGTACATGAAGCGCACCGAGAACACGATCCAGCGCCGGTGCCGATGCAGGCGGGGTGTGATGGCGTCGACGCCGGGGCGCAGGAACGCAAATCGAGCCAACAAGCGTTCGCCACGCCAACGACCGAGCAGGTACCAGCTCTGGTCGAGCACGAAGTTGACCAGCGCCGACAAACTGGCCACCGCCCACCAGGAAACATAGCCCTGATGGGCTGCGTAGCCGGCGAGCACCACCGTGGTCTCGCCCTCGACGATGCCACCAAGAATGATGGCGGTGTAGACATGCTCGCGCAACAGACTGCTGAGTTCCAAAGCGTTCACCTGCTCAACGCCAGTGCATCATCACAGGCTGCTTGACACACAAGTTCAATCCGCATGAGCCGCTTCATTTCCCACCTCCGCGCCCATCCTCGCCTGGCGGCCTCGCTGCTGGTCGGCGTCACTTCAGCGCTGCTGTTGCCGGGTGCGCTCGGCCTGGTGACGCGGGGCCTGTTTGGCTGGAACGTGTCGGTATGGCTGTACCTGGTGCTGGTGGGCTGGATGATGCTGCAAGCCGATCACAGCCGGCTTCGGCGTATCGCCGTCGCGCAAGCCGAAAGTGCTGCCACCGTGCTCGCCATCGTCAGCGTGGCGTGCGTCGTCAGCCTGCTGGGCATTGTGGCCGAGCTGTCTGCGGCCAAGCTGCCCGGTGCGCCGCATGCGCTACCGCATGTGGCGTTTGCGCTGGTCACCGTGGCCGGGTCATGGCTGCTCTTGCCGACGATTTTCGCCTTGACATATGCCAGCGTTTATTACCGCGCATCGCATGGCAGCGGCCTGCAATTCCCCGGGGCCGACGAGAGTTTCAAGCCGGACTACGGCGACTTCCTGTACTTCGCGTTCACCATCGCGGTGGCCTCGCAAACGGCCGACGTCAGCGTCTCGACGCAAGCGATGCGGCGCCTGGTGCTGCTGCAGTCGCTGCTGTCGTTCGCATTCAACACCGCCATCCTCGCGTTCACCATCAACCTCGCGGCCAGCATGTTTTGAACGCTGCGCGGCGGCACGCTGCCGCCGGCCCCTCGCGCTTCAAGCGTCGCGCTGGATCAGCTCGACCTTGTAGCCGTCGGGGTCGGCGATGAAAGCGATCACCGTCGTGCCGCCTTTCACGGCACCGGGCTCGCGCGTGATGCTGGCCCCGAGTGCGGCCAGCCTGGGCCGCGCGGCGTCGCACAGCGCGGCGACGTCGGCCACGCCCACGGCGAGGTGGCCGAAGGCCGTGCCGAGCTCGTACGTCTCGACGCCGTAGTTGTAGGTCAGCTCGATCTCGGCGTGCTCGGGGTTCTTGCCGTAGCCCAGGAAGGCCAGGTCGTACTTCTGCTCGGGGCGCTGGGTCGTGCGCAGCAGCGTCATGCCCATGACCTGCGTGTAGAAGTCGATCGAGCGCTGCAGGTTGCCGACGCGCAGCATGGTGTGAAGGAGTCGCATGGTTAATTTCCTTGTCAGTTCAACTTGGATGGTAGGACAGGCGCACGTAGATCGGCGCAAAGGCCTCGGCCTGCGTCACTTCCAGCAGCGCCTCGCGTGAGAGCTCGAGCATGGCGAGGAAGGTCACCACCAGCACCGCGCTGCCACGGCCGGGGTCGAAGAGCTCGTGGAACTCGACGAAGCGCCGCCCCTGCAAGCGGCGCAGCACGATGCTCATGTGCTCGCGCACCGAGAGCTGCTCGCGCGAAATGGTGTGGTGCTGGGTCAGCTTGGCGCGCGCCAGGATGTCGTGCCAAGCCGCGCGCAGCTCGTCGACCTGCACGTCGGGGAAGCGTGGTGCTAACGCTTGTTCTACGGCCACTTGCGCGCGCAGGAAATCGCGCCCGAAGAGTGGCAGCACGTCGAGTTTGGCGGCGGCCAGCTTCATCTGTTCGTACTCGACCAAGCGGCGCACCAGCGCGGCACGTGGGTCGTCCGCCTCACCGCCGTCGGCACTCTTGCGCGGCGGCAAGAGCATGCGCGACTTGATCTCGATGAGCATCGCCGCCATCAGCAGGTATTCGGCGGCCAGCTCCAAGTTGTGCTTGCGAACCTGGTCGACGTAGGCCAGGTACTGGCGCGTCACGTCGGCCAGCGGGATGTCAAGGATGTTGAAGTTTTGCCGGCGGATGAGATAAAGCAGCAAGTCCAGCGGGCCCTCAAACGCTTCGAGAAAAACCTCCAGCGCGTCGGGCGGGATGTAGAGGTCGGTGGGCAGCGCAAACAGCGGTTCGCCGTAGAGCCTTGCCAGGGCCACCTGGTCCACCACCTCGGGCACGGTGTGCCGCAAAGGCGCGGCCTCGGCCGCCAACATGCTCGCGCCCACGCGGCTCAGTCTTGCTTCGTTTGGTAAACGTAGGGCTGCTGCGGCACGCGCGCGTCGGCCCAGTCGGCCTGCGCCTCGCGGTCGATGGCGCGGTCCCACAAGAGCGCGCGGCCGGCGCGTTGCTCGGCTTCCAGCGTCGGCTTGGCCGCCTTCAGCTGCTCAATGAAGTTGGTGGTGTCGGACGTATATGGCTTCCAGAACAGCGGCATGGGGGGCTTTGTGCAGAATCGGCGGGTCTCATTTTAGCCGGGGGACCTGGATGACTCTTTCTTGCACACGACGCTTCGGCCTTGCCGTGACCACGGCATTGACCATGCTCTTCGCACTTTCGGCATGTGACCCGCAGCGCATTGAAAAACTCGAAGAAGGTGTCGCCACCGAAGCCGATGTGCGCAAGCAGTTCGGCGAGCCTTATGCCGTGAGCACCGAGCCCGACGGCTCCAAGGTGCTGGAGTACCCGCGCCAGCCCGAAGGCTGGACCAACTACCTCATCGTCATTGGCCCCGACGGCAAGATGAGCTCGCTGCGCCAGCTGCTCACACCGGCCAACTTCGCCAAGGTCACGCTGGGGCTGGACAAGCTGGCGGTGATGAAGCTTTTGGGCAAGACCGCCAAGACGCAGTTCTATGCGCTCAAGGGCGAAGAGGTGTGGGACTGGCGCTTCAAGGACGGCACCATCGCCAAGCTCTTCAGCGTGACCTTCGACGGTCAAGGCAGGGTCCTGAGCACGGGCATCCGCGACGACCCGCGCGAAAGCGAAGCTGGTTCACGTTGAAGCTGAACATCGACCACCGATGGAAGTCGAGCTGAAGTTCCAGGTTCCCGCTGCGGCGCGTGCGCGGCTGCTGCGCGCGGTGGCGACCACGACAGCGCGCACCACACGTCTGCGCGCCATCTACGTCGATACCGCCGACGACCGCTTGGCCGCCGCTGGCCTGGCCCTGCGTCTGCGCCGCGAAGGGCCACGCTGGGTGCAGACGCTCAAGGGCCATGGCAGCGACGCCATGCAGCGGCGTGAACACGAGGTGGCGCTCGGCCACATGCGCGGTACGCCGGTGATCGATCCGGCACGCCACGCCGACAGCGCCATCGGCCGCGAACTCGTGCAGCTGCTGGGCGACGCTGACTTGCAGCCGCGCTACCGCACCGACGTGCAGCGCTGCCAGCGGCTCGTGCGCCATGCCGGCGCCGTGATCGAAGTCGCCTTTGACCAAGGCCACATCCTCGCCGGGCGCTCGCGCCGGCCTGTGTGTGAAGTTGAGTTCGAACTCAAGTCGGGCCTGGTGGCGGCGCTCTTGCAGCTGGCGCAGACCTGGGTCCAACGCCACGGCCTATGGCTGGACGTGCGCAGCAAGTCGGCGATGGGTTTGCGACTGGCGCTCGGTGTCGACCGCGTCGCCGCGCAACGTTCGCTGGCGCCGGTCTACGCCAAGGACGCCAAGCTTGGCCAGGCGCTGGCGGCGATGCTGCAAGCCACGCTGGCGCAGATGCTGCCCAACGCCGCCGAGCTTGGCGGCGGCACCGGCACTGCCGAGCATGTGCACCAGTGGCGAGTGGCCGTGCGGCGCTTGCGCTCGGCCTTGCGCCTGTTCGCGCCGTGGTCGGCCACGCCGGAGCTGGCTTTGGCTTTGGAACAGCGTTGGCGCGAGCCCTTTGCCGTGGCCAGCGCGGTGCGCGATGACGATGCCGTCGAGGCCATGCTTGCGCCTGTGCTCGCCGCAGCAGGCCTGCCAGCGATCCAGCTGGATCGCGCCGATACGCTCGACGCTGCCATGCACCTCGCGCAAGACCCGACCTTGACGCGGCTGGTGCTGCAAACCTGGCAGCTGACCGACGCGTCGGCCAGCGCGGCGCCAGTCGCCAACGCCGACACCGTGAAGGCCGCCGGTAGAACCCTGCTGCGTCAATACTTTCGCCGCGCGATGAAACTTGCGCCGGGCTTCGCCCAAGCCGCCAGCAGCGAGCAACACCGCCTGCGCAAGCGCTTGAAGTCCTTGCGCTACGCCGTGGAGTTCCTCGCCCCGGCGCTGGGTGGACGCTCGCGCAAACCCTACCTTGCGTTGTGCCGCGCGGTCGATGCGCTGGGCGTGTGGAACGACCTCATCGTGGCCGCAGCGCGGCTGCAGCGGCTGGACTTCGCCAGCACCTCGTTGGCCTACGCGCGTGGCTGGGTCGCTGCGCGGCAAGACGCGGCCATGCGCGACGCGGTCAGTGCTTTGAAGAAGTTAGAAGCCGCACCACGCTTTGGGCGTTGATCAGACACTGCGCCCCGGGTCGGCACCTGGGAAAGCATCGGCCACTGTCGGCACGATGTGCTCGGCCCCCAGGCGCGCCTCGAAGCCGCTGCGGCGCATCAGCGACAGCGGCTGCTCGTTGACGTTGGCCAGCACCAGCGCGACCTGCGCGCGTTGCAGGCTGCGGTGCAGTTGCTCCAGCGCGTCCAGCCCCGAGGTGTCGAGCATGACCAGGCGGTGCATCTCCAGCACCAGCGCGCGCGTGTCGGCGCGCACTTGCTCGGGCAGCGCTTCGATCTTGCCCACGGCGCCGAAGAAGAGCGAGCCGTAGAGTTCCATCACCTGCACGCCTGCGGGGGTCTCGGCCTTGTCGGCGGGCACGACACGAAAAAGCGTGCTCATCCGGTAGATGAAGAAGACGCAGGCCAGCACGAGGCCAACTTCCACCGCCACCGTGAGGTCGAAGATCACCGTCAATAAGAAGGTGCCCACGAGCACGGTGCGGTAAGGCGGGTTGAAGTGGCGCAGGCGGCCGAACTCGCGCCACTCGCCCATGTTCCACGCCACGAACATCAAGATGCCCGCCAGCGCGGCCAGCGGCACCTGGCCTGCTAACGGCGCAGCGACGAGCACAATGGCCAGCAGCGTGGCGGAGTGCACGATGCCAGCGATCGGGCTGACGGCGCCGGCACGCACGTTGGTGACGGTGCGCGCGACGGTGCCGGTGGCCGGGATGCCGCCAAAGAGTGGCGTGATGAGGTTGGCGATGCCTTGCGCCATCAATTCCTGGTTGGGGTCGTGGCGCGGGTGCGCGCCCATGTTGTCGGCCACACGCGCGCACAGCAGCGACTCCACGGCACCCAGCAGTGCGATGGTCAAGGTGGGGATCAAGAGCTGCTTGGCGCTTATCCAGCTGAATTCCGGCCACGCCAGCGCGGGCAGCGACTGCGGGATGCCGCCAAAGCGGCTGGCGATGGTCTCCACAGGCAGCTGCAGCAGGTGCACGGCCAGCGTGGCGCCCACCAGCACGATGAGCGTGCCCGGCACATGCGCCGCCCAGCGCCGCAGGTGGTGCAACGCGCCTGGCGTGCTGGCGGGCATGGCGTAGGACTTGGGCCAAAGCACCACCACGAGCAGGCTGGCTGCAGCGATGCCCAGCGCGTGCACATTGACGGTGTGCGCGTGTGCCCACAACACGCCGATCTGCGTGAAGAAGTCGGCCGGCAGCTTGGGCGTGGCCAGGCCGAAGAATTCCTTCAGCTGCGACAGCGCCACCAAGAGCGCGATGCCGTTGGTGAAGCCGATGACGATGGGCAGCGGCACATAGCGCACCAGCGCGCCGAGCTTGAACAGACCCATGGCAAAGAGCAGCACGCCCGCCAGTGCTGTGGCGATAAGCAGGTTGGGCAAACCGTAGCGCTCAACGATGCCGTAGACGATGACGATGAAGGCGCCTGCAGGCCCGCCAATCTGCACGTTCGAGCCGCCCAGGGCCGAGATCAGGAAGCCGGCGATGATGGCCGTGAAGATGC
Organism: Rubrivivax sp.; assembly: GCA_031418855.1. Lineage (GTDB taxonomy): Bacteria > Pseudomonadota > Gammaproteobacteria > Burkholderiales > Burkholderiaceae_C > Rubrivivax. The sequence continues at coordinate 6,148 of JANOJR010000394.1, forward strand.
CTTGCTCGGGCTTGAGCCCGGCGGCGATGGCGAAGGCCATGGCCAGCGGCAAGGCCACCACACCGACGGTGATGCCCGCGCCGATGTCAGCGCCGAGTTGCTTGCGGCCGTAGCCTTTCAGCGCATCAAGCAGACGCGGGCGGAAGGGGTGCAGGCGGCCGATGAACATGGTGGGCGCGGTGTGGTGCCGGGGCTGCGGTCAGCCCTATGCCGTCAACGCACGCGCAGCCCCGGCGTCGCACCCGGCCAGGGCTCCAGCACATACAGGCCTGGCGCGGCTTTTTCGTCGGCGTGGCTGGCCGCCAGCACCATGCCTTCGGAGACGCCGAACTTCATCTTGCGCGGCGCCAAATTGGCCACCACCACGGTCAGCTTGCCTGTTAGCTGCTCAGGCGTGTAGGCGCTTTGGATGCCGCTGAAGACCTGGCGCGTGCGGCCTTCGCCGAGATCCAGGCTGAGCTTGAGCAGCTTGGTGCTGCCCTCGACGCGCTCGGCCGCCGTGATCATGGCGATGCGCAGGTCGATCTTGCTGAAGTCGTCGATCGCGATCTGCGCGGCGATGGCTTCGCCGCCTGGCTGGGCCGCCGCTTCATCTTCCTCGGGCACAAAGACCAGCTCTTTGACGGTGGCCAGCTCCACACGCTGCATCAGGTGCTGGTAGGTGCCGATGCTGTGCGCGCCCATCGATCGCGCGGCGTCGCTCCAGCGCAGCGGCGGTATCTGCAAGAAGGCCTCGACCTGCGCGGCCAGCGCCGGCAGCACGGGCTTCAAGTAGATCGTGAGCACACGAAAGGCTTCGATGCAGACGCTGCACACGTCGTGCAGCGCACGCTCCAGCTCGGGCTTCTTGGCCAGCTCCCAGGGCTTGTGCTGGTCGACATAGGCGTTGACGTGGTCGGCCAGCAGCATCACGTCGCGCAGCGCCTTGCCGAATTCACGCTCGTCGTACAGCGTGGCGATGGTCGCCGACTGCGCACGAAGGCCATCGAGCAGCACGCGGCCTTCGACGCCGAGGTCGGCGCTGAGCCGCCCGTTGAAGCGTTTGTGCAAGAAGCCCGCCGCGCGGCTGGCGATGTTGATGTACTTGCCCACCAGGTCGCTGTTGATGCGTGCACAGAAGTCCTCCGCGTTGAAGTCGAGGTCTTCGACTTTGGCGCTGAGCTTGGCGGCGATGTAGTAGCGCAGCCATTCAGCGTTGAGGCCCAGCGCCAGGTACTTCAGCGGGTCGATGCCGGTGCCGCGGCTCTTGCTCATCTTGGCACCTCCCACCGTGAGGTGGCCGTGCACATAGACGCGGTCGGGTGTCTTGCGGCCGCTGAATTTCAGGATCGCCGGCCAGAACAGCGTATGGAAAGTGACGATGTCTTTGCCGATGAAGTGGACTTGCTCCACTGCGGGGTCGGCCAGGTAGGCGTCGAAGTCGATCTGCTGCGTCGTGAGCCAGGCTTTGAGCGACGCCAGGTAACCCACCGGCGCGTCGAGCCAGACGTAGAAGTACTTGCCCGGGGCGTCGGGGATCTCAATGCCGAAGTAGGGCGCGTCGCGGCTGATGTCCCAGTCGACCAGGCCCGTGCTGCCGTCTTCCTTGCGCTTGAACCACTCGCGTACTTTGTTAGCCATCTCCGGCTGCAAGCGGCCGTCTTGCGTCCAGCTCTCAAGAAACTCCACGCAGCGCGGGTCCGACAGGCGGAAGAAAAAGTGCGAGCTCGACTTCATCACCGGCGTGGCGCCGGAGAGTGCCGAATAGGGGTTCTTCAAGTCGGTGGGGGCGTAGACCGCGCCGCACTTTTCGCAGTTGTCGCCGTACTGGTCAGGCTCACCGCAATTGGGGCAGGTGCCCTTGATGAAGCGGTCGGCGAGGAACATGCCTTTGACCGGGTCGAAGAACTGCTCGACGCTGCGCTCGGCGATGAGATCGTTCTTGCGCAGCGCGCGGTAGATGTCTTGCACCAGGGCATGGTTCTCGGGCGCGCTGGTGCTGTGCCAGTGGTCGAAGTTGATGTGAAAGCCGTCGAGGGGAGGCTTGCGTCCGGCAGCGATGGTGGCCACGAACTGCTGCGGTGTGACGCCGGCAGCGTCGGCGGCGATCATCATCGCCGCGCCGTGGGCGTCGTCGGCGCAAACGAAATGCACCTCGTGGCCCATCAGCCTTTGATAGCGCACCCAGGTGTCGGCCTGGATGTATTCCATGATGTGGCCGATGTGGAACGGGCCGTTGGCGTAGGGCAGGGCGGTGGTGACGAAGAGCTTGCGGGTCATGGCTCGATTCTAGGAGGCGGCCTTATGCGGCTCGGCCGCCGCGCCGACACGCTCACACCAGCAACATCGACACCGGCCCGAGCACGCTGCCTTGGCTCCCGCCACTGGCGTGGTCGCGCAGCCAGTTGCGCGTGCCGATGCGGTAGCCGCCCGCGCCTTCGCGCTTGACCTGGATCGCCGCAAAGCCGCTGCCGTCCCAGCGCGCCACGTCGTGCATGCTCATGTCCCAAGGCGACAAGTCTTCTTGCGTCCACAGCGCTTCACGCGGGGCGTTGGTGTAGCGCCAGGGCGCGTAGAGCGGTGGCGCGACGATGGCCGCGCCGAGCATGCGCCCCCCCACGTTGAGTGTTAGCGCGGCGCTGAGGTGGTAGTCGCCCGAGAGCAGCAAGAAGCGCCGTGGTGCCGCGCCAGCGCTGGCTTGGGC
>JANOJR010000395.1:0-18902 GCA_031418855.1 Rubrivivax sp.
TGCGCGGCCGATCCCAAGATGCCGCCGCGCTGCTCAAGGTGCTGGCCAACCCGGATCGGCTACGGCTGCTGTGCCACCGGCCACACGGCCATGCACTGACCCCTACTTTTTGGAGAACGCACCTATGAGCATCGACTGGACGGCATTCACTCCCTGGAGCGCTTTGATCGGCGGCCTGGTCATCGGCCTGGCCTCGGCCCTGTACATCCTGGGCAACGGCCGCGTGGCGGGCATCGCCGGCATCGTCGGCAGCCCCCTGCGCGCCCTGCTTGGCGGGGGCAGCCTGGCGCCTGAGCGCACACGGCTGCTCTTCATCGGCGGGCTGCTGGTGGCACCCTGGCTTTGGCGCCTGGTGGCACCGCTACCCAGCATGCAGGTGGATGTGGGCTGGCTCGGCATCGTCGCCGCCGGCTTGCTGGTGGGTGTGGGCGTGCGCATGGGCAACGGTTGCACCAGCGGCCACGGCGTGTGTGGCCTGAGCCGATTTTCGCTGCGTTCGCTGGCCAATGTGCTGGCCTTCATGGGGGCGGGTTTCGCCACCGTCTTTGTACTTCGCCACCTGTTCTGAAAGGGCACGACATGAACACCGTGTTTGCACTTCTGAGTGGCCTCATCTTCGGCCTGGGCCTGATCGCCAGCGGCATGACGAGCCCGGCCAAGGTCAAGGGCTTCCTCGACCTCTTCGGCGCCTGGGACCCCAGCCTGGCGCTCGTCATGGGCGGCGCCATCGCGGTCGGCGCGGTGGCGTACAGCGTGGCGCGGCGCCGCACGGTGTCGTGGACCGGCGCGCATATGGAGATCCCCAGCAGCACCGTCATCGACCGCCGCCTGCTGCTGGGCGGCGTACTCTTCGGCGCGGGCTGGGGAATTGCCGGCTTTTGTCCGGGCCCGGCGCTGGTGGCAGCCAGCGCGGGCTCGATGGCGGCACTTGGTTTCGTGGTCGCCATGCTGGTGGGCATGACGGTGCATGACCGTTGGCTGGCTCCGCGCGCTTGAGCGACTGAGAGGTCGAGCGACACCCCATTGCGAGTGGCTCGGCTTCCGGGCTGGGGCGTCAGCACTTCGCCCCCCCCCGAACGCGGGGTGTTGCCCTAGGCTGAAGCTGCGGCGTGACGTAGCCTTGGCGAGCCTGCAGCGGCTTACTCGATGGCCAAACCTACGACGCCGCCCAGGCCCGTCCACACCGGGATGTGTGCCATTGCTGCAAGTAGCGACAAGCGTTGTGGCGCCTTGACCCTTACCCCAGGAGTGACCATGCAACGACTCATCACTGTGCCCGTACTGGCCGCGTTAGCCGCCGCAAGCAGCTTGTTCTTCACCACGGTGGCCACGGCGGCGCCGGTGGTCATCACCACCTTCGAGTTCGCTGGGGCGACTCCAGCCGCGATCACCCCCACGCGCGACGCCTTTCGCACCTTCATTGGTGGCGGCGCTGTGGCAGGAGCGAACGGCTCCTTCGGCGGCCTGCGGCGCGAAATCAATTGGGACGCTGTGCCTGCCACGTTCTCCGACCCCAATCCCATGCCGGCCAACTTCTTCAATGTGAACTCGCCCCGCGGTGTCGTCTTCAGCACCCCAGGCACAGGCTTCCTGTTGAGCGCCAATAGCGGTCAATCAGTGTCGCCCATCCTGTTCGGCTTCCCCAACGAGTTCCAGACCTTCAGCCCACAGCGGCTGTTCACCGCCGTCAACAGCAACATCACCGACGTGAGCTTCTTCGTTGCAGGCACCGCGATTGCGGCCACGACGAGCGCATTCGGCCTGATCTTCACCGACGTCGAAGTCGAAGGCCTGACCAAGCTGGAGTTCTTCGACGAAAACAATGCCTTGATGTTCTCGCGCAATGCTCTGGTCTCCGGCAACCAGGGATTGAGCTTTGTAGGCGCCGCTGTCAGCGGCGGTGCCATCAGCCGCGTGCGCATCACCTCGGGCCTGAACACCATCGTTTCCAACGGCGTGCTGGGCAATCTGATCGACGATGTCGTGGTGATGGACGACTTCATCTACGCCGAGCCCAACCGCGCCATCCCAGAGCCCGCTGGCCTGGCCTTGGTGGGCGTGGCGATGGTGGGTGCGCTGGCCTCAGCGCGCCGACGCCGTGGCGTGCCGCGCGGCGGCTGACGTGTTCAGCGCTGGCGCGGATCCAGCGCGTCGCGCAGCCCATCGCCTAACAAGTTAAAGGCGAGCACAAGCAGGAAGATCGCCAGCCCCGGCCAGATGGCCATCCACGGTGCGTTGTCGACGTAGTTCTTCGCCGTATTGAGCATGCTGCCCCAGCTTGGCGCGGGCGGCTGTTGGCCCAGGCCGAGGAAGGACAGGCTGGCCTCGGCGATCACGGCTGCGGCAATGGCCAGCGTGGCCTGCACGATCAGCGGCGCGGCGACGTTGGGCAGCACATGGTGCAGGGCGATGCGCCAGGGCGGGTTGCCCACGGCGCGCGCGGCTTCGATGTAGTCCTCGACGGTGATGTTGAGAACCTGCGCGCGTGTGAGGCGCACGAAGATGGGTGTGGCCGAGACGCCGATGGCGATCATCGCGTTGGCCAGGCTGGGCCCGAGAAACGCGGCCATGGCGATGGCCAGGATAAGGAAGGGGCAGGCCAGAAAAGCGTCGGTAATGCGCGAGATCAGCGCGTCGACTTTGCCGCCCAGAAAGCCCGCCGCCAGGCCGATGGGCACGCCCAGCAAGAGTGAAATCGAGACCGCGACGACACCCGCCAGCAGCGAGGCGCGTGTGCCCCAGATCACGCGCGAGAAGACATCGCGGCCGATGTCGTCGGTGCCAAACCAGTAGGTGGCGCTGGGCGCTTTGCGGATGGCGCTCCAGCTCGTGGTGATGGGGTCGTGCGGCGCCAGCCAGGGTGCGAAGACGGCCAGTGCGATGAACGTTAGCACGATGACCAGCCCGACCATCGCTGCGCGGCGGCGGCGCAGCTTTCGCCAGGCGCCGCGCCACGGCCCGGCTTGCGCCGGGGCGGCGCTGCCGTTGACGCTGAGGGCCGTGAGCGCGGTGGCCATTCAGGCACGCAGCCGCGGGTTGGCCGCAAAGTAGGCCAGGTCAGCCAGCAGATTCAGCGTGATGTAGGCCGTGGCCGTCACCAGCACCACGCCTTGCACCACGGCGTAGTCGCGGTTGAAGACCGAGTCGACGATGAGCTTGCCAAAGCCCGGGATGCTGAAGACCTGCTCGGTCAGCACCGCGCCCGACAAGAGCGTGCCCAGCTCCAGCGCACCCAGCGTGATGATCGGCGTGAGGGCATTGCGCAGCGCGTGCTTGAGCACCACCACGCGCTCACGCAGGCCCTTGGCGCGCGCCGTGCGCACGTAGTCGCTGGACAGCACTTGCAGCATGGCGCTGCGTGTGTGGCGCATGAGCACGGCGGCGATGGCGTTGCCCAGCACAAAGGCCGGCATGATCATCGCCGCCAGGTTCGCGCGCAGGTCCTCAAAGGGGCTGACGTAACCCGAGGCCGGCAGCCAGCCGAGCTGCACCGAGAAGAGCAGGATCATCAAGATGCCGAGCCAGAAGTTGGGCGTGGAAATGCCCCACAGCGCAAAGCCGTTGGCCAGCGTGTCCCACCAGCCGCCGCGCCCCACGGCCGAGACGATGCCTGCGGGGATGCCGATGAGCAGCGCGATCGTCATGGCCATGCCCGCGAGTTGAATCGTCACCGGCAGCTTTTGCACCACCAAGTCAAGCACCGGCTGCTGCGTGCGCACCGACTCACCCAGGTCGCCCTTGAGCACACCGCCGACCCAGTACGCGTAACGCAGCGGCAGCGGCTCGTCGAGGTGCAGCTTCTCGCGCAGGTGGGCAATGACGCTCGGATCCTGCTCTTCACCGGCCAGGATCTTGGCCGGGTCACCCGGCAGCAGCTGCTGCAGGCCGAAGATCAGCATCGACACGAAGATGAGTGTCGGGATGATCTGGGCCAGGCGTTTGAGGAGGAAGTCGAACAAGGTGCTTACGCCCTAAGCTCACGGCGCCATCTTCAAGCCGGTGATGCGCAACAAGCCATCAGGCACATTGCGCACGCCGGCGAGCTTGGTGTTGTAGGCCCACAGCCAGTTGCGGTGGTAGAGGTAAATGATCGGCCGCTCTTTGAGCACTTTCGCGGCAATCTGCTCGTAGACCTTTTTGCGATCGTTCACGTCGCGCAGCGTGCGTGCTTGCGTCAAAAGCGCGTCGGTCTCGGCATTGCAATAGCCCGAGTAGTTCAGCGGCTGCTTGCAACCGTGGAAGCTGAAGGCGTTGCCGTCGGGGTCGGCGCGGCCGCTCCAGGCCAGCACGTAGGCTTCGAACTCACCCTTGTCGGCCATGTTCAGCGAGGTCGCAAATTCGGTGGCCTGGATCTTCACGTCAAAGCCGGCGTCGCGCGCCATCGCCTGGATCACCAGCGCCAGGCGCTGCGCGTCACTCGTGGTCGGCGTCACCAGCGTGAAGCTCGGGTTGGGCACGCCGGCTTCCTTCAGCAGCGCACGCGCTTTGGCGACGTCGCGTTTGGGCATGGGCATGTTCTTGGCGTAGAACGCATTGCTCGGCGCCACCCACTGGTTCCCCACCGCGGCTTCGTTATCCATCACCACCTGCGCCAGGCCTTGACGGTCGAGCGACAGCTCCAGCGCTTCGCGCACGCGGGCGTCGCGGCCCAGCGGGTTCTTCTGCGCTTGCTCGCTCTTGCCGATGTTGATGGTCAGGCCCTGGTAGCCGATCTCGGTGATGCGCGAAAGCTTGTAGCGCTTGTCGGTTTGCAGTTTCTCGATGTCTGACGGCGCCACGCGCTCGATGAAATCAAACTGCCCCGCCTTGAGGTTGGCCAGGCGCACGGTGGCGTCAACCACCGGCGTGTAGGTGATCTTGTCGAAGTGGATGTTGGCCTTGTTCCAGTAGCCGTCATAGCGCTCGAAGACGATGCGGTCTTGCGCCACGCGCTCGACGAACTTGAAGGGGCCCGAGCAGATGGGTTTGCTGCCGAAGCGGTCACCCGCCGCTTGCGCCGCTTTAGGCGAAACCATCATGCCGGCGCGGTCGGCCAGCGTGGCCAAGAGCGGCGAGAACGGCGCGCTCAGGTTCAGGCGCACGGTCATGGCGTCGACCACGTCGACCGTGGCCAAGGGTGCGAGCTCGCCGCGGCGGTTGCTGCCGGCCATGGTCTTGTGGCGCTCCAGGTTGAACTTCACGGCCGCTGCGTCGAGCTTTTCGCCGTCGTGAAACGTCACGCCGGGGCGCAGCTTCATGGTCAGCGCCTTGTTGTCGGCCGACCACTCCCAGCTCAGCGCCAGCTGCGGCGTGATGGTGAGCTTTTCGTCGACGTCGAGCAGCTTGTCGCACAGCGCGGCGAAGACGATGCGGCCCACGAAGGTGCGCGCCAGCGTGGGGTCGAGCACGTCGGGGTCTTCGGCCAGGCCGATGCGCAGCGACTGGGCTTGCGCGCTGGCGCCGGCCAGCAGCAGCGCGGCGACTAACGGGATAAGTGAACGCAGGGTCATGGTGAGGCTCCTCGAAAGATCAGGTCAGAAAGGCGGATTGCAAACGGGTCAGGCGCAGGTTTTCTGGTGGCGCGCGGCGCAGCGAACTCGGTGGTGTGATCTCCCGCCAGCGGTGGCAGGCGACGGCGTGGTCGCCATCGTCAAGCAAAGGTGGCGCCGTCTGCGCGCACAGCGCCAGCGCATGCGCGCAGCGCGTGTGGAAGTGGCAGCCAGACGGCGGTTTCAAGGGGCTGGGCACATCGCCGGCGAGCACCAGACGCTGTGTCGCCGCGCCAGGCTCGGGCACGGGAATGGCCGACAGCAGCGCCTGCGTGTAGGGGTGGCGCGGTGCACTGAAGAGTGTGCGTTTGTCGGCCAGCTCGACGATGCGCCCGAGGTACATCACCGCCACCTGTGTGGCGATGTGGCGCACGACGGCCAGGTCATGCGCGATGAAGATGTAGGCCAGACCCAGGCGCTGCTGCAAGTCCTGCAAGAGGTTGACGACCTGCGCCTGCACCGACACGTCCAGCGCCGACACCGCCTCGTCGCACACGATGAGCTTGGGCTCGACGGCCAGCGCGCGCGCGATGCCGATGCGCTGGCGCTGGCCGCCCGAAAACTCATGCGGATAGCGCTGTGCGTGCTCTGGCGCCAGGCCCACCGTGTGCAGCAGCTCAGCCACACGCTCGGCGTGCCGCCCGCGGTGCAGGCCATGCAGCAGCAAGGGCTCGGCGAGGATGCGGCCCACCGTCATGCGCGGGTTGAGCGACGAAAACGGGTCCTGAAAGATGATCTGCATGGCGCGGCGCTTTTCGCGCAGGGCGCTTGCATCCAGCGCACCGAGCTCCACGCCGTCGAAGATCACCTTGCCCTGCGTGGCTTCGATCAAACGCAGCACCAGGCGGCCCAGCGTCGACTTGCCACAACCCGACTCACCGACCACACCTAAGGTCTGACCTGAGTGCAAGGTCAAGTCAACACCATCGACCGCACGCACCAAGCCGCTGACGCGCCCGAACAGACCACGGCGCACGGGGAAGTGTTTCACCAGGCCTTGCACCTGAAGCAGTGGCGCGCTCATGCGACCAAGCTTGCCGCGTCGAGCGGCGCTTTCCAGCAAGCCGATAGATGCCCGCCGCCGACGTCCTGCAGCGGCGGCGGCAGGCTATGGCACTGCACGTCGGCAAACGGGCAGCGCTGTGCGAAGCGGCAACCCGTGGGCCAACGCAAGGGGCTGGGCACCTGGCCTTCAATCGATGCCAGGCGGCGCGGCTCGCCATGCAGGCGCGGGATCGAACCCAGCAAGCCCACGGTATACGGGTGCTGTGGCTGCTCGAAGAGCTGCTGGACGGGTGCCTGCTCGACCACGCGCCCGGCGTACATCACCACCACCTCGTCGGCGACTTCGGCCACCACACCCAGGTCGTGCGTGATGAGCACGATGGCCGCTCCGGTCTCGCTTTGCAGCTGGTGCATCAGCTCAAGAATCTGCGCCTGGATGGTGACGTCCAGCGCGGTGGTGGGCTCGTCGGCGATCAGCAAGCGCGGCGCATTGGCCAGCGCCATGGCGATCATCACGCGCTGGCGCATGCCGCCTGAGAGCTTGTGCGGGTACTCGTGGAAGCGCTGCGCGGGGGCGGGGATGCGCACCTTTTCCAGCATCGCCAGCGCCTGCTGCGTGGCCTCACTTCGGGAGATCGGCCGATGGCGCAGCAGCCCTTCGACGATCTGGTCACCCACCGTGAAGGCTGGGTTCAACGACGACATCGGCTCCTGAAAAATCATCGCCATGCCGTTGCCACGCAGGTCTTGCATGGCCTGCACCGGCAGGCCCAGCAGCTCGCGGCCTTCAAATCGAATGGAGCCGGCGGCAATGCGCCCGGGCGGCTGCGGCACCAGGCCCATGATCGACAGCGCGGTGACGCTCTTGCCGCAACCCGACTCACCCACGATGGCCAGCGTGCGGCCGGCCTCGACCGAGAAGCTCACACCGTCGACGGCCGCGAGTTCGCCCTCGTCGGTGTGGAAAGTGGTGCGCAAGCCGCGCACATCGAGCAGGGCCACGTCAGCGCAGCGCCGCGCGTGCAGCGTGAAAAGCGTCGATGCGCGCTTCGATGCGCGAGCGCTCAAGCTCACCACTGGCGCTGTGGCGGCCGGCCAGGCAGGCGATGAAGGGCTGGAAGCGCTGCAGGCTAACGTCGTAGAGGCGCGCCATCTCTTGCATGGGTTCAGTGTGGTCGTCGACACGCAGGTCGAGCTCGGCGTAGTCCTCGTCGCCATGGATGCGCACCGCCGCCGACTGCTTGCCGCGCTTGTCGCCGCCGGCGGCTTCGCCTGCGCTCATGGCGGCGATCAAGCGTTCAGCCAAGGGCCGGCCCTCGCTCGCGACAAAGGCATCGGCCGTGGCCTGCAGCACCGTTGGCCCCGCAAGCATGTTGCCGGCCACGCTGAAGTCGTCGAAGAGAAGATGACCACACCAGCCCACGCAAGCCGCGCCGGTATGCGCCGCCGCCGGCCCGGCCGCTGGCAGCACATGCAGCTGGCGCTGCGACTGGCCGGCATCGGCCTGGGTGAGCGTGGCCACGACCTCGGCCGCCGTGCTGCCTTCTTGCAACAGCGCCAAGCCCGCCGCGCCGTAGAGCGGGTTCATCAGCGCCTGGGTCGACAGGGCACCCACGCCACGGCGCGTGTGCACACACAGCGCGCCGACAGCAAAAAAACGGCTGGCAATGGCCACGCCAAATCGGCCGTCGCTGTCGCGGGCAAGAATCGACCAGGTCATCGTTGCAATCGTGTCGGGTGTTGAAGTCGGTCCAGCAATTCGAGACGCATCGTAGAGGCAAAGCCAGCGTAACCAGCCTCGCTGCTAGACTGAAATCTCCACGCGAAACCACCCTATGGACACCCCAGGCAATCTCTTCTGCGTCGCCGCCCCCAGTGGTGCGGGCAAGTCCAGTCTTGTGCAGGCCCTGCTCGAGCTCGACTCGCATCTGGCCGTCTCGGTCTCGCACACCACACGCGCGCCACGCGGGCAAGAGCAGCCCGAGCGTGAGTACCACTTCATCGACGAGCCCGAGTTCCGCGCCATGGCCGAGCGCGGCGAATTCTTCGAGTGGGCGCAGGTGCACGGGCACTTGTACGGCACCTCGCGTGTAGCGATCGAAGCGCGGCTGCAAAGCGGGCAGGACGTGATCCTTGAGATCGACTGGCAAGGCGCTTTGCAGATCAAGCAGATCTTCGAGCACGCGGTGTTGATCTTCATCCTGCCGCCGAGCTGGCTTGAGCTTGAGCAGCGCCTGCGCCGCCGCGGTGAAGACCGCCCCGAGGTCATCGCCACGCGTCTGGCCAACGCGCGCACCGAGGTGGCGCAGGCCAGCCACTTCGACTTTGTTATCATCAACGCACTTTTCGAGACGGCGCTTTTCGACCTGAAGACGGTCGTTCACTCCCAGCGCTTGAAGTACGCAGCACAGCAGCGCAACCGCAGCCAAGTGTTCGCAGCCCTCGATCTGATCTGATAGGTTTACAAGGACACGCACCGCCATGGCCCGCATCACTGTTGAAGACTGCCTGCACAAGATCCCCAACCGCTTTCAGCTCGTGCTTGCCGCGACCTACCGCGCACGCATGTTGAGCCAGGGCCACGCGCCCAAGATTGAGACCAAGAACAAGCCCGGCGTGACCGCGCTGCGCGAGATCGCCGCCGGCGAAATCGGCATTGAGATGCTGCGCAAGGTGCCGGTCTAAGCGACCCGCACCGCAACTGCTTCTGACACGGGCGCCTGCGGGCGCCCGTTTTCATGGGCTGGCGCAACGCCCTATGACACTCGTACGCTAAATTCGGGCCATGGACTTCCGCTCTCTGGCCGCTGAATTGCTGCCGGCGGCCCTGCAGGGGCGGCCGCGCGCCGTGCTTGCGCCGACACCGGCCGAAAGCGCCGAAGCGTCATCGTTCGCCACGCTGGCCGACAAGCTCGGTTACTTGAGCAAGGCCGAACTCAAGCAGGTGCGCGAGGCCTACAAATTTGCCGACGAAGCGCACCTGGGCCAGTACCGCCACAGCGGTGCGCCCTACATCACCCACCCCATCGCGGTGGCCGGCATGTGCGCCGACTGGAAGCTCGACGCGCAGGCCATCATGGCCGCGCTGATGCACGACACCATTGAAGACCAGGGGGTCACCAAGGTCGAGCTGATCGAAAAATTCGGCGCGCCCACGGCCGAGCTGGTGGACGGGCTGACCAAGCTCGACCGGCTGCACTTTTCCACGCGCGAAGAGAGCCAGGCTGAGTCATTCCGCAAGATGCTGCTGGCGATGGCGCGCGACGTGCGCGTGATCCTGGTGAAGCTGGCCGACCGCCTGCACAACATGCGCACCATGGCCGCCATGGCGCCGGCCAAGCGCCCACGCATCGCGCGCGAGACGCTGGAAATTTACGCACCCATCGCACACCGCCTGGGCCTGAACCAAACCTACCGCGAGCTGCAAGAGCTCTCGTTTCAGCACCTCTACCCTTGGCGCCACGGCGCGCTGCTGAAGGCCTTGCAGCGCGCGCGTGGCCACCGGCGTGACATCGTCGAGCGCGTTCAGAACGACGTGCTCAAGGCCTTCGCCGCCCACAAGATCAAGGTGCTGCTCAGTGGGCGCGAGAAGACGGTGTATTCGATCTACCGCAAGATGCGCGAAAAGCACGCGGGCTTTGCGGCGGTGAACGACATCTTCGGCTTTCGCGTCGTCGTGCCAACTCTTCTTGAATGTTATTCAGCACTCGGTGTGCTGCACCAGCTCTACAAGCCCGTGCCTGGCCGCTTCAAGGACTACGTGGCTATCCCCAAGGGCAACGGCTACCAGTCGCTGCACACCACGCTGGTCAGCCCGCTGGGCACCGCAGTGGAATTTCAGGTGCGCAACGAGGTCATGCACGCGGTGGCCGAAAAAGGCATCGCCGCGCATTGGCTCTACAAGATCGGCGACAAGCTGGGCGAGAAAGGCAGCAGCCCGCCCGACCCGCAAAAGCTAGGCGCGCTATGGCTGCAGTCGCTCGTCGACATCCAGGACGACACCGGTGACGCCAGCGAATTCCTGGAGCACGTGAAAATCGACCTGCATCCCGATGCCGTCTACGTCTTCACGCCGCGCAGCAAGATCCTGGCGCTGCCGCGCGGCGCGACACCGGTGGACTTTGCCTACGCCATCCACTCCGACGTGGGCGACCACATGGTCGCGGCCAAGGTCAACGGCGAGGCCGTGGCACTGCGCACCGAGCTGCACAGTGGTGACGTCGTCGAGGTCATCACCGCGCCGGGCGCGCGGCCCAACCCCAGCTGGCTGAACATCGTGCGCACGGGGCGCGCGCGCTCCAAGATCCGCCATCATTTGAAGACCATGGAAAGCGAAGAGTCACGCGCGCTGGGCGAAAAAATGCTGGCGCAAGCGCTGCGTGCCGAAGGCCTGCCCATGCCGTCGACCGACCCCACCGAGACCGACGCCACGGCGCTGTGGGCGCAGCTCACGCGCTGGAGCGGCAACCGCAGCCGCGGTGACCTGTTGATCGACATCGGCCAGGGCCGCAAGATCGCCATCATCGTGGCCAAGCGCATGGCGCAGCTGATGCTTGAGCGCGGCATTCGGCCCGACCCCGTGACGCTGACCCTGGGCCGCTACGCCGCCGCCGACGACAGCAGCTCGACACAAGGCGTCGTGTTTGTCGACGGCAGCCAGGGCGCGTCGGTGCAGTTGGCCACCTGCTGCCGCCCCATCCCTGGCGACGACATCGTGGGCTACCTGGGCCGCGGCGAAGGCCTGCTCGTGCACACCGCCGAATGCCACGTCGGCAAGCGTTTGTTCGAACGCGACGCCGAACGCTGGATCACCGTGGAGTGGGCCGACGAGCTCAGCCGCGCGTTCGAGACCAGCATCATCGTGCTTGTGAGCGACGGCAAAGGCGTGCTCGCCCAAGTGGCCGCCGCCATCAGCGCTGCCGAGGCCGACATCACGCACCTCGACATGGGCCAGGAGCCCGCGCGCGACACCACCGAACTGCGCGTCCTGGTGAGCGTTCGCGACCGCCAGCACCTGGCCGACCTGCTGCGCACCTTGCGGCGCAACCCTGCGGTGTTGCGCGTGTGGCGGGTGAAGCCGTAGGGGCGATTTGACGCGCGGTAGCTGCCACCTGACAGCAGTCAGTGGCGCACCAGCCAATTCCAAACCCCGGGCCTGCGGGTTCCACGCATGGGGCAACCCAGTAGCTGCGACACGACGCAGACGCCACAGAATGCGGCAGCGCCGCGTGTTGGCTGGCGCGCGACCGCACCGCACCTCAAGGAGATACCCCATGCGTTCCATCACCCGCACCCTCGGCATGTTTGCCGCCGGCCTGGCATTGAGCCTGGGCGCTGGCGCACAGAACATCTCCATCGCCACCGGCGGCACCGGCGGCGTGTACTACCCGCTGGGCGGCGGCATGGCCGCAGCACTCAGCAAACATGTGCCGGGCATGCAGGCCACGGCTGAGGTCACCGGCGGCTCGGTGGACAACTTGAAGCTCATCGCCAGCGGCAAGCCCTACATCGCCTTCGCCATGACCGACGCCAGCCTCGACGCGGCACGCGGTGAGGACAAGTTCAAAGGCAACAAGGTGCCTTTGAAGACGCTGATGATCCTGTACCCCAACCGCATGCACGTCGTTACCGTCGAAGGCCGTGGCATCGCCAAGATGGCCGACCTCAAAGGCAAGCGTGTCTCCACAGGTTCACCCGGCAGCGCCACCGAAGTGATGGCCTTTCGGGTCATCGAAGCTGCGGGCCTGGATAAGGACAAAGACTTGAAGCGCGAGCGGCTGGGTGTTGCCGAGTCGGTCAACGCTGTGAAGGACGGCAAGATCGACGCCTTCTTCTGGGTCGGCGGCCTGCCCACGGCGGGCGTGACCGACCTGGCCAACACGCCGGGCACCAAGCTCAAGATGATCGACCACGCCGACACGGTGGCGGCCATGAACAAGAAATACGGCGACCTCTACATCGAAGACGTGATCGGCAAAGACATCTACAAAGGCATGGACGCCGACAACAAGCAAGCGACGGTGATGAACATCCTGGTGGCCCATGAGTCGATGGACGACAAGACCGCCTACAACATCGTCAAGACCATCTTCGACCGCCGCGACGACCTCATCGCGTCGCACAAGGAAGCCATGAACTTCAAGCTCGAGAATCAAAAGACCGCCGCTTCACCGATCCCTTTCCACCCCGGGGCGCTGAAATACTTCGCGGAAAAAGGCGTCAAGCTGAACTGAGCCCGTGACGCAAGCCACCGACAGCGGCGCGGTCAGCGCCGCGGTCAGCGCCGAAGCGCTGCACAAGGCCGAAGCGTTCATCGAAGCCGAAGAGGGCGCGGCGAACAAGTTCAAGGGCGCGATGTCGATCTTCGTCGTCGCCCTCGCCTTTGCCATCTCGGCCTTTCACCTCTACACGGCTTACGCCATCGTGCCGACGCAGACGCTGCGGCCGATGCACGTAGGCATGGTGTTAGCACTTTGCTTCCTGGTGTTCCCGCTGCACCCACGCTTTCGCCACCGCGTCATGTTGTGGGACTGGGCAGCGGCGGCGTTGTCGCTGGGCATCGTGGCCTACCTCATCCTGGGTGGCGACGACTTCACCGACCGCAACACCAGCCCGGCGCCCTGGGACATCGTCTTCGGTGTGGCCCTCATCGTGCTGGTGCTCGAAGCCATGCGCCGCACCAACGGCTGGATCATGCCCATCATCACCAGCCTCTTCATCGCCTACGCGCTGGCCGGGCCGCTGCTGCCAGCGCCGTGGACGCACAAGGGCTACGAGGTCGGCCGCCTGGTCGGCGTGATGTACATGACGCTGGAGGGCATCTACGGCGTGGCCGTCGACGTCTCGGCCTCGCTGATCATTCTCTTCACCATCTTCGGCGCCTTCTTGCAGCATTCGGGCGCGGGCAAGTTCTACATCGACTTCAGCTTCTCGGCCATGGGCGGCAAGCCCACCGGCGCTGGCCGCACGGTGGTGCTCGCCTCGTTCTTGCTCGGCGGGCCATCGGGCTCGGGGGTGGCGACCACGGTGACCTTAGGGGCCGTGGCTTACCCGATGCTGGCCAAGGTCGGCTACGAGAAAAACGCGGCCGGCGGGCTGCTCGCAGCGGGCGGCCTGGGCGCCATCATCTCGCCGCCGGTGCTGGGTGCGGCGGCGTTTCTCATCGCCGAGTTTCTGAAGATCAGCTACCTCGACGTGCTCTTGATGGCGGTCATCCCGACCTTCCTTTTCTACCTGGCGCTCTTCGTCATGGTCGAGATCGACGCGCGCAAGTACGGCATGGGTAACGTCGCCATCGACAAGGTCGACACGGTATGGAACCTGGCGCGCAAATACTGGTTCCACTTCCTCTCGCTCATCTCCATCGTGGTCTTCATGATGTGGGGCTTCTCGCCGGTGCTGTCGGTGTTCTGGGCCACGGTGGTCTCGTTCGCTACGAGCTTTCTGCGCCGCGACACCGCGCTCATCGGCTACGACACCTTCAACGGCCAGGGCTCGTGGTGGAAGAAGCTGGGCACCTCGCCTTTCGTCAAGGCGATGGAAGGCGGCACGATCGGCGTGCTCAATGTGGCCGCCACTTGTGCGGGTGCCGGCATCATCGTCGGCGTCGTCACGCTCACCGGCCTGGGGCTGAAGTTCAGCAGCATCGTCATCGACTACGCCGGCGGCTCGCTTTTGCTAACGGCCATCTTCACCGCACTCGTGGTCTGGATCGTGGGCCTGGCGGTGCCGGTGACGGCCAGCTACATCATCTGCGCCGTCATCACCGCGCCGGCGCTCATCAAGCTCGGTGTGCCCGACTTTGCGGCGCACATGTTCATCTTCTATTACGCGGTCTTGTCCGAGGTCTCGCCGCCCACCGCGCTGTCGCCGTTTGCGGCCGCCGCCATCACCGGCGGCGACCCCTACAAGACCACGCTGCAGAGCTGGAAGTACACCATGCCGGCCTTCCTGGTGCCCTTCATGTTCGTGCTCGACCCTGCCGGGCAGGGCCTCTTGCTGATGGGTTCGAGCAAGGCGCTCGCCGCCGCCGACGGGTGGTCGATTGCACAAGTCACCGCCACCGCCGCCGTGGGTGTGGCCGCACTGGCTGCGGGCTTCGAAGGCTGGGCGCTGAAGCGCACGACATGGTTCGAGCGCACGCTCTTCCTCGTCGCCGGGCTGGCGCTGGTCTACCCGGGCTGGGTCGCCGACGCCATCGGGTTTGGCGGCGTCATCCTGGCCCTGGGCTTGCAGTGGTTGCGCAAAGATGCGCCGCTGCCTGCGCCGGCTAGCTAACGTTCAGCCTGAGGACACGCCATGAGCGCACTTGATGCCCACGCCTGCGGCGTCTACCTCATCACCGTCACGCCGTTCACCGACGCCGGCGCGCTCGACCTGGCCAGCACCGACCGCATGGTCGACTTCTCCCTGCAAGCCGGCGTCACCGGCCTCACCGTGCTGGGCATCATGGGTGAAGCGCCCAAGCTCACGGCCGAAGAGTCGCGCCGCTTCGTGCGCCAGGTGCTCGCGCGTGTTGGCGGCCGCGTGCCGGTGGTGGTGGGCGTCTCGTCGCCGGGTTTCGCGGCCATGCACGAGCTCACGCAAAGCGTGATGGAGCTCGGGGCGGCCGGCGTGATGGTGGCGCCGCCGGGCACCGTGCGCAGCGACGAGCAGATCCTCAGCTACTTCGCGATGGTGCAAGAAACGCTGGGCGCGTCAGTGCCCTGGGTGCTGCAAGACCACCCCGTGGCCACGGGTGTGCTGATGTCGGCCAGCGTCATTCAGCGCATCGTGAACACCGCGCCGAGTTGCGTGATGCTCAAGCATGAAGACTGCCCCGGGCTGGCCAAGCTTTCTGTGCTGCGGGCGGCGTTTCCTTCAGCCCCGGCCGACAACGCACCCGATCGTGAAAGCCAGCGCTTGTCCATCCTCACCGGCAACGGCGGCGGCCTCTTTTTGCCCGAAGAGTTGAGCCGCGGTGCCGACGGCGCCATGACCGGCTTTGCCTACCCCGAGATGATGGTCGACGTGTGTCACGCCCATGCTAACGGCCAAGTGGAGCGCGCCCACGATCTCTTCGACGCCTACCTGCCGCTGGCGCGCTATGAGCAGCAAGCCGGCATCGGCCTGGCGGTGCGCAAACACATCCTGGCCGCACGTGGCGTCATCGCTTCGGCCGCGGTGCGCAAGCCCGGGCCCAAGCTTTCAGCGGCCGACATTGCCGACATCGAACGCCTGACGCGCCGGCAAAACGCGCGGCTGGCGCAACTCGGCTGACCCCCCTTGAGCGCAAGCCCATGACGCAAACCATCCCCACCGAACTTGACCCGCGCGCCGTAGAAATCCTCTCGCAGGTGACGACGGCCACGCTGACCACCATGCTGCTCAAGAAGGGCCTGCGCAAGGTCTGGCTGCGTGGCACGAAGCCGCTGCGCCCTGGACAGCCGCGTCTGGTGGGCCGCGCCTTCACGTTGCGTTTTGTGCCCGCGCGTGAAGACCTGGCCACACCCGAGTCGTGGTCCTCGCCCATCTCCACACGCGCGGCGATCGAAGCCATGCCCGCAGGCTGCATCGCCGTCGTCGACGCCATGGGCGTGCAAGACGCCGGCATCTTTGGCGACATCCTGTGCGCACGGATGGTCAAGCGCGGTGTGGCGGCACTCATCACCGACGGCGTGGTGCGCGACGTCGCCGGCGTGCTCGGCACCGGCCTGCCCGTGTGGTGCGCCGGCGTGGCCGCGCCGCCTTCGGTGGCCGGCCTCACGTTCGTCGCCTGGCAGCAGCCCATAGGTTGCGGCGGCGTGGCCGTGTTCCCGGGTGACGTGGTGGTGGTCGACGACGACGGCGCCGTGCTGATTCCGGCCGCGCTGCTGGACGAGATGCTGGTCGTGGCGCCCGAGCAAGAGCGGCTTGAAGGCTGGATCATGTCGCAGGTCGAGGCCGGTGCCGCGCTGCCGGGGCTGTATCCGCCTAACGCTGAAAATAAGGGGCGTTATGTCGACGACATGGCGGCCATGGAAAAGGTCGCGAGGCGCGACTGATCTTCCGCGCGCGCGCCGTGCCCTAGGTCACCAACCCCTCCACCCCATCCGCCCACACCGCCGCGCATTTGCGGTAGCCGCCGCGCGTGAGGTGGATCTCGTTGACCCAGTCGCCTGAGCTGCCTGTCGCCCCGGCAGCAGCGACGGTGACACCCGCCAGGCCCATGGTGTCGACCAGGTGCAGGTTGCACAGCGGGTCACTCGCACGGCGCTCGATCATCAGCTGCTTGATGAGCGCGCCCATGCGCCCGAGCAGCTCGTCGGCCACGGCGAGCCGCTGCGACAAGGGGATGGCGAACGCCTCGAACGCCGGGTGCAGCCACGGCCCTTGGCCCAGGCCGGCACCTGATGGCCGCGGCATCACACGCGCGTAGTTGTGCATGAGTAGCGGCACGCGCAGGTTGGGGCCACGGTCGCGCAGGTCCACGAGCTGCTTGAACACCACGCGCATGTGGCCGGCGAAAGTGTCCCAACCCGGCTCGCTGACGAAGGCGCTTATGTGGGCGTTCACGGGCTGCGGCCCCGCACCACGCTCGGCGGCGGTGCGCAAGAGACGCCGCTCCGGTGCTTCGTTAGGCGGTGAGCCGGCCGCCGCGATGAGGTCGTTGCCCATGCCCGAGATGAAGATCGCGTCCCAGCGGCTGGCCAGGGGGCCGTTCATCATGCGCAGGAAGTTGGGCTCGGAGGTGGTGTCGGTGAAAAGACGCAGCACCTTGCCCGGCCGCGCGGTCTGCACGATCACCGTGCGTTTGGCGAAGGCCATCTCGAGCAGCAGGTTGCTCGTCACACCCGGCGGCAGCGCGCCGATGGAAAACCAGGAATCGCCTTGCGCCAGCGCCTTCACCGCAAACTGCTCGAAAGGGAACGGCCCTAGTTCGCCCTGCCCCAAGGCAGTGGCAACGTCGATCATGGTGGCGGGTTCGCGCTTGGGCATGGTGGGCTCCTGTGGGAGCCGCCAGCATGCGCGCAAAACACTGCCTGGCGCAAGCCCTGGCCACAGCGACGCGCTGCTTCAGCGCAGCGAAGCTCGCGACGCGGCAGGTGCCATGCTGGTCATGATGTGCTCGGCCAGCGCGGTGATCGTCAAGCTCGGGTTCACGCCGGGGTTGGCGGGCAGGATGGAGCCGTCGCAGACGATCAGGTTTTGGTAGCCAAAGGCGCGGCCCTGGTGGTCGACGACACCCTGGCTCGCGTCAGCAGCGATGACCGCGCCACCGAGGATGTGCGCCGTGGTGGGGATGTTGGCCAGCGCCTCGGTGAGCATGCTTTGCGCCAAGCCGCCGGTTTCGCGCGCGAGCCACTGCGCGGCGTCGAAGCCTTCGCGAATGAAGGTCGGGTTGGGCTTCTCGGGGTCCTGCTGCGTGCTGAGACTGACGCCGCCAACGAGCCCGCGTTTGGCGACGAAGGCGATGGCGTTGTCCAGTGACTGCATCACCAGCAGGATCACCGTGCGCCGCCCCCAGTGGCGGGCGTTCAATGATTGCAGCGCCTTCCAAGGATGGCGAACCAACTGGCCCACGAGCTTGAGCGGGCGCGTCAGTCGCGTGCCGTCGCCCGTGAGCAGCGTGAAGAAGAGCTTGAGCACGCTGCCCCGCGCACCGTAGGTCACGAGCTCGATGTGAGTGTCGTGCGTGACGTGGATGCTGGCGCTGATGGCGACGTCGTGTGACGGTTTCAAACGGTCATCAGGCAGCGTCACCGCAAGAATCGATTCGCTGTTGGTGCGCACGAGTTGGCCCAGGCGCGCGCTGAGCTTGGGCAGCCCACCGGCCAGGCGGCAATGCGCCAGCAACTGGTTTGTGCCCAGCGCGCCCGCGGCCACCACCACGCCGCGTGCGCGCAGCACGTGGCGCTTGCCGAGCCAGCCTGTCGAGGTGCGTGTGTGTACCTCGTAGCCGTTGGCGCCGTCTACTCCGTCGACCCCGTCGACCCCGTCAAGAGGCCGGATGTCGAGCACCTGCGTCTCCGCCTGGATCTGCGCGCCCGCGCGTTCGGCGAACCATAGGTAGTTCTTCACCAGCGTGTTTTTCGCGCCGACGCTGCAGCCCATGGTGCAACTGCCGCAGCGTGTGCAGCCGCTGCGCGCGGGGCCATCGCCACCGAAGTAAGGGTCGGGTACCGCCACACCGGGTGCACCAAAAAACACCGCGCAAGGCGTGCGCGTGAAGCTCTGGTCGACACCGAGCGCCTTGCCCAGCTTGCGCAAGAGCTGCTGGCCGTCGCTGTCCCAAGGCACCTGTTGTACGCCGAGCATGCGCTCAGCGGTGGCGTAGTGCGGCTGCAAGGCATTGGCCCAATTGCCAAGGCGTGCCCACTGCGGATGCGCAAAGAACGCTGGCTTGGCACG
>JANOJR010000396.1:0-1704 GCA_031418855.1 Rubrivivax sp.
GCCATCAGCGCTTTGGTGGCGGCGATGGCGCCGGGCGCGCAGGCGAGGATGTCGGCGAGCACACGGGCGAGCGTGACCTCAAGCGCGTCGGCCTCCGGTGCTTCGTGCACGAGGCCCATGGCTAAGGCCTGCGCCGCGTCGATGCGCGCACCGCTCACGGCTAAGCGTTTAGCCTGCGAATAGCCCAGGCGCTCCACAAGAAACGGCGCGATCTGGGCCGGCACGACACCCAGCGCTGTCTCAGGAAGTCGAAAGTTAGCACTCGGCGCGGCAATCGCCACGTCAGCCACGCAGGCCAGGCCGAAGCCGCCGCCCATCACCGTGCCTTCGAGCACGGCCACGGTGGCGATGCCGGTACCCGCATAGGCGACGCAGAGCTCGCCGAATGCCGCGTTGGTGTCGACCAGCGCACGCGGGTCGGCAGCGAGTTTCATACGCGCACCGGCCATGTCTTTGAGGTCGGCACCAGCGCAGAAGTGGCCACCCGCGCCGCGCAGCACGATGACGCGTGTGTCGCCGCTGCGGTGTGCCTGTTCCAGCACGGCGCGCAGCTCGCGCACCATCGTCATGGACATGGCGTTGCGGGATTCGGGGCGGTTCAGCGTGACGTGCAGGACAGCGCCTTCGCGCTTGAGTGCCAGCGTCGTGAGCGCAGTGAGTTCAGTCGGCTCGATGCTCACGCCGCACGCCCCGGCAACGTGCCCTCCAGCTTGCAAATAATCCCGAGCATGACCTCATCCGCGCCACCGCCGATGGAGATCAAACGCCCGTCGCGAAACGACTGCGAAATCGGGTTCTCGGCGGTGTAGCCCATGCCACCCCAGTACTGCAAACACGCGTCCGACAGCTCACGCGAAAGCCGCCCGCATTTCAGCTTGGCCATCGACGCGAGCTTGGTCACGTCTTTGCCGCTGACGTACATCTCCACCGCGCGGTAGGTCAGCGCGCGCAGCGCTTCGACCTCGGTGCGCAGCTCGGCCAGGCGAAAGTGCACCACCTGGTTGTCGAGGATGCTCTTGCCGAAAGCCTTGCGCTGGCGTGTGTACTCGATGGTCTGGTCGATGAGCCGGTCAAGGCTGCGCAGTGAGCCCGCAGCGCCATACAAACGCTCTTCTTGAAACTGCAACATCTGCAAGGTGAAGCCCACACCTTCTTGCCCGATCAAATTGCGCTTGGGCACGCGCACGTTGTCGAAGAAGAGCTGTGCGGTGTCACTCGAATGCATGCCGATCTTGTGGATCTTCTGCTTGGTGATACCCAGCGCATCCATCGGCACCACGATCAGGCTCTTGTTCTTGTGCGAAGGCCTGTCACCCGTGTTCGCACTGGTGTTGGCCAAAAGGCAGCACCAGTCGGCCTGCAAGCCGTTGGTGATCCACATCTTGCTGCCGTTGATGACGTAGTCACCACCGTCAACTCGTGCGTTAGTTTTGATGGCCGCCACATCCGAGCCGCCGCTGGCTTCGCTGACGCCCAGGCAGGCGACATAGTCGCCGGCGATGGTGGGTGCCAGGAACTCGCGACGCAGCTCGTCGCTGCCAAAACGCGCCAGCGCCGGTGTGGCCATGTCGGTCTGCACGCCAATGGCCATGGGCACGCCGCCAGCATTGCATTGGCCCAGCGCCTCGGCCATGACCATCGAGTAGCTGAAGTCCAGCCCCATGCCGCCAAATTCTTCGGGGTACTTCAGGCCCAAGAGCCCCA
>JANOJR010000397.1:0-17100 GCA_031418855.1 Rubrivivax sp.
GACCGCAAGAAGGAGCTGCTGGCGCATTTGATCCGCCAGGGTGACTGGCACCAGGTGCTGGTCTTCATGCGCACCAAACACGGCTGCAACCGGCTCACCGACTACCTGAATGACCAGCGCATCACGGCGATGGCCATTCACGGCAACAAGAGCCAGGGCGCGCGCACCAAGGCGCTGGCCGACTTCAAGACGGGCGAGCTGCAGGTGCTGGTGGCCACCGACATCGCCGCGCGTGGCATCGACATCGACATGCTGCCGCACGTCGTCAACTTCGAGCTGCCCAACGTGCCCGAGGACTACGTGCACCGTATCGGCCGCACAGGCCGCGCGGGCGCCAGCGGCGAGGCGATTTCACTCGCTTGCCTGGACGAAGAGATCTTCCTCAAAGACATCGAGCGCTTGATCAGACACACCATTCCGCGCGAGGTCATCCCCGGCTTTGAGCCGGCTTCGGGTGAGCGCGCCGAGCCGATCTTGCTGGGCCGCATGACCATCGGCGTGGGCGGCACCAAGCGCCACGGTGGTGGCGGCTTTGGTGGTGGTGGCGGCGGCGGTCGTGGCGGCAGGCCAGGCGGCGGTGGTGGCGGTGGCGGTGGCGGCCAACGCCCGCGCGCACCGGCGCCGTCAGGTGGCCGCAGCCCACCGCGCAGCGAAGGCAGTGGCCGCAATGGCCCCGCGCGGCCGCGCTCGGGGCCGAGCACGCCCAAGCGTTGAGCGCGCGCTAGACGCGCTGGCCACACACACGCCGAGTAGGTGCTTGGCGTGGCGTCGACCCAGCGCTAGATCAAGGCGGCAATAGGCCTGCTCTTCCGGCGACTGGCGCACACGCGTCGGGTCTAGGCTCGACCACGCGTGCATCACACTCGGGAGATCGCCATGGGACACATCAATCTGACCGACCTCAGCCAGCTCGAGCTGCCGGCGCCACCCCAGTCGCTGGCAAAGATCAGCTCGATGCTGGACAGCGACGAAGTCAACATGCTGCGCATGTCGCAGTTCATCGAGACCGACTTGAGCCTGGCGGCAGCGGTCATGAAGACCGTCAACTCGCCGCTTTACGGCCTGCGCGGCCGCGCCAACAACGTGCACCAGGCCGTCACCTTTCTGGGCACACGCGAGATTGCAGCGCTGGTCTACCAGGTCAGCTTGCGCGGGGCGTTTCCGGGTGCGGCCGAATTGCAGCCGATGTGGGAGCGCTCGGCAGTGCGCGCACTCCTGATGGGGCGGCTGGCCAAGGAGCTCTGCATGGACGCCTGGTGCGCGCACACGGCGGGCCTCTTTGAGGAGTGCGGCAAGGCCGTGCTCTTCAAGCTGGCCCCCGACACCTACCGCCCGATGCTCAAGGCCGCGCCCAACGACATCGAGCTGGCCGCGCAGGAGCAGGCTACCTTCGGCATCAGCCACGACGTGGTCGGCGCGCGCCTGTGTGAGGCCTGGGGCCTGGACGCCGGCGCGGTGGCCTGTGTGCGCTGGCACATCGAGACGCTGGCCACGCGGCGCTTGCCCACAAAGTCGCCCAAGCGCGCCATCTGCGTCATCTCGGCACTGGTGCACACCCTGAGCACGCAGCCCGATCAACTTGAAGCCATGGCCGCTGCCTTGGCACCGCAGGCCATGCTCGACCAAGGCCAGCTGCTCAAGGGCGCGCGCCGTGTGAAGCAAAAGGTCGACGACGCGCTGGCGGGCGACTGAGTCGCCCGCACCCGACGTCAGCGACGCCGACGACGCAGCGCATCACTTGTAGAGCAGATTCGGCAGCCACATGCCGATGCCGGGGAAGATGTACAGCAAGGTCAGCGCCAGCACCTGAATGCCCATGAAGGGCATCATGCCGGCGAAGATCTGGTTCAGCGTCACATGCTTGGGCGACACGCCCTTCAGGTAGAACGCCGCCATCGCCACCGGTGGCGATAAGAACGCCGTTTGCAGGTTCAGCGCCACGAGCAGGCCGAAGAAGAGCGGGTCGACACCGAACTTGGGCAAGAGCGGAATGAAGATGGGCATGAAGATCACGATGATCTCGGTCCACTCCAGCGGCCAGCCCAGGATGAAGATGATGAACTGGCTCAGCAGCATGAATTGCAGTGTGGTCAGGCCCAGCGAGAGCACCCAGCGTTCGATGATGTCCTGGCCACCGAGCAGCGCGAACGAGGCCGAGAAGATCGACGAGCCGACAAACAGCCAGCACACCATGGCACTCGTTTTGGCCGTTAGGAACGACGACTCCTTGACGATGCCGCCGAGCTCCACCAGCGTCTTCACCACCGCGCTGCCGCTCTTGGCCTGACGTGCGGCGATGTAGCGGTAGGCCCCCGCGAGCACGATGCCGCCAAACGCGCCCACCGCCGCCGCTTCGGTGGGCGTGGCCAGGCCGAAGACGATCGAGCCGAGCACGGCGATGATCATCACCGCCAGCGGGAAGAACGAGGCCAGCAGCATCTTGAAGATCTCAAGCCGCTGCCAATTCATCAACCAGTTGATGAGCAGCAAGCCGGCCATGCCACCACCGAAGACGATCCAGTACCAGGTGGGTGCAGGCAGGCGCGCGGCGGCAGCGGGCACCGAGGGCGCAGTCGATGCTGCGGCTGGCGCAGCCGCAGCAGCCACCGTCGATGCAGACGCCGATGCCGACGCAGCCTGCCCCGGCTCAGCCGGTGGCTCTTTGAGGTCGCCCCCTTCCTTGGGTGGCTCTTGCACGCCGCCCACCTCTTGCGGTGGTTCTTGCACGCCCGACAACTCGGCCGGCTTTTCTTCCGACATGCCGATGGCGCCGCCAGATTGCACGAGCCCCGTGGTGTCGACCACCGCCACCGGCGCGGTCGAGCTGCTGTACATCAGCGCCAACAAGGCCACGATCGAGATCGCCGGCAGCAGCGTCACGAAGAGCTGACCGAGCACGGCGCTTTTGGGGAACGAGGGGTTGCGCAGCGCGGCGAAGAGCCCCGCCAGCGCATTGCGATTGCGCGAGCTCAAAGCCTTCGCCATGGATGGCAGCGGCACGGTGCGTTCGCTCTCGGCCAGCGGCGGCGCCAGATGTGGTTTCCACTTGGCCACGATGATGACGTAGCCCACATACAAGCCGGCCAGCATGATGCCGGGGAAGAACGCGCCGGCGTAGAGCTTGACGACCGAGACGCCTGCGGTGGCGCCGTAAACGATGAGCAGCACCGACGGCGGTATCAGGATGCCCAGGCAGCCGCCGGCAGTGATGGCGCCTGCGGCCAGGCGGATGTCATAGCCGGCGCGCAGCATCGCCGGCAAGGCCAGCAAGCCCATCAGCGTGACCACAGCGCCGACGATGCCGGTGGCGGTGGCGAAGATGGCGCAGGTGACGATGGTGGCCACGGCCAGCGCGCCGGGCACGCGCGCCAGCGACAGGTGCAGGCTCTTAAAGAGTTTCTCGATCAGGTTGGCGCGTTCGACCAGGTAGCCCATGAAGACGAACAGCGGAATCGCGATGAGCACGTCGTTGGACATCACCGAGTACGCGCGCTGCACCATCAGGTCGAGGATCTGCTGCGTGGCCAGCGCCGGGTTGACGGCGCGGTAGGCGATCCAGCCGAAGAAGACGCCCATGCCCATCAGCGTGAACGCGGTGGGGAAGCCCAGCATGATGGCCACCACGATCAGCCCGAGCATCAATAGGCCCAGGGCGCCGAGGTCGTCGTGGCTCAAGTGGCCGTCGGCAAAGCCCGCCCAGGGCGTGAAGATCACGACGACGGCCAGGATGATCGCCATCAGCGAAAAGCCGAACCAGAGTTCTTTTCGGATCTTCATGTCGCGCTCGCGTTCGTTTTGTTGTGGGCCACGACGTATTGGTCGAGCTTGGCGATGTCTTCGTCTTTCACGTGGACCATTTCCTTGAGTTTGTCGACGTCGACTTCTTCCACGTCTTGCTCGCGCGAAGGCCACGCACCCTGCTGGATGCAGACCATGCAGCGGATGATTTCGACGATGCCCTGCAAGAGCAGGAAGGCGCCGGCCAGCGGCAACATCGACTTGAAGTGATAGAGCGGCGGGCCGCTGGCGGTGATGCTGGAATGCTCGTTGACGGCCCAGGATTCGGCGGCGAAAAAGTAGCCGGCGTAGGTCAGCGCGAAAACACCCGGCATGAAGAACAGCACGTACAAGATGAGGTCGATGGTGGCCTGCGTGCGCGGCTCGAAAAAGCCGTAGAGCACGTCACCACGCACATGCCCGGCCTTGGCCAGGGTGTAGGCGCCGGCCATCATGAACAGCGTGCCGTACAGGATGATCATGACGTCGAAGGCCCAGGCGTGCGGAGCGTCCAGCGCGTAGCGCGAGTAGACCTCCCAGGTGATCATCAACGTGAGCGCCACGATCAGCCAAGAAAACGCCTGGCCGACAAAGGTGCTGAGCCTGTCGACCGTCAAGAGCAATTGCTGCATGCCTGTGCCTCTTCAAAAGCAGATCAGCCACCCGAGCCAGGCTCGGATGGCTGATGCAAAACGGAAAAGAAAATCAGGCCTTCTTCGGCTCAGCCTTCTTGGCGCCGAAGAAGTGGTTCACGGCCATACGACGGCTGACATAGGTGTCCTGGTCCCACTTGACGGCGCGCTCGGCAAAAGCCTTCTGCGACTCAACGATTTCCTTGAAGAGCGGGTTCTCGGCCGACTTGCGCTCGAGGATCGCCGTCCACAGCGTCAGCTGGTCCTGAAGAATGACGTCGGGGGTCTTGTAGAACTTGACCTTGTCCTTGGTCTGCAACTCGATGTAGTCCTTGGAATAGCGGTCGATGGCCTTCCAGGACATGTCGGCCGACGCGGCTTCCACGGCGTGGGCGATGATGGCCTTCATCTTCGCCGGCAGGCCTTCGTACTTGGTCTTGTTGAAGGTGATCTCGAAGGTCTCGGCGCTCTGGTGGTAGCTTTGCAGCATGCACACCTTGGAGACGTCGGGGAAGCCAAGCAGGCGGTCGGAGCTGGCGTTGTTGAACTCGGCGCCGTCAAGCAGACCGCGGTCCATGGCCGGCACGATTTCGCCGCCGGGCAGCGCATTGACGGCCGCGCCCATGGCGGTGAAGAGGTCGATCGCCAGGCCATTGGTGCGGAACTTCAGGCCCTTGAAGTCAGCCGTCTTGGTGATGGGCTTCTTGAACCAGCCCAGCGGCTGCGTGGCCATGGGGCCGTACAGGAAAGACACCACGTTGCCACCGATGGAGGCGTAGAGCTTGTTCAGCAGTTCCTGGCCACCGCCGTACTTGTGCCATGACAGCAGCATGTTGGCGTCCATGCCGAAGGCGGGGCCGGAATTCCAAAGTGCGAGCGCGTTTTGCTTGCCGTAGTTGTAGCCCAGCACGCCGTGGCCGCCATCGAGCGTGCCTTTGGAAACGGCGTCGAGCAGGCCAAAGGCGGGCACCACCGAACCGGCCGGCAGCACTTCAATCTTGAGTTCGCCGCCGGTCATGTCGTTGACCTTCTTGGCGAAGTCTTGCGCGTACTCGTGGAAGATGTCCTTCGACGGCCAAGTGCTCTGGAAGCGCAGGCTCACCGGCTGTGCCGAAGCCACCAGCGGTGTGGCCATGGCCGTGGTGCCGACGGAGGCGGCGGCAGCGTTTTGCAGGAACTTGCGGCGCGGCGCGGGTGCGGCGGGCTTCTTGGCTTCGGTCATGGCTTGTCTCCGTACGGGTGTGTGAAAAAGCTAGCCGCACACTATCGTTCCCAACCCAATTCCACAGGAACGGGGGTTAACCCCATATGTGAGGCGCGCGCTGGGTGAAACTGCCATGACCAATTCCATCGGCTGGATTGGCGGTGACTGAGACCAATGGGTCCGTGAGCTCCGCCCTGTCGACAAGCCGGTGGCGCGCCAGGAAGTCAAAGCTCACCAACGCCGCGTCGAGCGTCATCGTCTGCGCGGCCAGCAGTGACAGCACCTGCTGTGGCGGCATGAGCTCGAAGCTCGCGACTTCACCGTCTTGGTTGCACGGCACAAGACCTCGTGGCAAGGCCAGATCGAAGCTGTAGAGCCACTCGTGCTGCAGGCCTTCGGCCACGTCACGATGCAACTCGATCTTGCCGACGGCCAACGCCGCTTCGGCCTGCGCCGGTGTGAGCCCGGCCTCTTCCCAGGCCTCGCGCAGCAGCGCCTGGCGCGGCGTTTGGTCGTGCGGCACGCCGGAGCCAATGAGGTTGTCGAGCAAACCGGGGTCGGTGGCCTTAAACGGCGAGCGCCGGGCGATCCACAGCTGCGCGGGGCAGCCCTGCGCATCGGCCACAAAACCGGTGGCGTGCGCGCCGAAGGTCAACGTGCCCCAGAAACGCGCGGCGGCGCGCTCGATCAAGGCCAAGGGTTCGAGCGTGGCCGGGTCGCGCAGCGCGTAGGTTTCGTCGCGCCAGGCGCGGATGCGGCCCAGTTCGCGCAGCTGCGCGTGCATGGCGGCGAGCACGGCGTTACGCTCGGAGGCCGGCGTTCGCAGCTCGACGTCCGCTGCATTGAAGCGCAGCGCGTGGCCGACATGGTGCAGCGCCTGCAGGGCCGGCACGTCGGCCACCGCGACCGAACCGACCTCGCGCCCATCGACGACAAAAGGCACACGCGCGACGCTGCGCTGGCGCGCCGCCGCCCAAAGCGCAGCGCCGATCACAGTGGCTCGAAGTCGGGGAACAGCTGCGAGGCTTCGGCCAGCGAGCCCAGCTGCGTGTGCTCGCAGACAGCACCGAAGCGCTGCCATATCGCCGCCACCGTGGGGTCGTGGTGCGCACGCGCAATGGCCTCGGGCGAGGCCCACTCGAAGATTTCGAGCACGCTGCCGTCGCTGGCGCGCATGGCCATGGGCGTGCGTGCGGTGGCCAGGCCTAAGGCTTGAAGCGTGGGCACATGGGTACGCACTTCAGCCAGCAGCGCCGCCTCCTGGCCGGGCTTGGGGCGGTAGAGGGCGATCACGATGCGTGGCATGGCCGGTCTCCTTGAGAGGTGGGAGTGGGCAGTCTAATGAGGCGCGCTGCGACCGCACCCCAACCGCCCCCACCCTTTCACGCGGTAGCCTTCACCCGCAGCGCCATGACCTTCGCCAGTGCGCGTGTGGGCTTGCCGATCTCGGCATGCTCGGCCACACGCTCCCAGTACTGCTGCGCTAGAGGCCGCGCGGCACTTTGCAGGTCCAGCGGCTCGGGCTCAAAAGGCGTGGGGCCGATCTCGCCATCAGCGTGCGGGTCGGGGCGCCAGCGCATGGGCAGCATGTCGTAGAGCGGTGCCAGCGTGAAGCGGCCGCGCGCCAAGTCTTCGCGCGCCACGCGCAGGCTCAGGTTGCCGAAGTGCATGTCGGTGTTGCCGATCAAGCGGCCGAAGTGGCGCAACGCGGCGGCCTGGCGGCCGGCCTCGGGTGGCAGGCGCCCTTGGCGCACGAGCCCCTCGCAGCTGGCCGCCCAATGCTGCATGGCGCCCGGCACAAAGGCCTCGTGGGCCGCGCCCAAGGCGACGACGTGTACGCGCCCATGCCAGCCCACGCGGTCAAAACGCTCCGACTCCAGGTAGGTGCGCCGCGCGGTGCTGACGACACGCGTGGCCGCCACCGCCACACCGTGTTCTTGCAGCACCTGCAGCGCCAGCGCTTCGGCGTGCAAGAGGTCGTGCCAGCGCTCACCGTAAGGCGTGCCGCGAGGGGGTGTGAACTTCACCAGCACCGCTGTTCCGTCGCTGCGCCGGGCCAGAAACTTGGGCTGCTCGCCACCCGCCGACGAGCCCGCCGAGGCCTGGCTGGTGACGGCTTGCGCCAGCGCGTCATGGTCCAGCGCGGGTAGCAGGGCGGCTTGTGGCTCGCCCAGCACGATGGCACCGGGCGCGTCATGCGTGTGCAGCGCCGCCAGCAGCGCTTGCTCCAGGCTCCATGCGTGCGGGTCACCGGGCAGGCCCACGCCAGCGAGCTGGCGCGCCAGCGCGCGGCCGAGAAATCCTTCGGCCCGCAGCGGCGCCAGAAACCACGGCAGCTGGCCTTGGCGCGCAATGTCGATGCCCTCGCCTTGCACATGCACACGCTCGTTGCTCAGGAAGCTCAGCATGCCCAGCGGCTCGAAGCGGCCGTCGGCGTGGACCCAGAAGAGCGGCTGCTGTGCCGCGCGGCCAACGATCGGCTGCGGCATCGCGTAGCGCGTGTTGCGCCCGGCACCCAGGGTCAGCAGATGCGACGACAAGGCTTGCAGGGCACGCGACAGCGTGGGCTGGCTGAGCCCAAAGCGCGCCTGCAGCTCGCCCGAGGTGGCCATGCCGCGTTGGCGTAGCAGCGTGAGCAGGGCCGTTTCCAGGCCGTCGTTGTCAGCTTTCATGAATAGAAAGCTTAGTCGCTTTTTATGTTGCTCGACAATACTTTAGTGACTTTTTTTGAATAGAAGATGAATAGAAAAAGAATGGATTTAGACTAGCGCGCGCCAACGCACCATCAAGGCATTCCACTTGACGCGCGCGGCCTTGACGTGGCGCTCCTTGACGTGGCCGTAGCCGCGCATGTCTTCGGGCACGCGTGCGATCTCAACCGCGAGGTCCAGCTTGGCGGCGGACAAGGTCCGCAGCAGCTCGTCGATGCAGGCGCGGTACTCGCCGATCAAAGCGCGCTCCATGCGCCGCTCGTCGCTGTAGCCAAAGATGTCGAAGGCTGTGCCACGCAGGCCCTTCATCTTGGCTAACACGCCAAAGGCGGGGCGGATCCAGCCACCAAAGGGCCGCTTCACGAGCTCGCCCTTGTCGTTCTTGCCGGCGATCAAGGGCGGGGCGAGGTGGTGCACGATCTTCACGTCACCTTCGAACATGCCGGCGATCTTGTCGGTGAAGGCAGCATCGGTGTGCAGCCGCGCCACTTCGTACTCGTCCTTGTAGGCCATCAGCTTGAAGAGGTAGCGCGCCACCGCCTCGGTGAGCTTGGTGCCGCCAGGCTTGTCACCCACAAGCTGGCTTTCAGCGGCCCGAACCCTCTCGACAAAGACCAGGTACTCGGCGGCGTAGGCTCCGTTCTGGTAAGACGTTAGAAAGTCCACACGCTTGGCCAGCATCTCGGCGAGTGACGGCTTCTTCACGAACTGGATCACCTGCTGCGCCTTGTAGAGCGCCTGCACCGCCGCCAGGTCGTGCGCGCAGCGCCGGCCCCATTCGAACGCGGCCTTGTTGTTGTCGATCTGCACGCCGTTGAGCTCCATCGCACGCAAGATCGCGGCGTGCGAAATCGGCACGCGCCCCTGCTGCCAGGCATAGCCAAGGATCAGCGGGTTGGTGTAGATCGAGTTGCCCAGCAGCTGCGTGGCGGCGGCCTCGGCGTCAAACGCGCCCACGAGGGCCGCGCCCACGCTGGCGCTGATGGCGATCTCGCAGTTCGCGCCCGGCGCTTGCCAGTCGGGGTTACCCACGAACGCTGCCGTCGGCGTGCCATGCGTGTTGAGTGCGACGTAGGTGCGGCCTTGCTGCATCACGGTCAGCGTGTACTTGTTGGCCGCCACGATGCTGTCGCAGGCGATCACCAGGTCGGCCTTGGCGGTGTCGACCTTGGTCGTGTAGATGGCGTCAGCGCGGTTGGCAATCTGGATGTGGCTCCAGGTGGCGCCGCCTTTTTGCGCCAGGCCGCCGCTGTCTTGAGTCACCACGCCTTTGCCTTCCAGATGCGCGGCCATGCCCAATAACTGGCCAATGGTGATGACACCGGTGCCGCCCACTCCCGCCACCACGATGCCCCAGGCGTTCTCGGCCAGCGGCAGCGTCGGCTCGGGGATAGCCGGCAAGCTTGACAGGTCGCCGCGCTTCTCTTTCTTCGGCTTCTTCAGCTGCCCACCTTCGATGGTGACGAAGCTCGGGCAGAAGCCTTTGACGCAGGAATAGTCCTTGTTGCAGCTGTTCTGATTGATCTGGCGCTTGCGGCCGAACTCGGTTTCCACGGGCTCGACCGAGAGGCAATTGCTTTGCACCGAACAGTCGCCGCAGCCCTCGCACACGAGCTCGTTGATCACCACGCGCTTGTCGGGGTCGACCAGGGTGCCGCGCTTCCTGCGCCGGCGCTTTTCGGTGGCGCAGGTCTGGTCGTAAATGATGGCGGTGGTGCCTTTGATCTCGCGGAACTCACGCTGCAGGCGGTCGAGCTCATCGCGGTGGTGCACGGTCACACCCCCTTCGAGCACGGCGCCGTCGTACTTCTGTGGCTCGTCGGTAACGATGACCAGGCGTGTCACACCTTCGGCCACCAAGCTCTTCATGATCTGCAAGACCGAGTGGCCTTCCGCGCGCTCGCCGACCTGCTGGCCGCCCGTCATCGCCACGGCGTCGTTGTAGAGGACCTTGTAGGTGATGTTCACGCCCGCCGCGATGCTCTGGCGGATGGCCAAGAGGCCGCTGTGGAAGTAGGTGCCGTCACCGAGATTGGCGAAGACATGCGTGTCGGTGGTGAAAGGCGACTGGCCGACCCAGGCCACGCCCTCGCCGCCCATTTGCGAGAAGGTGCTGGTGCTGCGGTCCATCCACACGGCCATGAAGTGGCAGCCAATGCCGGCCATGGCGCGTGAGCCTTCGGGCACACGCGTGCTGGTGTTGTGGGGGCAGCCGCTGCAAAACCACGGCGCGCGGTCGCCGGTGTCGATCTTCAGCACCGCCAGTTCGCGCTCGCGGCCTTCGATGACCGACAGGCGCTGTGCCATGCGTGCGGCGACGTCGCTGCCGTCGGGTGCGAGGCCCAGCTTCTTCAGGCGCTTGGCGATGGCCTTGGCCACCAGCGCGGGGGTAAGGTCGGCCTGCGCGCGCAGCAGCCAGTTCTCACTCGGATTTGGCATGCTCCACTCGCCGCCAGTGGCGTCGCCATCAGGCTCGTCGAACTTGCCCAGCACGTTGGGGCGCACGTCGGCGCGCCAGTTGTAGAGCTCTTCCTTGACCTGGTACTCGATGACCTGGCGCTTTTCTTCGACGACCAGAATTTCCTGCAAGCCCTGCGCAAAGTCGCGCGTGATGGTGGCCTCTAACGGCCAAACGACGTTGACTTTGTGCAGGCGAATGCCCAACGTGTGGCAGGTGTCGTCGTCCAGCCCAAGGTCGGCCAGCGCCTGGCGCGTGTCGTTGTAGGCCTTGCCGCTGGCGATGATGCCGAAGCGGTCGCGGCTGCTTTGAATAACGTTGTGGTTGAGCCGGTTCGCGCGCACATAGGCCAGCGCGGCGTACCACTTGTAGTTCATCAGTCGTGCTTCTTGATCCAGCGCGCCGTCGGGCCAGCGAATGTGCAGGCCGCCCTTGGGCATGACGAAGTCTTCGGGCATGACGATCTTTACGCGGTCCGGGTCGACGCTCACCGAGCTTGAGGACTCCACCACTTCCTGGATCGTCTTCATGCCGCTCCACAGGCCCGAGAAGCGGCTCATGGCGAAGGCGTGCAAGCCCATGTCCAGGATGTCTTGCACGCTCGATGGGAAGAACACCGGCAGCCCGCAGGCCTTGAAGATGTGGTCGCTTTGGTGCGCGGCCGTGCTGCTCTTGGCCACGTGGTCGTCACCCGCGATGGCGATGACGCCGCCGTGCGGCGCGGTGCCGGCCATGTTGGCGTGCTTGAACACGTCAGAGCAGCGGTCGACGCCGGGGCCCTTGCCGTACCAGATGCCAAACACGCCGTCGTACTTCTTGCTCTCGGGGTACAGCGCCAGCTGCTGTGTGCCCCACACCGCCGTGGCCGCCAGCTCTTCGTTGACGCCGGGCTGGAACACGACGTGGTGTGCCGCCAGATGCTTCTTCGCCGCGGCAAGTGACTGGTCGTAGCTGCCCAGCGGGCTGCCGCGGTAGCCGCTGACAAAACCCGCCGTGTTGAGCCCCGCGCGCAGGTCGCGCTGACGTTGCAGCATGGGCAAGCGCACAAGAGCATGCACGCCGCTCATGAAGGCGCGGCCGGCGTCCAGGCTGTACTTGTCGTCGAGCGTCGCGCTCTCCAGGGCCTTGCGGATTGAGTCGGGCAGGGGCGCGTTCATGGGCTGGGCACTTTCGGTGGAGGCGAAGCAGCAGTTTAGGCCGGCGGGCGCCCCACACCCTGCCGAACTCGACCGCTATGACGTGCTCATCCTGGGCCTGCTGCAAGCCGATGCGCGCTTGTCCAACGCGGAGCTGGCCTCACGCATTGGCCTGTCGGCCGCGCCGACGTGGCGGCGGGTGCGCTGGTTGGAGCAGCAGGGCTACATCACCGGCTACCGCGCCGAGATCGACCGTCGCAAGATTGGCCTCGGTGTGCTGGCCTTTGTGCGCCTGGACGCCGAACGTAATAACGCCGCAGCGACGCCTGCTCTGGAAGAGCGCATCCCCGCGCTGCCCGAGGTCGTGGCCTGCCACTACATCAGCGGCACCGGCACCTTCGAGCTGCAGGTGGTGGCCACCGACCTCGACGCCTTTTCACGCTGGGCCATGCAGGTGCTGTTTCACTTGCCCAACGTCAAGGACATGCACACCAGCTTTTCGCTGGGTGAGGTGAAGTCGGGGGCCGCGTTGCCGCTGGAGCATTTGCGTGGGGGGCGTTGAACTGATTCAGCCAGCAGCCGCAGCCTTGCCCGCCGTCCAGCTGTGCAACATATCGCGCGCCGCGTTGTGCGCCGGGTCCATCGCTTGGTCATGCCCGGCCTTCTTCGCGCACAGCTCGATGACGTAGCCACTCGGGTCGCGGAAGTAGATCGAGTCGATGAAGCCGTGGTTGGAGACACCGCGCGTTTCAATGCCGGCCGCGCGACCCTTGGCCAGCATGGGCTGCAACACCGAGGCGTCGACTTCGAGTGCGATGTGCAGGTCGAAGTCGTGCTGCGCCTTGAACTCAAACGGCATGTCGGGCGCTTCAAAAAACGCCAGGTTCGAGCCGTCGTCGAGCTGATAAAACGTGTGCAGCACGTGCGCCACACGCCCGGTCTTGGTTTCATTGATGGCCAAGGTGCTGACCAGCGGCAGGCCCAGAAAGTCTTCGTAAAAGGCCCGCGTTTGCTCCGAGTCGCGGCAACGGTAGGCGTTGTGGTGCAGCTTGCGGATCATGGCGGGCCCCTTGTGCTTACACCGCGACCAAGGCCTGGCCTTGGAGCGAAGCGCCGTAGCCGTCGATGGCGGCATTGACTTCTCTCCAGTGCGGCAAGGCCTTCATGCGCCCAAGCCAGGCTTGGACCTTGGGGAAGGCCGCGAGCTCGCTGCCGGTGAGCTCAGCCAGTGCCACAAACGACGACGCGAAGTAGTCGGCGATGGTGATGGCGCTGCCACACAGGTAGGGGTTGGCGCTCAGCCAACGCTGGTCCATCACCTTCAGCCATGTCTGCGTGCGCTCTTGGGCCCAGGCCAGGGTGGCGGCCTGCGCTTCGTCGCTGCGGCGCTTGTGGCCTGGGAAAATTTGCGGGTAGACAAAACCGTAGGCGAGATCGCGGCAGAGCTGCGTATTGACCCAGTCCATGCGCTCGTTGACACAGGCGCGCTGCTGCAAGTCTTTGGGGTAGAGCGGCGAGCCGCTCTTGTCGGCCAGGTACTTGAGGATGGCCGAGCTTTCGGTCAAGCGAAAGTCACCGTCTTCCAGCGTCGGCACCAAGTGGCTGGGGTTGACGGCGTCGTAGGGCGCCTCAAGGTGTTCGCCGGTGAAGAGGTTCACCACCTGCATCTCCATGGGCACCGCGTTCTCGGCGGCGAAGAGCATGACGGGGCGGCTGACGGTCGAGGCGGGGTGGTAGTAGAGCTTCATGGCAGGGGTCCGGCTTCAGGGTTCGGGGGGGCAAGCATACGCACATCTGGCGCGGCGGGTCCAGGGCGACGGGCGCCGATGACTTCGCGTCTATGGCGTGAACTTAGGCACGCCGCCACTGCCGCAAGCGCTGCAAGTCCAGCACGCGCACGCCGCCGTACTCCACACGAATGGCTTGTGAAACTTGCAGCGTGCGCAAGGCTTCGTTGACACGCTGGCGCGACAAGCCCACCAGGTAACCGAGCTCGTTCTGCGTGATGCGTAGCAGCTCACCCACGCCGGGGTACAGCACCGGGTGAAAGAGGGCCGCCAGGCTGCGCGCCACGCGTGTATCGGGGTCGTTCATGCGGTCGATCTCGCGCGCGGCGATGAACTGGCCCAGGCGTTCATTGATCTGGTTCATGACGTAGCGGTTAAACGGAATGCTGCGCTCCAGCAGCCACTCAAAATCTGCGAGCGGCAGACCCGACACCACACTGCTGCGCAGCGGCTCGATGTTGTAGCGGTAGGCCTCGCGCTTGAGCAGCGTGCCCTCGCCAAACCAGCCGCCTGCGGGCACGCCGGTGAAGGTCATGGGCGCACCAAGGCTCGCATCGTTGCTCATCTTCAAGAGGCCGTCCACGACGCCAAGCCAGAAGTTGGCCTGGCGGCCGATCTTGCAGACAAAGTCGCCCGGCTCGGCCTCCACCACTTCAAGTGCTGCCACCGCACGTTGACGTTCATCAGTATTGAGCACGGGCAACCAGGGCACCATGTCGAGCTCGTCGTCGCGGGCGCGGCGCGCGCGCTGGCGCAGCGGTGTGGCCTGGCGCTCTGGGTAGCTCGACACGGGTGAAAGTCCTCTTGGGAATGACCCTCAAATTGTCGTTGGCATGACAACTTAACGTCAAACGACTCACTACGATCACAGCCCACACCTCGGAGACATGTGGTGCAAACGACTTTCCCCCGCCGGTTGCTTGAGCACGCGAAAACGCGACCCGATGCTGCCGCATTGCGCGAGAAGGAATACGGCATTTGGCAGACGCTCACCTGGTCGGCGCTGGCCTTGCTCACACGTCAGCTCGCTGGTGGCCTGGCGGCGGCGGGCCTCAAGCGCGGCGACCACATCGTGGTGGTGGGCGAAAACCGGCCGCGCCTGTATGCGTCGATGCTCGCGGCGCAGTCGCTCGGCGCCATCCCCGTGCCGCTGTACCAGGACGCGGCCGCCACCGAATACACCTTCCCGATCAACAACGCCGAGGTGCGTTTTGCCATCGTGGAAGACCAGGAGCAGGTCGACAAGCTGGTCGAGTTGCGCGCCAGCTGCCCGCAGCTCGCGCACATTTGGTTCGACGACCCGCGTGGACTGCGCAACTATGAAGACAGCGGTGTCAGCTCACTCGACGCCTTGATCGACGCCGGCCGTGCATTCAACGCCGCGCAGCCCGCCTTCTTCGATGCCGAAGTGGCCAAGGCCACGCCCGACGACGTGGCGGCGATGTTCTTCACCTCGGGCACCACGGGCAACCCCAAGGGTGTGGTGCACAGCCACTTCACGCTGCTCGACCGCGCGCGCGCTGGCGCCGAATTCGACAAGCTGCAGGCCACCGAAGAAGTGCTGGCCTACCTGCCGCCGGCGTGGATCGGGCAGAACATCTTCAGCTACGCGCAGTGGCTGGCCTGCGGCTACGTGGTGAATTGCCCAGAGTCGGCGGCGACGGTGATGATCGATTTGAAAGAGGTCGGCCCGACCTACTACTTCGCGCCGCCGCGTGTCTTTGAAGGCCTGCTCACCAGCGTGATGATCCGCATGGAAGACGCCAGCCGCATCAAGCGCGCGCTCTTTCACCACTTCATGAACGTGGCGCGCCGCGTGGGCCCGGCCATCATGGACGGCAAGCCGGTGGGTCTGCTTGACAAGCTGCATTACGCATTGGGCAGCTTCTTCATTTACGGCCCCTTGCGCAATACGCTGGGCCTGTCGCGTGTGCGTGTGGCCTACACAGCGGGTGAGGCCATCGGGCCCGACCTCTTCATCTTCTACCGCTCGATCGGCGTCAACCTCAAGCAGCTTTACGGCTCGACCGAGACCGCCGTGTTCGTGTGCCTGCAGCCCGACCACGAAGCCCGCGCCGACACCGTGGGTGTACCCATCGATGGTGTGCAGATTCGCGTCAGCGACAGCGGCGAAATCCTCATCAAGTCACCCGGCTTGCTCAAGGCCTACTACAAGAACCCCGCCGCCACCGCCGAGGTGCT
The DNA here is from genome assembly GCA_031418855.1 of Rubrivivax sp. GTDB lineage: Bacteria > Pseudomonadota > Gammaproteobacteria > Burkholderiales > Burkholderiaceae_C > Rubrivivax. The sequence goes on from JANOJR010000397.1 coordinate 15,908, forward strand.
GAGCGCTGATGGCTGGTACAGCACGGGCGACGCGGGCTTTCTCGACGCGAGTGGCCACCTGAAGATCATCGACCGCGCGAAGGACGTTGGCCGCTTGATGGGTGGCTCCAGCAGCGGCGCCATCTTTGCGCCCAAATACGTGGAGAACAAGCTCAAGTTCTTCCCGTACATCAAAGAGGCCGTGGCCTTTGGCGACCGGCGCGAGAAGGCCTGTGCCTTCATCAACATCGACTTCGACGCCGTCGGCAACTGGGCCGAAAAGCGCAACCTGCCCTATGCCGGCTACACCGACCTGGCCGCCAAACCGCAGGTGCTGGATCTCATCCGCGAGTGCGTGGAGAAAGTCAACGCAGACTTGGCGTTAGACGACAAGCTCGCCGGCAGCCAGATCAGCCGCTTCTTGGTGCTGCATAAAGAGCTCGACGCCGACGACGGCGAGCTCACGCGCACGCGCAAAGTGCGCCGTGGCGCCATCGCCGACAAGTATCTGGTGTTGGTCGACGCGCTCTACGCAGGCAAGACCGAGCAGTTCATCGAGACGGCGGTGAAGTTCGAAGACGGACGCAGCGGCAGCGTCTCGGCAACGCTAGCGATCCTGGACGCCAAGACGTTCCCAGCCATGCAGAAGGCGGCGTGACCATGGCCGCGCGAAAAATCGGCAACGTGATGCTCGAAGTGCAGGGCATCTCGCTCGCCTTTGGTGGCGTGAAGGCGCTGAGCGACATCAGCTTTGATGTGCGTGAACACGAGGTGCGCGCCATCATCGGCCCCAACGGCGCGGGCAAGAGCAGCATGCTCAACTGCATCAATGGCGTGTACACGCCGCAGCAAGGCACCATCACCTTTCGCGGCAAGACCTTCAGCCACATGAACAGCCGCCAGGTCGCGGAGATGGGTGTAGCGCGCACCTTCCAGAGCCTGGCGCTTTTCAAAGGCATGAGCGTGCTGGACAACATCATGACCGGGCGCAACCTGCACATCCGCAGCAACATCCTGCTGCAGGCGCTGCGCATCGGCCCGGCCGAGCGCGAAGAGATCGTGCAGCGCGAGTACGTCGAACGCATCATCGATTTCCTGGAGATCCAGGCCTACCGCAAGACACCCGTGGGCCAGTTGCCCTACGGCCTGCAAAAACGCGTGGACCTGGCGCGGGCGCTGGCGATGGAGCCGCAGGTGCTGCTGCTGGACGAACC
>JANOJR010000398.1:0-4723 GCA_031418855.1 Rubrivivax sp.
CCGTTGTAGGCCACGTGGTAGTCCTGCAGCGTGCACTCGCCGGCCTTGTCGCAAATGCCGCAGTCCACCGGGTGGTTGAGGGTGGCGAACTGCAGCGTCTGCTGGCGCCTCGCGCGCACCTTGTCGGAGTCGGTCAGCACGCGCATGCCCGCAATCACCGGCATGTTGCAGGCGATGTCGAGCCAGCCGCTGCTGTCATCGTCGCTGCGCACCTCCACCACGCAGACGCGGCAGTTGCCTGGCGCCGAGAGCTGCGGGTGCCAGCAAAACGCGGGCAGGAAGTAGCCCGCCGCGCGCGCCGCTTGCATCACCGTTTGCTGCTCGGCGGCTTGCACGCTTTGGCCGTTGATGAAGAACTCAGGCATAGGCGTTTACCTCTTGCGTGAGGTCCAGGCGGCCGCCCAACAGCGAGCGCTTGTGTTCGATGAAATGCTCGAACTCGTGCCGGTAGGTGGCCAGGATGCCCACGGCGGCATAGCCCGCAGCGTCGCCCATGCCGCAGATCGTGCTGCCGTCATTGGCCTGGCTGATGCGCAGCAGCTGCTCGATGTCGCCGCCCTGCCCGCGTCCGGCGACGATGCGGTCGATGATGCGGTGCATCCAGCCCATGCCGTCGCGGCAAGGTGTGCACTGGCCGCAGCTTTCGTGGTGATAAAAGCGCAGCATCACCTGCAGCAGCCGCACCATGCATGTGCCCTCGGCGATGACGATCAAGCCGCCTGAGCCCAGCGACGAACCCGCCGCCGCAAGGGCGGCATGGTCGTAGGTCAGGGTGGTGATTTCGGCCGCGCTGAGTACCTTGGTCGAGATGCCGCCGGGCACGATGCACTTGAGCGCTTGTTTGCCACTTATGCCATCCAGCACGCCGCCGCAGTCCTCATCGATGAAGCGCGCCAGCGGCGTGCCATACGCCAGCTCGTAGACGCCCGGGCGCTGCACATGGCCGGAGATCGACACCAGCTGCGTGCCCGGGCTCTTGACGGTCCCGATGCGGCGGTAGGCCGGCGCGCCCATGGCCAGGATGGGGGTGACATGCGCCAGCGTCTCGACGTTGTTGACGACGGTGGGCCGCTGCATCAGGCCGCGCACCGTCAAGCGCGGTGGGCGGTTGCGCGGGTAGCCTTTTTTGCCTTCGAGCGAGGTCAGCAGCCCCGAGGCTTCGCCGCAGACGTAAGAGCCGGCACCGCGGTAGACCACCAGGTCGCAAGCAAAATCGTGACCCAGGATGCGCTCGCCTAACAAGTTAGCCGCATAGGCTTCTTCCACCGCGGCGGCCAGGCGCCGGTAGGGAAAGTCGAACTCGCCACGGATGTAGACGAAAGCGTGGCGCACCTGCAAGGCGTAGGCGGCGATCAGCATCGACTCGATCAGCTGGTGCGGCGCGTTCTCCAATATCCAGCGGTCTTTGAAGGTGCCGGGCTCGCCCTCGTCGGCGTTGGCGCACAGGTAATGCGGCTGCTCGTCGTGCAGCTTGATGACACCCCACTTGCGCCCGGCGGGAAACGCCGCGCCGCCGTGGCCCAGCAGGCCTGAGGCGGCGACTTCCTGCGTCACCTGCTCAGGGCGCATCTCGTGCAACACGCGCGCCAAGGTGGCGTAGCCGCCGCGCGCGCGGACGTCGTTCAAAAGGTGCGAGCTCGGCGTGAGCTCGAAGTTCATGATGAGCTTGGGCGTGCTCATCGCGTCCAGCCATCGATGAGCGCGTCGAGCCGTGCCGCGTCAACGTTCTCAACATACGCCTCGCCCACCATCAGCACCGGCGCGCTGCCACACGAGCCCAGGCACTCCACCGTGTTCAGCGTCACGCGCCCATCGGCGGTGGTCTGCCCGGGTTGAATCGCCAGCCGCTCACACAACTGATCCAGCAGCGCTTCGCTGCCACGCAGCGAGCACGAAACGTTGTGGCACAGCTGCACATGCGTGCGGCCGATGGGCGCACGGCGCAGCATCGTGTAATGGCCCAGCACCTCTTCGATCTGGATGCGCGGCACATCAAGGTAGCCGGCCAGCCAGACGATGTCCTCGTCGGCCACAAAGCCCCGCTCTTGCTGCAAACGGTGCAGGCAGGGCAGCACCAGCGAGGATTCGAAACCTTCGGGGTAGCGTCGGCGCAAGCGCTCGAATTCGGCGGCGAGATGCTTCATGGTTTTGTTTTGCTCCCTCCCCCTTCCAGGGGGAGGGCGGGGGTGGGGGTCTGGAGCATCGAGTGCCCAGGCGCTGAGCCATATGGAGGCAGATGCAGCACTCGACCCCCACCCCAACCCAGCTGCGCACCGCGTCTCGGCTTGCAAGCCGAGACCGCTCGTCGGGCTCGCCGCATGCGGCTCGAAACCCCCGCCTCGCCCCCCTTCCAGGGGGAGGGAGTGAATGCGCGCCGGTGGTTAGCGATCACATTCGCCCCCAATCATGTTGATCGACCCAAACGTCGGCACGATGTCCGCCAACTGCCCGCCGTCCAGCATGCGACTGGCCGCACCCACGTGCACGAAGCTCGGCGAGCGCACATGCACTTTGTAGGGCCGGCTGCTGCCGTCGCTCACCAGGTAGAAACCGAGCTCGCCGTTGGGCGCTTCGTGCGCCACGTAGATCTCGCCTGCGGGCACTTGTGGCCCGTCGAGCACGAGCTTGAAGTGGTTGATCAGCGATTCGATCTCGCGATAGACCAAGTGTTTGGGCGGGAACGTGCAGCGGTGGTCGTCGACGTTGATGGGCCCCGGCGGCAGCATCGGCACGAGCTGGCGAATCATGTGCACCGACTCGTCCATCTCGCGCATGCGCACGAAGTAGCGGTCGTAGTTGTCACCGAGGATGCCCACCGGCACCTCGAAGTCGAGCTCGGCGTAGGCCAGGTAGGGCGTGTCTTTGCGCAAGTCGCGCGCAGCGCCGGTGCTGCGCAGCAGCGGGCCGGTGCAGCCATAGCTCAAGGCGTCGGCGGTGCTGATGACGCCAACACCGCGCATGCGGTCGATGAAGATGCGGTTGCGGTCAACCAGCGTGTGTACGCGCGCCACAAACTCCTCGTACTGCACGAGGATTTCTTCCAGCCGCGTGAGCCAGCCCTCGGGCAAGTCGCAGGCCAGGCCACCGATGCGGCCGTAGCTGTAGGTCACGCGCGCGCCGGTCAGGGCCGCCAGGTGCTCGTACATGTGGTCGCGCAGCATCACGAGGTACAAGAACGCCGTCATCGCGCCGAGCTCCATCAGCCCGGCGGCCGTGCAGGTGAGGTGGTCGACAACGCGGCTGTACTCCAACAGCAGCGTGCGCAAGTAGGTGCAACGCGGCGTGATCTGCACGCCCATCAGCTGCTCGACGGCGTCGCAGTAGGCGAAGTCGTTGGCTAAGGCCGAAACGTAGTTGAGCCGGTCGACGTAGGGGATGAGGTTGTGCCAGCTGTGGTCTTCGCACTCTTTCTCAAAGCCGCGATGCAAGTAGCCGCAGTGCACGTCGCTGCGCAGTACACGCTCGCCGTCGAGCTCGGCAATGATCTGCACCGTGCCATGCGTGGCAGGGTGCGACGGGCCGATGTTGACGATGACGCTGTCTTCACGCAGCGGCGTGCCGAAGATCGAGCGCACGGGGTTGGGCAGGGTGAGGTCCACGTCTCTTGACTGTTAGTCGCCTGTTAGGTCCGGTACGGCACCAGCGGCTGCTCGTGCGTCTTGGCGTAGTCCTTGCGAAGCGGGTGGCCGACAAAACCTTCGTAGAGCAGGATCGGGCGCAGGTCAGCGTTGCCACGAAAGCCGATGCCGACCATGTCGTGGCATTCGCGCTCCATGAAGGCCGCCGAGGCGTAGAGCGCGACGAGTGAATCGACCACCGCGTCGTCTTCAGCCACGCGCGTTTTCAGGCGCACGCGCAGGCCGGCCGTGCTGGCGTAAAAGTGGTGCACGACTTCAAAGCGCGGCGTCTGCCCGAGCCAGTCGATGGCGGTGACGTCGAGCAAAAGATCGAAGCCAAACTCTTGCTTGAGCCGCCACGCCGTGGGCGCCAGCTCAGCGGGCATCAGGTGCAGCACGAAGACACCGTGCGACAGCGTGCCGGGCCCGGCCACACTCACAAGTTGCTGCGTCAGCGACTCAAGCAAGGCGGCAGCCATTCAAAAATCCTTGCCCAGGATCGGATGCTTGGCGCGCGCGATCTTGTCTTGCAGCTGCATGATCCCGTCGATCACCATCTCGGGCCGCGGTGGGCAGCCGGGCACGTAGATGTCCACCGGCACGATGCGGTCGATGCCCAGCAGCGTGGCGTAGTTTTGATAGAAGCCGCCGCTGGTGGCGCACACGCCAAAGGCCATCACCCACTTGGGTTCGCACATCTGCTCGTAGACCTTCAAGAGGATGGGTGCCTGCTTGTGCGTGACGGTGCCCACGACCATCAAGAGATCAGCCTGGCGTGGTGAAAAGCGTGGCAGCGCGGCGCCAAAGCGGTCGGTGTCGTAGGGCGAGGCGCTCACCGCCATGAACTCCATGGCGCAGCAGGCGGTGACGAAGGGATAGGGAAAGATCGAGAACTTGCGCGCCCAGCCGATGAGCTCGTCTTTGCGCGTGGTCAGGTACTCGAAGGCGCCGCTTTTGGCGTACGCCGCCGCATGGATAGGCACGGTGCGCGCGTACACGGCCTACTCCGTCACCGACTCGACGAGCCGGGCGTGATAGACCACCAGCACGATCAACACCAAGAGACTCATGAAGCCCATGAAGGTGGCCACCATGAAGCCCGTGAG